>JBBQIC010000229.1:0-6787 GCA_038324555.1 Chloroflexia bacterium
GGGGCCTTAGAGAAACTAGCTAATCTCGAAGCCGCCAGCGCAAATGAACAACTCAAAACCATGCCCTTGAACGTAGTGAAGGGTCAAAACTCAAAACTCAAAACTTGGGACACCTCCCGTCCGCTAGTGACCCTCATCAACCCGTTGAGCAGCAGACAGGACGTGATGCGCCCAACCCTCTTACCCAACCTCCTTGATACCCTGCTGGCTAACTTGAAGGTGCTTCCCGATGAGCCTATACGTATATTCGAGGTGGGCAAAGTGTACATGACGCCCACCGAAGCCGAAATAGAGGAGAGACGCGCTCGCATGGCCGAGGAGCGTGCCGACTTCCCGCGCCTACAGGCATGGGAGCCGGTCTTCGGAGAGGACCTGCTGCCTGTGGAGCCGCGAAGGTTGATGGGCCTGATGACCGGCCCCAGGCAGCCGCGTTCGCTCTTCTCTTCTGATGTGGCAGACGGCGTAGGGGCGCGATTAATCACGCCCCTACTTGACTTCTTTGATGCAAAGGGTGTGGTCGAAGCGATGCTTAGGTCCCTGCACGTCGGAGAGGTCGAATACGTGTCCGTTGACGCGCCCCTGTTCCACCCTGGACGTGTGGCTATGGTGCGCGCCCAGGGAATAGACCTGGGCATAGTGGGCGAGTTACACCCCACGCTAGTAGAGGAATGGGAACTCCCGACGCAACGCATATGCGCCTGGGACTTCGATGTTAATGCCCTGGGCCGGGCCATGCCTGAGCGGAACCTGTATGTCCAGATAAGCCCATACGCCCCCATCAGACAGGACATGGCCTTCGTGGTAGACGAGGCTACCCCGTCTGCCCTTGTCGCTGAAACCATCAGGAAGGCCGCGGGAACGTCTGTGACAGACGTGACGCTCTTCGACATCTACAGGGGCAAGCCCATCCCCGAAGGCCAGAAGAGCCTCGCCTTCGCGGTCGCTTTCACCTCAATAGAAAAGCCGCTTACCGAAGAAGAGATCGCGCGTCTCCGCAAACGCATTGAGGGCAGATTGGAGCGGGAGTTAGGGGCGAAACTTAGGACGTAGCTATCGGACGATGGACGATGGACGATGGACGATGACAGCTATCGTCCATCGTCTATCGTCCGATAGCTACGGCAGCAAATACATTGCCGTGAGTTGGCTTTTATTCATTACTACCAGATCGCGCTGCCACGTCAGGTCGGGGCGGTTCAACACATAGATGGTGGCTTTGGTGACAGGGAAAAAGGGATCTACGCCCTGGAGCAAGTTCTCCAGCGACGTGCCCTGATGTAGATAGCACTGGCCGTAAATCGCGAACGGCCCACTTATAGTGTAGCACGCAAGCGTAGTCTTTTCGACATAGGCTTCACGCCCTGCAAGGTTGCCGCTAGAGCCTCTCGCTACGGGTTGCGCCGGCTTATCCGAGGACATCTCCGCTATGAAAAGTATGAGAGTGCGCTTGACCATAACCGGACTATCCAGCGCCTTCGGATTTGGAGCTTGGCCCAGAGGCGTTATAGTCCCTTCGTGCAACGAAACAAAGTCCGTGTTGGCCCTATTCAGTACGTCCGATGTCCGCCCTGAGGTCATATTGAGCGACCCGTGTATGACGAACAGTTCGGTAAAGACCTCTAACCTCTGCCTGGGCGAGTTGCCTGTTCTCGAGAAATTATCCATTAGTTTCCCTTGCAGAGCCACCGGCGGGGGCTTTGAGTCAGGTCAATGTATCAGGTATAATAGCGAATGTTGTGCTGCGCAAGGAACAAACTTGCGTGGCAGATATGCCGGATATCCGATTGTGGCAGTGACTGTTATAATATCTGCCATGTAACAAGTCAAGTAGCAACCTACATGACGGTCACTAGACACTAGAATCGCAGACACTCCATACCGAGAAGGATAACTAGAAAAGAGCTAGATGTCAATAGAACGTAACGAGCGTACAAGCAGACAACAGGGCGGCGTGCGCACCGGCTGGGGGACCAGGGTGGAGAGCGCCACCGCTTTCGTGCGTATGCACAGCGATGAGAACCCATACGGCTGCTCGTTGCACGTACAAGAAGCTTTAGGCTCATCGGACCTGTATAGTCTGCCGGCAGACCCGGTTTCCACCGACCTGCGGGCCGCGCTCAACGAGTATACAGGATTTTCGACCGAAAGGATAGTGGCAGGCGCGGGCACGTCAGAGTTGATCGAGCGGCTGTTACACGCCTTTCTCGAACCGGGCGACGGCCTCATTATCTGCCCGCCTTCGCTGCCGCAGCATAACGCCGGGGCGTCTCGCGCCCGTGTAACGCTGGTGCAGGTGCCGCGCACTCGCAGCTTCGAGATAGATGCAGACGCCATACTCACGACTATGCGTCGGCAGACCAACATCAAGATGGTGTCCCTCTCCTCGCCCAACAACCCGACCGGAAATATAGCATCGCAAAGCGCGATAGTGCAACTCTTGCACACCGGAGTGTGGGTGCTGGTAGACGAGACGTATTTTGAATTTTGCGACCGCACGGTAGCGCCCCTCGTGGGTGAATTTGATAATCTAGTCGTGCTGCGGTCTTTCGCGCCCTGGGCAGGGCTGCACGGCCTCCCTATCGGGTATGCTCTCTGCTCGAACCGCGCTGCCGCTCGCCTGCAACGGCTCACGCCGCCGGGTGGGCTGAATTGGGCCGCTCAGATCGCCGCTATAGCTTCCCTGAACGACCGCGACAACCTTATGCAGAAGGTGCGCCGGATCAGATTGGAGCGGGGCCGCCTTTACCGCCAGTTACGCAAACTCAATTTGATACAGCCTTACGCTTCTTGGGCCAATTTTCTGCTGTGCCAGGTCACGCGAGGCGAAGCAACGATGGTACAGCGCGTTCTACAGGACGACGGCATACTGGTCAAGCCAATCGCCGACCGTTGGCTGTCCAATCACCTGAGAATAGGGGTAGGTCGCCCCGAAGACACCAATCTGCTTATATCAAGTTTGAGGACGCTGGCCCAGCAACCGTATTTATGATAGCGGCTACTCTGTATGAAGCCTCCAACAAAGCCGGTCGCGCAGCGACCGGCTTTGTTGGAGGCTTCTGAATATATTGGTATGCCACTCACCATACCGGTCGCCTATCTACTCGCAGGGATAGTATCCTACCTGGGATACAGGGTTGGGACGCTGACGGTTGGCGGGGCGGTCGCCGCATGTGCCGTAGGCGGGACGATATTCGGCTTTGGAGGTCTGCCGTGGGCTGTGCTGCTCGTGCTGTTCTTCGTATCCTCCAGCGCCCTATCGTTCGCCAAGTCTTCTGACACGCGAAAGTTGAAGGCATCGGAAACTTTCGAGAAAGGCGGCAAGCGAGACGCTGCCCAGGTGCTTGCTAATGGTGGGATAGCCGCCCTGTTGTCGCTCTTTTCGCCTTTGGCGACGCCGTTACTTTTTGTTGGCTATATAGGCGCGTTGGCCGCAGCCACAGCGGACACCTGGGCAACCGAGATCGGGGTGTTGAGCAATCGTTCACCCCTCCTCATTACCACAGGCAAGCCAGTCCCTGCGGGCACGTCAGGCGGGATAACACCTCTAGGGACGGGCGCGTCGGCGGCGGGCGCGCTCTGTATCGGGCTGGCGGCGTGCGTTCTGGCGGTCATACCCGTCTTCGGCCTCCCCTCCGACCTCGCAGCCAGGCTCCCCACCTTGTTAGCGGCAGGCTTCACCGGTGGCTTGGCGGGTAGCCTGGCTGATAGCGTACTGGGTGCGACCACGCAAGCCGCCTACTTTTGCCCCCAATGCCAGGTTCCCACAGAAAGCAGCGTCCACAAATGCGGCACGCGCACACAACACACAAAGGGCTTACCCATCGTCAACAACGACGTGGTAAACCTCATAGCAACTGCCGTAGGAGCGACAGTAGGCGCGGTTGTGTGGCTCGTATTCTGAAACGTGAAACGTGAAGCGTGATTATCGTAACTCACCTTACGCAGTCTCTCGGAGGAGCAAGACCCAGCCAACCCTTGTCATTCTGAACGGAGTGAAGAATCCCGTCGTGGGCCTCGTGCCTCGCCCAACCCCCGTCCCCTCCCACCCCCCCACCCCCCCCCATACTACACTCCGACCAGAATGACAAGGGTTGGCTGGGTCTTGCTCCTTTATTGGCTTTCGGCTTTATGCCAACCTTACCTCGCGCCTCGTTGCATAACGTGAGATCGTAATTCACGCATCACGCATCACGCATCACGCATCACGCATCATGTTTCACACCCCCCTCCTTCACGTTTTGGCGCATGTAGGTTATATTTACTGATAACTTTTTTGGAGTAGTCCTATCATGCTCACAGTAGTGGGTAATACTACGGTAGACATAATCGTGCGAGGTTTGGCGCAGCTTCCGAGTTTGAGCGGCAATGGCGTCTCGGACGCCGCCTTGGTGCAGACACGCGAGCGTGTAGTGCCGACGCTTGGGGGCAACGGGGCATGCGCCTCTTATGCGTCCGCAGCGCTTGGAGAACTTGTGCGGCTGTGGAGCGCGTTGGGAAGCGACTCATTTGGAGAGTTGGCCCTCAACTGGCTCGAAGGGCGCAAGGTGGATACAGCCAGCGTGCGCATCATGGGAGAGGCAGGCACCTCAACCAATGTTGTGCTCAAAAGCGAGGAGCGTCAGCAACAAACTTTGCGTTATCCAGGCGCATCAGGCATTTTCGTGCCCCGCGCTCGCGCTGTTTCCGGCGGCCTTACCGATTGGCTTTTGATCGCGGGTTACACGCAGCTACCCGGATGGCGAGGCGAAAACACCCTTGAGGTGTTGAGGAATGCGCGCAAGGGCGGCATAAACACGGCTTTTGACATGGGTCCTCCGGGTAGCGAAGCGATCACAAGCGTCGAGATAGAGATGCTGCTCCCACACGTCGGCCTGTTGTTGTGCGACGCCCTGCCCTTCGAGCAAGCTACGGGTCGCGCCATACGGGAAGGCGCTCGCTGGGCTATCGAGGAGGGCGCGGGCGCTGTTGTCCTGCGGATAGAGGGGAAAGGCGCGCTGGTTTTCGATGATCGGGCAAGCGATGGGTTGGAGGTCCCCGCTTTTGAGGCGGAAGAGGTGAGCGAAGCAAGCGCAAGTGACGGCTTTAACGCAGGTTTCTTGTACGAGCGCAGTCGTGGCGCTTCTCTTGAACAGAGTACGCGCTTCGCAAACGCTACAGCCGCCCTGATAATGAGAGCCGCCAGGGGTATACTGGACGCGCCTGATGAAGCGGCTGTGCGAGGCTTGCTGAAACGTGAAACGTGAAACGTGAAACGTGAAACGTGATGAGCGATGAGCGATGAACGAAACTGATTCCTATTATGTGCTGGGTCTGGACGTGGGGGGCACAAAGATGCGCGCCGCTATCGCCGACATGCACGGCGATCTGCTGGCCGAAGCACGCATGCGCACAGTCAAATACCAGGGACAGCCTAATTATGGAGAAATATTTACGCACCTGCGTAATGACCTCCTAAAGCGCAGCTATGCCGACGGCACGAGCTTGCGGGCTGTGGGGGTATCGGTGGCGGGCATCGTTGATCCTACGACCGGCTTTATCGTGATGGCTCCGAACACTAGCGTCGAAGAGGACTTTGACCTGCGGGCCATAATCGAGAGTGAGCTGCACCTTGACGTGCTTATTGATAATGACGTAAATCTGGCTGCGATAGGCGAGCATTGGAAAGGCGTGGCTCAGGGTTGCAAGAATTTTATTTTCGTGGCTATAGGTACGGGCGTGGGCGCAGGGATATTCGTGGACGGACAATTGTATCATGGCGCGCATAATGCCGCCGGTAGGTTCGGACATCTGTATGTGCAAGGGTCCGAAGCCGATCAGTCAGATGGATTGGGCGCGCTGGAGCGCCACGCCTCCGGCACGGCAATTGCCGAAGCCGTCCGCGAGCGATTGCGTCACAGGGGTATTTCTTCGCAGCAGAGCGAACTTGCAAAGCTCGATCCCACCCGGCTGACCTCGGAAGACGTGTGGGCTGCCGCCGCACAGGGGGACCAACTGGCATTGGGCGTGCTAAATGAGGTATTCGACACCCTGGCGCTGGGGATCGCAAACGCTGCGATGCTGCTTGACCCGGAGTTGATAGTGCTGGGCGGCGGCGTGAGCAGCGCGGGCGACGCCCTGCTCACGCCTCTGCGCGACCGGCTAACCACCCTCTTGATGCACCCGATCACCCCGCGTATAGAGCTTTCCCAACTAGGATCAAGCGCCCAACTATATGGCGCGGTTTACTGCGCCCTGCGGCATGTGAAACGTGAAACGTGATTATCGTAATTCACGTTTCACGTTTCACCAGGGTACAATACTTGCACATAATGGTTCGTAATCACGAGCCTGGAGGAGCATGTTTATGGACGAACAAAGTACTCAATCTTCTGGCCGCACGGCTGAGGAGATTGCCTGGGATGAAGAATTCAAAGAGGATAGGCAGCCCAATCTCGCGTCTGACCTGAATAACCTGGCGCGATTTGCGGTCAAGTTGCCTGGCGAATTAGTGGCAAGCCTTGTGCCTGAAGAAACCGCCCGCCACGCACGCGCCGCTGTCCGCGAAAGTTTTCTGGCTTTGCGAACGTTGTTAGGAGCGATTGGCGACAATATAGAGGATATGCTGGCCGAGCCAGGCAGCGCGTCAGACGCTCCGACAGTAAAAGGTCCACCCGGCACCTGGGGTACAGGTCGCCCTACCCCTACCACAAGGCGCACCAGCCAAACAAAACGCATCGAGGTAGAGGAGACGGAGTAGGGTGAGGGAGTAGGGTGGTTCCGTAGGGGCACACGGCCGTGTGCCCCTCCG
>JBBQIC010000230.1:0-6786 GCA_038324555.1 Chloroflexia bacterium
GCAATGAAATGATTGGGACTGTAACCCCAACCTGGTCGCAAGGGCGAGATTTGATTCGACTCGATTCGACCCATTTATCTCAGTTATTTTTCTACCTTAATTTTGCCCTAAATTTGTCTTGACATTGGGGGGCACCATAATCCACAGGCACCCCTGTCGTCTACAAAGCCAACGAATTTTCTTTGGATAAAGCAGCTAATATAGCAAACATAGCAGGCTCATCCTCGCCTCTCGTTGGAACCGATGTAAATATGGCTGCCGACAATCCAAATCATAAGAATGAGTTCCAGGTGGACATCAACCCAGCCAACTCTCGATATGCTATTGGGGTATCTAATTCAGGTGGCGGTGTATCCTATTACACTACTAGCGATTATGGTCAGCATTGGGCCACCTCACTCGCACCAACACCAGCCGATGCGAGTATGTGCTGTGATGCTGGAATTGCTTACGCGAACGATGATCTTAATAAAGCTTACATGGTTTATTTAGCGTTTAGCGGGGCGGCTCGGAGAGCGTACGTTCTGCGCACTGATGATAATGGACAAACCTGGAGTGGCCCTTTCTTAGCAGCTGACCAAGATGGCCTAGATCGCACCACCATTGCTGTGGACAACGGGCTAAATAGTCCGCGTAGAGGTTGGGTCTACGTTGCATATCATGCGACTGCCACTACTCCAGGAACTCTGCGCTTCCAAATTTATGGTGTCTATTCTTCTGACAAGGGTCAAACTTGGAGCCTACCATTCCCTATTAGCAAAGACCCCCCAGAGAACGAAAGCCAATCTACTCCTCAACTGCGTGTAGCTTCAGATGGCACGCTTTACGTAGGCTATCAGGAATATACAGACAAATACAAGTGGTGTTCGGCTCCAGGTTATCCTCCTATCCAAAATATGGTCGCCAGATTGACTTCATTTTCACCTGGCCCATCTCCTATTCCAACTTTTACTCAGGCAGGGGTGACCATTATACAAGGCGGTGTTTGCGCTCCTCAGGGCACTAATTGGGAACGGCCCTATTTTTGTTCCGTTGCCAATACCACTGTCATCAGATCTTTTAGCCACCCAATTCTGAGTTTTGACCCCACTAATCCGAGTATCGTCTACATGGTCTATTCAGGTGGAGACTTGGAGTTACCTTACTCCTGTGGCAACCCTGTCCGCAATGGCTACCATAGCGACACCCTATTTCGCAAGTCGACTGACAAAGGTGCTACGTGGACTGCCCCTATAAAGATTAACGGATTCCCCTATGGTGGGGATCCTCCTGGCTACGATCAGTACATGCCATGGATGGACGTAACGCCAAACGGCAAGATCTGGGTAGGTTGGCAGGACCGCCGTATAGATATAGGTGCAACCAATACCAAATCGAAATGGTACCAGGCATACTCCACTGATCAGGGGGTCACCTGGAATGATTTCGCCGTAGCTGATGATACGACTAGCGCGCTCAGCGGAATAGGCGATTACCATGGTTTAGCTGCCAAAGATGATTTGGTACTTGGCATGTGGTACGCTACACAGTTTCACCCCTATGGCGATCCCTTGACCGATCCTAACCCACCGTTCCATCCATTCCAAGCTAACGATGAAAAATCTAAAAGGTGAGGCATAAGCAAAGCCAGGCTACCCTCCCCAAAAGGGGAGGGTAGTCTGATAGAAGTTCGCTAGAATTGGTATTAGTTAGTTATTGCTATTGTTATTTGGAGAGATAAGGAGGTATCGAGATGCGAGTAAAGATGCGTAAATCGGGAAACCAGATGCATTTGCCTTCCCCTACGATGCTGTCACTTTCACTGTCAATATCGCTAACACTATTGATTGGCGCTTACCTTCTCAGTGTCTACATGAGAAGCCTGGCTGGTTTCTCACCTACGGGGATGAGCGAAGTCACTGCCAGTGGTGGTTTTGGCCTGTCTCCTGCTTCCTACACTCCGTTGCACACTCCACTGCCTACCTACACAGCTACGTACACGCCTACGCCCCACCCATCATGCGGGCCTGGCTCTGACTACATTATCACCCAGTCAACAGGCGCATCAATTGTGCCGGGGACCACTGATAGAGGCAACCACTGCGATGACTGCTGGACCACTATCAGCTTGCCTTTCAGTTTCAACCTGTACGATGCGCCCTTCAACAGCGTAAATGTCAGCTCGAACGGCAACTTGCAGTTTGGCAACACTAACATAGATATCAACAACGACTGCTTACCTACCGCAGCCGTCAATAACGCTATCCTGGCGCACTGGGACGACTTGCGTACCGACAGGACCGGCGGGGGAGTCTATACCTCGGTAAGTGGCAGCGCACCCAATCGGGTCTTTAATATCGAATGGCGCGCTGTGTACTACTTCGGCGGTGGTACTGCTAACTTTGAAGTGCGCCTGTACGAGGCCCAGCCGCAGTTTGATGTTATCTATGGTATTGTGGGCCAGGGAGGCAGTAGCGCCACTGTTGGCGTGCAGCGGGGCATCAGCCCGTTGGCCCAGAGCACGCAATTCTCTTGTAACACTCCCGGCCTCTTTTCCGGCTTGCTTCTCACCTTCGTCCCCACAACTTGCGTCAGCCCCACGCCCACAGTCACCGGCACTCCTCCTACGGCTACTCGTACGCCCGTGCCTATATACACTCTTACGCCCTGCCCAAATTGCCCCACGCTTACTCCCAGTCCTTGCCCTGGGGCGACGCACTACCTCGTGCCCGAAGCTGGCGCTCCGCCTAATGGTGGTACGATTAGCGTCGGCCAGAGGTTCGTCCTCGATCTAAGGGTCAACTCTGGCCCTTATGATGACCTCGCTGACCAAGAAGCGTACCTGACCTTCGACTACCCACTGTTACAGAACGTCAGGACTACACAGCCAGGTTGCGTGCTGACCAGTACTGTAACAGCAGATCACACAGCCTTCAACGCCGAGATACAAAACGAAGTGTGCAACGGCCCTGAGCCTTGCGTTTTCCCAACTGGGGGAAACACAGACCCCGGCTCCATAGGGTTTGATTCCGGCGTTCTAACCATACCGCCAAGAGGAGGGGACTTCCGAGTAGCCCAGATAGCCTTCTGTGCGACCGCTCCGGGGCAGGCCAGGCTGCACTGGCAATTCTCTCCCCCTGATCCCCCCAACCGTGACACGGTAATTTTCAGGGATGATGGCGAGCACGTACAGAACCCTGCGTGCTATGTAGATTATGTGATCAACATAATTCCCAGCACTTCTACCCCCACTACTCCCACCAATACCCCTAACCCTATGAACAGCCCTACTATGACTCGAACGCCTTCACAGCTTCTGGTTGGACACGTCGCCTGGCAGGGTCCGCCGCCACAGCCGCACGAGAGGCAACAATTACCTGTCACTCTGACGTTGAAGATGGGCGAAACAGGAGCGGAAGTCAACTACCCCAAGATAACAACAGATGCCAGTGGCTACTTCACAGTGAGCGTTGACATGCTGCCCAATGGCACCTATAACTGGCGGGCTAAGGGCCCAATATACCTGGCCGAGGCAGGTATGGTCACGCTTGACGGCGTTCCCGTTACAAATGTGGATATGGGGCTGATGCGCGCTGGCGATGCCAATTACGATAACCTGGTTGGTATCGGAGACTTCAACATCTTGAAGAGCAGATTCGGTCTGGCAGGCCCCTTGCCACCGGATTTCAACAACGACAACCTGGTTGATATCGCCGACTTCAACCTACTCAAAATCAACTTTGGGCAAGGAGGCGCGCCCCCCATCAACCCTGGCGAACGTTAGAACACCCGCCGGGCCATAACTCTATCGCAGCCCGCTCTCCAGGTGATAGGACTAATCTGCGTTCGCCCTGGTTTCGTGGTCCACAGCCGTTGACGCCCCGCCACCCGCGTGATATAATTCCCTTGCCGGTACGGGAGAGACTCCGCATGGAGCGCCGAAGGGGAAAGGTTGCACGTTTGTCGCTGAAACTCTCAGGCAAAGTAGACCGTACCGACTGATGACCTCTGGAGAGTTCCAACCAGGAACGCCGATGGAGCAAGGCAATTATGCCAATCTCGCAGGCACAAGGACAGAGGAAGCGCTCGCTTCCTACTGTCCGTTTTTTAATTATGAAGTAAGAATTATGAAATAAGAAGCGCTATAAGGTTCATAATTCTTACTTCATAATTCATAATTTCAAGAAGGAGGGCCAGCATGGATCAACAGGCAGTTGAAACTAACGTTATGGCGATGAAGCAAAGTGCGGATACCCGTGCGCACGCCGCCGATGTCGCCGAACCTGCACGCACGCCCCTATATCAAGAGCACGTTGACCTGGGAGCGCGCATGGTCGAGTTCGGCGGTTGGATGATGCCCGTGCAGTACAAGAAGGGCATCATCGAGGAGCACAAGGCTGTGCGCTCGCGCGTCGGCATATTTGACACCTGCCATATGGGTGAATTCATCGTCGAAGGGTCTGACGCGGTGAACCTGTGCCAGACGTATTACTCGAACAACGTGGCTGCCCTCAAAGAGGTGCAGGCCCAGTACACCTTCATCTGCAACAAAGAGGGCGGGGTGATTGACGACAGCATCGTCTATAACTTTGGCGACCACAACTATCTGGTCGTCAACGCCTCGCCCCTCAAGGCCGACTACGCCTGGCTTGAGGAGTTAGCAAATAAGCACAGCTTCGATGTTCGGCTGCAAAACGTCTCCGACGATACGGGTAAGCTCGACGTGCAAGGCCCGCAGGCGGTGGCGCTTGTGCAGAAGTTCGCCGATATAGACCTCACACAACTCAAGTTCTACTGGGCTGCCTGGGGAAAGATAAACGGCGTGCCCACCCGCATATCTCGCACCGGCTATACCGGCGAGGACGGCTTCGAGTTGTTTTTCCCCATCGAGGAGACCGTCAAGATGTGGCGTCTATTCGTGGAGAACGGCGCTGAACCTAGCGGCCTTGGCTGCCGCGACACCCTCCGGTTGGAGGCTAGCCTTCCCCTTTCGGGAAGTGACGTGGCCCCTCCCGCCAACCGCAATCCCATCTGGGGCGGCTTTGGGCGCTTCGTGAAGCTGGACAAGGGGTGCGATTTCGTGGGCCGCGAAGCCTTGCAGCGCATGGCAGACGATCCAGGCGGCGAGCGTCTCGTCAACTTTGAAGTTACCGACCGTGGTGTACCGCGCACCCACTACCCGATCACAAAGGACGGCGAGGTCGTAGGCGAAGTTACCAGCGGCTCCTATGGCCCGACCCTTGACAAATATGTAGGCATGGGCTGGGTCAAGGCTGGTCTGCACGAGCCGGGCACGGAGCTTGAAGTCACGATACGAGAGCGCCCCGTCGGCATATGTGTTGTGCCTCGTCCCATGTATAAGAAGCCGAAGCTTGAAAAGTAAGAAGTAAGAATTATGAATTATGAACCTCTTCGAGAAGTAGATTCATAATTCTTACTTCATAATTCATAATTTTCGTTTGGAGGAACAAATGGAGAACCCGCGAGACTGCAAATATACCAAAGAGCACGAATGGGTAAAAGTGGAAGGCGACACGGCCACGACGGGCGTTACCAACTACGCCGCTACCCAGCTAGGCGATATGGTTTATGTCGAGATGCCAGCAGTAGGCACAGAGGTCACGATAGGCGAAAGCGCTGGCGCTTTGGAGAGTGTAAAGGCGGCGGCTGACTTCTACAGCCCGCTCAGTGGCACGGTCCTCGAGCGCAACGAAAAGCTGTTAGACGACCCCGGCACGATCAACGCCGACCCGTTCGGCGCAGGCTGGTTCATGAAAGTAAAGCCTTCCAACCCTAGCGAACTGGACCAACTGATGAGTCCGGAAGAATACGATGAGTTTGAGAAGTCGCAATAAGAAGCCGTCAGTCGTCAGCCCATTAGCTGATAGCTGATAGCTTCCCCAAGGAGTTCTAGTAAATGGTATACATACCCAACACAGAGGCACAGCGCCAGGAGATGCTACGGGTTATTGGCCTGAATAGCGTCACCGACCTGTATAGCGAAGTGCCTGCCTCTGTCATTGACCCTCCGATCAATTTGCCCGCGCCCCTCTCCGAGCCGGAGATCGCGGGTGAGATGCGGCGGCTCTCCGAGTTGAATGCCAACGCCTCGAATCATGGGCTCTTCCTGGGCGCGGGCGCTTACAATCACTTCTCACCGAGCGCGGTATATCGCATCATGTCGCGCTCCGAATTCCTCACCGCTTACACGCCCTACCAGCCTGAGTTGAGCCAGGGCACGTTGCAGCAGATTTACGAGTTCCAAACCCTGGTGTGCGAGCTAACGGGAATGGATGTAGCTAACGCCTCGATGTATGATGCTGGCTCGGCCCTTGGTGAAGCGGCTGTCATGGCATATAGCATCACCAAGCGCAAGAAAGTGATTGTCTCGCCCAGGACACACCCTGAGCACAAGGCAGTTTTGCGCACTTATGCGGCCAGTCACGGTATTGAGATAATCGAGCGCGACGCGGCGATCAAAGACGCTTCCGAGATTGGCGATGACGTAGCCTGTATCATCATTCAACAGCCCAACTTCATCGGTGAGATTCGCGATTTGAGCGGCCTTGCCGATAAGGTACACAAGGCGGGCGCTCTGTTGATAGAAGTGTTCGACCCGATTTCGCTGGGCATGCTGAAAAGCCCCGGTGAGTTGGACGTGGATATAGCAATAGGCGAGGGACAGGGCCTGGGGATACCCTTGATGTTTGGTGGGCCTTATGTCGGCCTGCTCGCCTGCAAAGATAAATTCGTGCGCCAGATGCCGGGCCGCCTGGCGGGCATCACCAAAGACACCGAGGGGCGGCG
>JBBQIC010000231.1:0-6767 GCA_038324555.1 Chloroflexia bacterium
CCCAAAGCTGAAGGGGCGACCCACGGGGTTCACCCTGCCGGTGCGCGACGTGCGACTCTCGGCGGGCGCGGGCTTCGTCTATCCCTTGTGCGGCACGATGCTCACGATGCCTGGGTTGCCCTCCGACCCGGCTGGCGCGCACATGGACATAGACGAGAATGGGGAGGCTGTGGGGTTGCACTGAGTTTTGCACAATTAATAGTACTTCAAGTGCTTGACTCCCAACTTTTTCGGGTATATAATGAGGTCAAGAAGTCTCCATAAGAGGAGGACCAACGAATGAAGATAATACTACTAGGGGCAATCGCTCAGGCGAGCGTGACGCCCTGCGTGTCAGAATAGAGCACCGGCTGCGAGATAGCGTCTCGCGCCGGTGTTTATGTTTTGTGAGCCATGTAGCATACCTGTGGGGGTACGTTACTAGGTTGGATTATTGGACCGGCACATCACAAATGGAGGATTGAAAAGATGCATTCCAGTATGATAGGTAAGATCGAAAAAGCCCAGCGATACGAGCACGAGCCAGAGCGTGTCACCATTGGCTCTTTACACGCTGACTTCAAGGGCGAACACGACGTGTACCACCTCACACTCACCGATAACCACTGGAGTTGTACCTGTAGCTTCTATACGGGCTACGGCACATGCAGTCACACGATGGCATTGCAACGCATACTCGCGCCTATGCTCTCTATCGAGAGCCGAACGGAGTCTCCTCTCGCTGTCCCCACAGTAGCACTCAACGGCAGCTAATCGGTACCCGGCGCTGAACGACAAAACAAAAACCAACCGCGCTACGCGGTTGGTTTTTGTTTTGTCTAGCCTATTGTGGTTCCTGGGCTTCCGCCATAACCTGGGCAGGCAGGAGATGGCCGGACGTAGTCCGGATCCTGGATTGGTCGGCTATTTCGGCGGTTTCGGGCTGGACGGTTGTTGCTTTGCGGTGGGTATCGCGCCACCAGGCTACTATCGCGTAGATGAGGGGCGGGCCGAGCATTAGAAGCGGCCTGTAGCCAGCCCATTCTACGAAGGTGTGGTCGCCTCGCCAGTAGGTCGCATAGAGGACCATGCTGCTTAGGGACAGTATCTGCGTGGCGTTGAAAAGGCGACCAGGGCCAACCAACGCGGCTATTACTACGAGCCAGGACACATACCAGGGCCAGAACCACACGGCCCCGACTGTCACATAAACGAACGCTATCCAACCCCAGGCCACCACCATACGCGGGAAGGTGCGCGCGCGCCAGGTCTGCATACCGAAGATTACCAGGAAGATCAGCATTGGCCCCCAGCGCGCGGGCCAGTCGAGCCGGTCGCTGATGGCCGTTGTGGTCCACATATCTGCCGGTTGCCACCGGAGCGCGTGCGCCAGTTGGCTAACGCCCTCGGGTAGCTTAAAGCGAATGATGTAGCCGAAGGAGTTGACGAACATTTCGGCGAAGGGGCCTGTGGTCAAAGGCTTGAGCGTAGCCGGACCTTCCCAGAAAGGCGTGTAGAAGAGCGCGATGGTGGCGAGCAATATAATAGTCGCCTGCGCGACCGTCCAAAGGCGGCGCGCAAACGCATTGAATGTCCCGCCAGGTGCGGCCTGCCAGAAAAGCAGCCACAAATAACCCGGCAGGAAGAGCGCTATGCTGAACTTTATCTGAATTGCAACCCCCAACGCCACCAGTGCGAACCGCCATCTCCCCGATAGATGCAGCCACAGGGCGAAGAGCAGGGCCGTAAGCATGAGCACATCGTTGTGCCCGTTCGCTCCAAACTCGATCATAATCAACGGATTCCAGGCGTAGGCCAGAGTAGCCCCAACCTGCGCGCCGGTCCACCAGTCCTGTTCAGTAATGCCCGCACGGAGAGCAGCAGGTCTGCGCCAATAGCTGGCGATTACGAGGCCCGCCACCTTCCAGACGAGCAGGATATTGACCAGGTGCGCCAGGTCGGCCAGGATTTTGTGGCCGAGCACATGGTTGACTATGTCCCCTCCCAGCGCTTGTGCGATGCTTGCTATAATCCCCGCCATCAGCACCCATACCGGCCCGTAGGCAGAGGGAGTCTCTCTCCAGAAGACCCATTGCAGCCAGTGGCCCGTATCGTGCCACGTATAATCTGCCGGGACGTGGGTGAAGGGGTTACCACCGAACACGGCGAAGATACGGCCATACCAGGCATAGCTGAACAGGTCGGTTGATAACGCCGCTGGCACAACAAGCAGCACAAGGAGAGCGGCCACGGTGACAAGCACGATCCTGCGTAAAGCGCGGCGAGCGTCGTCAACCCTAAAGATTTCGGAGCGGAACGCGCGTCTTACCGCAATGAGGTAGACGGCGAATAACCCGAACAGCAGCAACAGATAGAGACCAGAGGCCACTAATCGCACCGGACTGTCTGCCGAGGGGCGCACCCACCACCGAGGGAACAGATTGCTGATCGGGTAGAATATCTGTTTCCACCGGTCCTGTACGAGTGTCGGGCTTTGCCATAGGCCGTGAGACTGCATCAGGAAGAAATAGCAGACGTAGCCGAGGATTGTCAGAGTCCCGGTGGTTGCCAACAGTCTCAAGCCAGCGCGTTTGGGGGTGCTTACCCGGATTTGCTGCAACTCTTCAGCAGAAGCAACTGATTGGATCATAATAGCGTTATTTCGGGCACGATAATCCCTGTATACCTCTCGAACGTAAAGTTAGCGGGTTACGATGTCCTAAAGGCTAATCGCACTGTCAGAAGGCAGGCAATAATTATGCCAAAGCCGCCTATGCAACGACCATAAGTTCCCTTATAGCGTGTTGCAGGCGACCTATGGTGCGGTCCTTGCCAAGCAGTTCCATCGCCTGGTAAATATCCGCAGGCTGTGTGCTCCCCGTGATTGCTACTCTCAGAGCGCCATGTAGAGCATCTGGATTTACCTGGATCGCTGCTATTTGTGCGTTTATCACATTGCTGAGATTGCCCGCGTCGAAAGCGTCTTCTGTCACTGCCCCTAGCGCCTCACGTATAGCTTGTAAGGTCTTGCGCGCGCTTGTTCCATCCATACCTCGTGGGACCAGCATGGCGCGGTCGTAGACTAACTTGTCTATAGGATCGATCATAAATTACGTGGTAGAGGCAGTCTTGATGAACTGGGTGGAGCGCAAATCCGCCTCGATAGTATGGGTGATGTACGCCTGGGTGGTGGCCTGCAATTCGGCTTGCAGCGCATCGCCAATGCGCACGCGGCTGACCCCGCTATAGGGGTTGCGCTGCATCAGGCGTAGCACTTTGAGCGCGTTCACCGAAAGTTCACGACCCATGCCTATTCGCCTGCAAGAGGCACACACCACGCCGCCCAGCGCGGGGCTGAAGGCGTTTACGACCGGGGCCAATTCGTTGTGACACTCCACACACCGGGTAAGCTCAGGCGCGTAGCCCTGGTAGCCCAGCAGTTGCAACTCGAACCAGCGTAGCGCTTTATCAGGGTCGTGGTCGGTGGAGAGCAGTTGAAACACCTCAACGGTGAGCTTATAGGACGGGTAGCTCTCGAGCGCGTCGGGCGTGAGCTTGTCGAGTAATTCGGCGGCATAGGAGGCGTGAGCCAGGCGCGACAGGTCATCGTGCATTGGGCGGTAAGCGTCTACCGTCTCGCTCTGGGTCACGATGTCGAGGTTGCGGCCCTTTGCCAACAGCATCTGGCTGCGAGTGAAAAGCTCCACATGCCCGGCCAGGCGACTCGTTACCTTGCGCACCCCCTTGGCGACCACCCTCAGCTTCCCAAAGTTCGGGGTGAATATAGTCAGTATCTTGTCGGCCTCGCCAAGATTCATCCTCTTGATAACTACCGCTTCAGACTTATATAAGTGATCTCTCGCGCTCATAAACACACACTCTCAGGCTCTACAATCATACATCTACGCACATCTAATTATACCCGATTTTAGCCGTCATCCCTATTGAAGTCTAGAGGGTGCTATGAACTTGCGAATAAATCACAGTTACGCGACTTTGGGTATATGTTCAGATTCAGGGTGCAATCGTAGGGGCAGGTCTCTGTGCCTGCCCTTGTTGGCGCGCCCTGATGTTGGTGACAGGTAGAGAGGGCAGGCACAGAGACCTGCCCCTACGATTGCACCCTGAATCTGAACATTTGCGACTTTGGAGGCATGGGCCGAGAACCCGACCGGAGTTGAACATGCAAATCCACTGACGTATAATGCCAGCCTATGAACCCCAACCCGAACCCGCTACCGCCGCTACCGACTCGACCAGTACGACCACGAGGCGCGAGACAGCACAACGAGCGATGGTGGGCGATAGGCCGCGTCAGGCTGTATGGAAGCGCGCTTCTTCTGGTATTCCTCCTTGTTTTCGTTGCCCTCGTCATAAAACTGCAACGCCAAGGTTACGTCGTGCTGGTGCAAAGCCCCAAATGGGAGCTGCTTGCATCTTTCCCATATAGCCAGCCGATGTTTCCACCACCAGGCTGCCCAAATCCTCCCACGCGCCACGTAATCAATCTCACCCCACAAAACGTTCTTACGCTCGGAGATTTCAGGCTCGAACAGCAGGGCTGCCAGCCGTAATCGGTGTTCACCTTACCGGCGCTCCCCAGGACGGTTGGTAATCCGAGTTATCTCCCTGGGTTATTACCTTCTGGTTGGACCCGTCTACTGCTCCTACCACTATCTTGTAGTTCGCATCTCGCTTGCTTGCCCACACCAGGCGCTGTCCATTGGGTGACCACGCTGGTTCGTAATCGTCAGATGAGAGATGCGTCAGGTTGGAAGTGGCCCCACCCGTCGCCTGTATGATAAAGATGTCGCTGCCCGATGTGCTTATAACAGCGTAATATGCCAGTTTATCCCCCTTTGGCGAGAAGGAGGGCGAGGAATTGAACCCCTGGTCAACGAGTACCAGGGGTGAGGAGCCGTCGGGATTCATGCTGTATATGGAACTGTTGCGGTCGCCCTGACTTTCGAGGTAAACAATGTGCTTTCCGTCAGGGGACCACTGTGGTCGCCTCAAGTCTTTGCCGAGCGACGTAATCTTTTTCGGAGCGTCGCCCTCTGCGGGTATCAGGTAAAGCTCTTTGGGTGAACCTGCGTCCGGTTTGTCACCCGCAAGGAAGGCGATGCTCTTGCCGTCCGGCGACCATGCTGGCTGGCCCGCGTAGCCCTTGCCGTTGGACAACCGGCGCTTGTTGTTGCCGTTCGTGTCCATGATGAACACCTGGAAGTTCCCGCCCTCGCGCTTCGATTGGAAGGCTATCTGTGTGCCGTCCGGCGACCATGCCGGGAACGCGCTGTCGGCCTTCACGTCGGCTGTCAGCTGCACGGCGTTGGAAGACCTGTTGTCCGGGCCAATATCCATCCGCACCACGGTTGATGTACCGCCTACCGACGCCTGGAGCAACAACTGCTTTCCGTTGGGCGACCAGGTGTTTGTGCCTTCGATGGGGAGGTCGTTAGTGACCTTCTGCTGGTTAGTTCCATCGGGGTTGATTACGTAGAGGTCTGTTTTTCCATTTGGCAGGCCGCGCACGAACGATATGCGTCCGTCGGGCGAGTATGTAGTGGCGACTTTGACCTGACCAGGCAGAAGTCCCGGCACAATCCCGGCAGCGGCCAGACCCGTTAGCGCGGCCAGCGCCACAAGCGCCGCTCCTGCAAACCACAATACCCCTTTAGAGGAGCCTGCTTTATCTGACCGCCTATCCGGGACTGCCCGCGCCTGTTGTGTACTCGCGCCAGCCTCTTGCCGGGATTGCGACTCATTAGCCCGCAGGCGTGCGGTGCGCCCTTTGCGTGCTTTACTCGACATCTGCGACTTGCCTCTCTAGACTGTATATGAAAAGAGCCTGCCCCAATAATCAACGAGGCCCGGCCCTGTGATTTTCCCTGATGTGTTATATCTGATTGCCTGTGCTAAGTCAAGGAATAAGAGACCGCAAAGATGTTAGCAAGCGGACGATGGACGATGGACGATGGACGATGGACGATGGACGATGGACGATGGACGATGGACGATGGACGATGGACGATGGACGATAAAAACAACAGCTATCGTCCATCGTCCATCGTCCGCAAGAATTACGCAGCGTAGGCTTGCACCGCCTCGACAAGCGTATCTATGTCGAAGGGTTTGCTGATAATAGCTTTCACGCCCATATCCTGGGGGTTGCTCTGCATGACGTTGTGGGCGGCTGTTACGAAGACCACGGGTATATCTGCCCATTGGGGGCTGGCTTTGAGCGTATCGGCCAGTTCCCAGCCGTTCATGATGGGCATCATCAGGTCCAGCAGGATTAGTTGGGGCTTGCGTTCCCGTATGCGTTCAAGCGCTTCCTGCCCGTTGGCCGCAGTACGAGTGATGTGTCCTTCAGCTTCCAGTACGTCCGTTATGATTTCGCACAGGTGCGGGTCATCATCAACCACTAATACGTCTTTGCTTACGTCTTGTGTTTGCATAGTTTCAATGTGAACGCCGTGAATGGCGCTGATCGCAATGTTACCGGGTCTCTCTTCCAGCTTTATCCGCGCCGGAGAGAAACCGTTACCATCCCAGCCATTGTGCTCCGGCATTCACATCCCCTCCCCTATTTGACATCAAACGAAACCTTTATTATTGCATATTGCCTGCAACGCCCAGCAGTTGCTTCTAGCTCTTTTGACAAGATCGCCAGAACACCTTATTAAGTACAGCAAAATGCGTGCCTCCAAAGCGTGCTAGAGCATGTACCAGTGAGTCCCGCTAGGCTCTCTATGGCTTTGATACAACTTAGAACGACTTGAGGTTTG
>JBBQIC010000232.1:0-6746 GCA_038324555.1 Chloroflexia bacterium
AAGGTAATTCTCCCCGTTCAGGTTAGGGCTGGGAAATATCGTCCATTGGTTGCCATCCCAATGCTCGGTTAGCGTCTGCCGGGCGCTGGGGCCTTCGCCTTGGTAGTAACCAACAGCCCACACATCACGAGCGTTGATAGCCGTGACTCCCCTGAGGATATTCGTGCCTGTAGAGGGATTGGGATTAGGATCGACGCTGTTATCTCGAGTCCAGTTCATGCCACAGTCCTCCGAGCGCTCGATGAGCGTCGTAGCCGCGCGCGCTTCAGCTACGCCAGTGGCAATATCTTCAGTTCTGCTTACCCCTCCCTTGTAGCCTACGGCCCAAAGGATGTAGGTATTAGGCGAGTGGCCTGGCACTGACGTTACACTATTCAGTTCAGCGTACCCGTCAACAAAGGGCTGGTTTAGTACGGCCTTCCATTGAATGCCGTCCCATCGCTGAATGGCAGGCTTGAGGAGACCGCCAGTAGACTTACTGCCTACAGCCACAACACAACCAGATTTGACGGCTGAAACCCCCCATAGATAGTTGGCGACTGTCGATTCGTTAGGACTCGGCGTTATAGTCCAGAAGCTTGGGTCCGCTGCGAATGCGACGCGGACCCCACCCAACATCGGGCCGATTGAGAGACCGATTATAACCAGTAAATTGCCCAGAAGCGCTAGTTTTCGCTTGCTCATTTTCTTTTCTCCTTATTTTGGTTAGATAGGAAATAAGCCGAAGTTAGTGCGCGTTAAGAGCGCAGGCGCTAAGGCGGGTGACCACACCTATAACCTCCCCAAGCCGAGAGGCCAAGATTGCTCGAAATGCAGCTTACTAGAGAAGCGCTATTTGCAGTCATAAGCTATGCCCCTATCCAATCCCATGCTACGATGAAGTGGTATGACGCGATAGGTAACTAATAACTGTTGGTCAGAAAGCGATTTGTAGCTGTAGAGGTTACTATGAGGAATATAAGATAGAACGAAAGGTGGACGCAGCCGTCCAGCCAACGGGGATTATACATCTGCTTGTGAGGTTTGTTAATGCCGATTTTGACACAGCCCTACCACTGGATTGAAATACACTTTTCCACAGACTGTTGCATTGAGGTATACTATAAGTGGCTCCACATAAATCACCAGGAAACTGCGCCCGCAGATTACGCACATGAACGGATAAATATCTATCGCCGGTACAAACAACTAAGCGTAGATTGGCTCTACGGTCGCAACTCGCAGACTTGTCTGCGGGGTATTGTATGGATATTTAGGAAGCGATTATTCTAACGACGGACCGTCGAAAGCATTCACGAGCAGACAGCGAAAGACGAGGAATCGAAATGTGGTTGAGTTTCACGAGATGGGTCAATCGGCAACCCCGATTGCTGTCGAGCGCGACTGGGTTGCTTACGGTCTTGCTGGTGGGACTCCTCGATTATCTGACGGGCGCTGAACTTACTCTCACCCTGTTCTATTTGGCCCCCGTTTCCTTTGTCGCCTGGTTCTCAGGGCGGCGCGCCTCTGTATTGGTAGCTGTTACCGCTGGCGTAGTCTGGTCTATCGCCGATGAATTGGCTATGCAGACGCGATGGGACGGTGCTGCTCCTTATTGGAATACTCTGATGAAAGTAGGCACCTTTTTGCTTGTCGGCTATTCTCTATCAACGCTAAAAGGCGCGTTGGAGCATCAGAGCAGCCTGGCGAGAACGGACCCTTTGACTAAAGCGGCAAACAGAAGGGCCTTCTACGAAATGGCGATCCATGAGATAGAGAGGTCGCGTCGGTACAAGCGCCCGTTCACCGTAGCCTATATAGATGTTGATAACTTCAAGAGGATCAACGACCGTTTAGGCCACCAGACCGGCGATATGCTCTTGCGCATAACAGTGGATACGCTCAAGCAAATAC
The DNA here is from genome assembly GCA_038324555.1 of Chloroflexia bacterium. GTDB lineage: Bacteria > Chloroflexota > Chloroflexia > QHBQ01 > JADMIH01 > JADMIH01. Next base: position 1,894 of record JBBQIC010000232.1, read on the forward strand.
TCCGTGCATCCGATGTGGTCGCCCGGCTTGGGGGAGACGAGTTCTCGATACTGATGCCCGAAACGTCATACGATAGCGCCGGGCCGGTCCTTTGCAGGATTCAGGAGAGACTTATCGCTGAGATGCGCGCAAACAAGTGGCGCGTAACTTTTAGCATTGGCGCTATAACCTTTGCCAACCCGCCGGACACAGCGGACGAACTGGTGCGCATGGCCGATAGTCTGATGTATTCGGTCAAGGGGAGCGGTAAGAACGCTATCAGGCACGAACTGTCGGTGGCGGATAGCTCTGCCGCTTCGGTGATGCCTCGCGCCGAAGCGGTGTAAGATTTGATCTTTCTTACGGCAACCCTTTGCGCTTGAGCATCAATATCTCGTAACCCGAAGCTGTGCGAATAGACACCGTGTCGTAAGTCGTGTCGAACTGCTCCCTCATAGGCTCGAAATACCACGAGTCGAAAGCCAGCAGGTAATCTGGCTTCTTGCCGAAGACGTAGACGGGGTCTCGCTTCTCATGGCCTGCCACTCCCCTGCCCATATCTTTCACGTTTAGATGGCCAATATGCAGGTCGTTCAGGCCGAGCATATCAATCACAGGACGCTGACTATAATAGGCTATGCCGCCTGCTGGGATGACGGCGAGCACAGTCTGCGGTGGAGTGTGGTCGCGTATCCAGAGCGCGGCCAGGTCCCACTTTTGATACTTGTAGGTATCGCGCATAGTGCGAATGGCTAAGTAGCCGTCTGGACGTTGAAGCCACAGATTGTATATCCCATACACGGCCAGGAGCGCCACAAGAGCAGCCACCGCAAAGCGTCTCTCAGGCTGCCGTAGCAACACTACATATACGCCGTAGGCCACTACGAGCGCCGTCAGGAAAAGCAGACCCAATTTGTTGCTTGGTAGCTCGAACTGCATGTTATAGACAGTGGCGGCGACGAGCAGCGCGGCGAGAACAAGCCTGGCCAAGAGCAAGCCCTTGCCTCTTGCTACGCCTATCCAGGCCAGCCCTGTGCGCACGCCTTCCTGGGCGAGGAGCGCGAGAGGCGCGGCTATAGGCACAAAGAATCGGTTGGCGTTGGCCCAGTCACCGCCCTCAACTATGATGTAAAGGGTGTACACAGTCACCAGAACAGCGAGAGCCGAGCGCATGTTGGCGGCTTCGTCTTGTGAAGCGGTTCCAACGCTGGTAGTCCTGCGCGATGACTTCAGGGCCTGCACAGCCGTCGCGGCAACCCCTGCCATACCCAGGAGCGCGAGAAGCCAGTGGTTCAGGAAGAAGTTCCACGTATAGTCCGCGCCTCGGACCACTTCCTCGAAGGAGGTGCCGGTCTTTGCGTAGAATGTGTTGGGGAACGGGTAGCCATAGAACGTGACCCGCCATATCTGGTAAGGCACAACTATCAGTAGGAAAGGCAGCAACGCGGCCAGCAGCAAGCGGATGGTGGGCGTATTTGTACTGCGGGCGCAACGGTCCTGCCAGGCTCTCACAGTCAGGAAGAGCGCGGCTGCCATAATCCCTTCCGGTCTCGTCAATGCAGCTATTGCGAGCGCGAACCCGCCCGCGACACGCCACCACATAACCCGCTTGCTTGCATCGCGCCCCCACAAGAGGGCTATGGGCACAAGCACAGTGACCCCGAACGGCACTGCCTCTAATCCGCTCCCTTTTGGACCATAAGTGATGAAGCAGGCGCTCAAGGCCAGCAGGCCAACCGCGAGTAGAGGCCAGGCAGGGTTGGTGCCCGCAAGCCTGGCTCCCAGATAATAGGTCAGCCCCAGCAGGCAGATACCGCAGGCAATTGTGGCTGTGAGGGCCAGGCCGTCGGGGGGCAGGCCAAGCCATATTCCTCCGGCGGCGAACACAGTCCACAGGAAGTTGGTGTAACCCTCTACAGGCGGTTGACCGGGGTTGTAGATAAGGCCGCTGCCGTGAACGAAGTTCCAGGCGTAGCGGTATGAAATATAAGCGTCGTCAACTTCCCAGTCAACGAGCATCCTGCCCCCTATTACCACCCACAGCCCCGCAGCCGCCAGTGCCCCCGCTATGCTCATGCCCATCATAGGCCAGCGCCTGGGAGCGAGAGCAGCAGCCCACGTCCAGGCCAACCCCGCCAGCGCTGTCTCAACTGTCGGCGATATGGCCCTCGGCACGTAGGTGAGATGGACCAGGGCGAGAGTGCAGATGGTAGCGACCGCGTAGATCAAGCTCCAACGAGGGCTTAGGCGTGCAGAAGCTATCAGCGTAACGAACGCCAGGCACAATCCCCACACCAGGCTCTCAATAAGAACGTCTGAGAATCCGCGCTGTAGATGTATTGCTATCCATTGGAGGTCCACGCCGCGCTGCTCGTCGTTGCCAGCGTCAACGGTGGCGCTTTTGATGTCTACTGTCACGTCAGAGGGGTACAGGTAGGGGTTGGGCAGCGTTTGTGTGTCTAGCTGGAAGGTGTAGACTTTGTGATTGTTGTCGGCTATGAAGTCGGAGACTACTTTACCGTTCAGCCGGATGGCAACTTCGGCGGGAGCCTGGCTTGCGTCACGCAGAGCGGCTATGTTGAGATTTACTTCGACGTGACGCGCAATGTTGCCGATGTATGGAAACGTAATCGCGGCCCGATCAGTGGTCCATCGGTGGACTGTGCCGTCCGATGAGGTTTCGGGATCGTAGAGGCCGTAGGCAATGCCGGGTGGATCGACAAGACCGTCGTCCCTATACAGGCCCTCTGGCACTTGCTCCACAACTGTCAGGTCTCGTTTGAACGTGAGTGGAGGAACGGTCAGATTGAGCAACACCGACAGGATAGCCGCAAACGCAAAGGCCAGGGCGACATACGCTGCCCGCGCTCTAGTTAGCCTGAATCCCTTCACTGCCGCCGCGCCGGGCGCGGCTGTCTTCAAGGGGTATGAAACTTCCGCCAAACTATATCATTCCTCGTCAAGTTCAGTAAGTGCAAACTAACTGTAAGTTTAGTCTAACGGGTGTGTGGAAGTCAAAGATGGACGAAGGACGAAGGACGATGGACGATAGCTTTCAACACTATCGTCCATCGTCCATCGTCCATTCTCACTTTCCCTACTCGGTGCTATAATAACCACAGACCCAAAGCCTTTCTTGAGAGGTGTGATTGCATATGCACGACCCTGATTTACTGTCTCGTTATAACTATGACGAATTTGTACCTGCGAAGTTCGGCCCCTGGCAGCGGTTCCACGAAAGCCCGCCTTTGGGTGAGCGTAGCCCTGATTTCCCATTGTGGGACCTGGCGGCAAAAGAAACTAGCTTGAGTGAGGAGCTGTCGAACCACGCTTTCACGATTGTGGAGTTCGGCAGCTTCACCTGACCGTACTGCGCGCTGGCGTCGCCAGCCATGAACGCCATTGCCGAGCAGTTTGCCGATAAGGACATAGGCTCCATCTTCCTCTATACCAACGAGGCGCATCCGGCAGAATATTACCCTCACCTGACTTCTATGGAGCAGAAACTACGCCACGCCCGCGATATGCGCGATGTGCTGGGGGTCGCGCGCCCTATCCTCGTGGACGCCCTGGACGGACCGTGCCATCGTTCGTATGGTTCGATGCCCAACATGAGTTGGATTTTCGACAGGTCGGGCGTGCCCGTCTACAAGTCGGATTGGACCGATTCGTACAGCATCGCCAACGCGATAGAGTACTTCGTGGGCACGATCAAGCGCAGGCGGGCAGGCGAGAGAATTGTGCCCTTCCACGTAGAGCGCCTGGACTACCGTACCAAAGACGAATTCGCCTTCTATGACGGCCTGGAGCGCAACGGCCCTAAAGCGGTGCGAGAGTTCAGGGAGGCGTTTGGCGGGCCAAAGTAGGAAGGTCAGAAGTCAGGTCCACAAAATTCTGGTCGCTAATTCCTGACCCTTGATATAACTATGACGCGAATCAGGGCGTTCTGGCGGCTGCTGCACCCTTTGCCCTCGCTGCTGACCGTAGGGGCTGCGGGAGCCTTCGTGCTCCTAGCGGCGCGTGGGCTGCCTCCGATTGGCAGGCTCTTTCATTTGCTCGCCATAGAGGCCGCCATGCAGTTCTCTATCTCGGCTTTCAACGATTATTTCGACCGCGAGGTGGACACGGGGCGAACAGATAAGCCCGTGGCAACGGGGGTTATCAGTCCGCGTGCTGCATGGTCCATTGGCCTGGCGTTGGGGCTATCGGCGATAGTGTTGGCGCTTCCGTTGGGTCTGTGGGTTAGTGTTCTGACCATAATAGGACTGGGTGGCGGGCTTTTGTACGATGCCGGACTGAAGTACACGGCTTTTTCGTGGCTGCCTTTCATGCTGGCCTTTCCGACCTTGCCTCTGTGGGCGTGGGCGGGGGCTTCCCCCAACGGGCAGATACCGCCTAAGCTCTTTTGGGAGATCCCTGTGGTGGCAGTCCTTGTCGTTGGCCTACATCTGGCCGATACTATACCCGACCTGCGCGCTGACTCGGCAGCAGGGGTGCGTGGGTTGGCCCACAGGCTGGGCGCGACGCGCTCCCTCGCGCTGTGTTGGGGCGCGTTCGGCGCCAGCTTGCTTGTAACGCTGGTCCTGTGGACGGTCATACCCTATAACGTACAGTGGTACCTGCCGGGCCTGATAACGGGCGCGCTTCTTATGATGGGCGGGGTAACACTTTACCTCTCAGACAGCTCTCGTCTAAGGGTGATGTCGCTGTTGCTGGAACTAGGGGCGATGGCGCTGGCGATTGGCTGGTTGGCGGGGCTTATGTTGGGTTGAAGATTACACCATCCTATCACCCCTGATACGGCCCAAGCGGTAAATGTTCAGAATTGGGGTAGGGGAAATGCTGGGTAGGGGCGACCCTTGTGGTCGCCCTCT
>JBBQIC010000233.1:0-6688 GCA_038324555.1 Chloroflexia bacterium
CTCAGCGCAAGCTAGAGGAACTTGCGGGCAAATAAATCTCCCAACGGGGCCACTAAGGTTGGATCATGCCGAACTTCTACCTGATAGCCCTATCTCTGCATAGAGCGTTTCCAGTCCCGAATGTCTAGGCAGCAACCCGAAGTTCATCCTCTTCCCTAAGCCGGGGCAAGGCGACAAGTTGAGGCGCGGTCGGGGGATTTGGCCCCTGAATGTGGGCGTAAGCAGCCTGGCGCTTCGGCCCGAAGCCTTTCAGTTTCGTTACCTGGCCTCGGCGGGCAGCATCGGCAAGTTGGGCGGGCGAATTGACGCCTAACTCCTTGTGGAGACGCAGCGCGAGTCTTGGACCCACGCCCTGCACACCCATCAGGCTCGCTACTGCGGGCGGCAGATCGGCCTTCAGTTCAACGTAAAAGTTCATCGTACCGTTGAGTACTAGCTCGCGCATCTTCGCGCCGAGCCGTTTGCCCAGGCCCAATGTCGGCCACAACTCTTCATCGAGCGCCGCTTCAAGCGCCACAGGTCCCAACCTCATCAAATTCAAAGCGGCCTGCCGGTATCGGGCGATACGGTACTGATTAGCCCCTGCCATCTGGAGCAGCGTAGCGCAATTGAAAAGCACCTCTGCTGCCTGCTCATGTGTGATAGCGGGCCTACTACTTATGATTTTTAGGTCTTCTCTACTCATCTCTTTGCTCTCTTTATTCGTCTTCACTCAACTCTCATTCACGTCAAACAAACGAATTTCTGTTCTAATTATACACCTAAATCGGCGAAAAGTCAAGTGCCAATGCGGTTGGTCGGATAATCTAATTCCCCTACACTTATCGCCGGATCAGACCTTCCACCAACAACCCCACCACGTATACCACCAGGGCAAAAATAATAACCACCCCAGCAGCGGCAAGCGAAGCCACCTCGAAAACGCGATAATCAAAGCGGGCGTCTCCCAACGGAAAGAACCTGTAAAAAGGCTCCACGAGCGGCGCAGTGAATGAATAGATCAACTCAGGAAAGGGTAAGTCGTCACGCACGCCAACCACCCGCATGGCAAAGCGCATAGCAAGGGCGGCAACCAGGGCGGCGGTTGCGAGCCACAGTAACGCGGAGATAAGGAGTCGGGAGTTGGAAGTCGGGAATCGGGACTCAGGAACCGACTCCTGATTCCCGATTCCTGAGTCCCGATCCCTGATCCCCGATCCCTTATCTGCCAATCCGCGCATAAAACAACCTCACAAGTTTCTCTCCTTCATGCTCCCAGTTGTAAACGTCTGCCGCTTCTTTGAGGTTGCGCCGCCAGTGCGAAGCATTACCGTCCTCATCCAATTTGGATAATATCCCAAGCATTGCTTGTCCTACGCTATCCGGCGTGGTCATGGAGGCGGTCATGCCTATGTCCCTGCCCTTTACTATCTTGCTGAGGAAAGGCAGGTCGTTGGCAAGGATAGGAATTTGAGCCTGGATGAAGTCGAATAGCTTGTTGGGAGAGCTATAGTAATTATTCAGGTCAACGGGGCGGTAGGGTATCACGCCAACGGAGGCCGAGGCACAGTAGGGTACGAGGTCTGCCTGCGGCACCGGGTCCAGGAATCGCACAACGTCGCCCAGGTTATGCCTGGCAGCTAGGGCTTCTAATTGAGGCTTATAGTCGCCGTAGCCCATGAGCACGAGCACGGCTTTCGCGCCCCGCAGGTGGGCCGCGCCCTCGATTAGCTCCTCAAGCCCCCGCCCCTCGGCCATCCAGCCCTGGTAGAGCACGATGCGCGTTTCGGGCGACAAGCCGAGCGCCTCGCGCAGATAAGGGTGGCGTTCGTCAGGATTGAAGCCCTGGGGTTTGCGTGGGCAATTATAGATTACGTCTGGCGGCGGCACGTTGTAACGCTTCGCCATCTCATCGGCGATGAACTCGTTGACGGTCGTCGCCACCAGGCAGTGTGGCAGCAAGCGACCTTCAGTGCGCCGCCAGTAGCCTCTGCGTATCTTTATCCAGGGATTGTCTATCTCGCTGAAAAGCTCGTGAGCATCGTAGGCCAACTTCGCGCCCTGAGCCTTTGCCACACGGTAAGCGACGGGCAGGTTGATGAGGTCGTGAGCGTGGTATACATCAGCTTGATTGCGCATCATCAATGGAAACGCAAGCACGCTAAAAGTGTTGTTTGCCGTGAGCGAACCCCACAACCTGGCGAAATTCACCGCGCCAGCATAGCCCCGCCCCCCCGCCGCTTTGGACAGCGCAGTAAGCCACCTGAAGCGCGGGTCGCGCCCCTCTACACGTATGCGGTTGATAGAAATGCCGCTGTCGGTCTCACCCTGCTGGATAGGACCGGAGGCTTCAGCGCGGGCCAGTATACCCACCTTGTAACCTGCGGCAGTCAGCGTCTGGGCCTGGAGGACAATGCGCCTGTCCACGCGCACGTCCTGGCATATCATTAGTATCTTCATGCTTATTCTAGGGTGAGGGAATAGTCTTTATTCCTACTCCCTCACCCTATTCCCTCACCCTATTCACCACCTGCCTATAAAGCCCAACCAGCTTACCCGCCACGCTGCATTGGCCGTAGCGAGCTTCTGCTTGTGCTCTTAGAATCGCCTCTGGGAATTGGTCAAGTCTGCTCAGTACGTCAGCAATTGCGTCGGCCAGGGCAGCTGAATTGGACGGTTCCACCAACTCGCCTACGTCCGGCGTCACTATTTCTTCGGGGCCGCCACAGCGCGTGGCTACGACGGGCAGCCCGGCGGCCATGGCCTCTACCAACACGACGCCGAAGGTCTCCGCGAGCGACGGCAGCACGAATAGGTCGGACTCCGACATGAGGCGGGCTATCTCACTGTGCGGGACCACGCCCACGAATTGGCAGAGATCGGCTACACCCAACCTGCGGGCCATAGTCTCGTACTCCCGACGGTTACGACCCTGCCCTACTAACTTGAGGCGGCAATCCACGCCACGCTTCTTCAGTAGAGCCATCGCACCTAGCAGATAGTCCACGCCCTTTATGCTGGTCTCCATTTCGCCAACAAAAAGCAGGCGGAAAGGGACCAGGGACCAGGGACCAGGGACCAGGGGTGGGGGGTCGGACAGCACAGATAGGCCCGATTCCCGATCCCTGACCCCTGGTCCCTTAAAAGCCACCGTATCAACCACATTGGGTATTATATCAATGTGGCGGCGCAACTGGGGATAAGCCAAAATCTGGTCTCTTAGCGCATGGCTTACCGCAATGACCCTGTCCGATGATTGCATGGCCTGGTGCGTGGCCCATGTCGCAAAACGATTGCGCATTAGCATGGAGAACGGGCCTGTATGCTCCGTGACGACGAGCGGTATGCCAAACAACTGCTTAATCAGAGCCCCTGCCAGACCAGCCGGAAGCGTTACATGTGCATGTAAAATATCCGGCTTGAAGCGATAGCGCCGCATTAGTCGCCACATGGAAAGGGTCGCCCACACAACGTAAAGCAAAGGCCACACCCCCGGCAGGCGCGGCATCTGTGTGCGGTATACCTTGAGGCCATTCTCCTCGCGTAGGGGTGAGGGGTGAGGGAATAGGGTGAGGGAATAGGGTGAGGGAGTAGGGTTAGGTTGAGGACTCATCCCTCGCCCCTCACCCCTCACCCCTACGGCGCGAGAGCGCAACCACTCCCAGACCGGAGCGCGATCAACAAAGAGCACTACAACGTCAACATCGCGCTCACAATCATTGAGAGCGCGCGCCTGCTCCTGACAAAATATCCCACCCATTGAGTAGCGCTCGGTGGGATACCAGGAAGGCAGGATCAGCACTTTGAGGTGTTGGTTAGTTGGCATAGGGTTACTGTGAAACGTGATGCGTGATGCGTGATGCGTGATGCGTGATGCGTGATGCGTGATGCGTGATGCGTGATGCGTGATGCGTGATAGCGTAATTCACGTTCCACGTCTCACGTTCCACGTCTCACGTTCCACGTTCCATTCCCGCCCGGTCCAACCTGTACAACCGCCAATCGTCCAGGTGCTTAGCGCCTAGTCGCTCGTAGAAGTTGATGGCGTGAGCGTTCCAATCGAGGACGGTCCACTCGAAGCGACCACAACCACGGAGTAATGCTTCCTGCGCGCAGCGCTTGAACAGGGCATAGCCGATCTTGCGCCCCCTGTACTCCGTGAGCACGAACAGGTCTTCCAGGTAGAGACTCGGCAACGCTAAGAAAGTAGAGTAGGTCTCGAAGACAAAGGCATAACCCGCAACTGAGCCGTTCAGTTCGGCAAGGAATATCTCGAAGCGCGGGTGCGGGCCGAAGGCGTCGGCTACCAGGCGCTGGCGAGCGGATTCGTCTGGTGGAGGCAAACGCTCGAACTCGGCAAGCGCCACAATCAGCCCAAGTATCGTCTCGGCATCGTCGGGTGTGGCCCTGCGAACCACAATATTGTCTTTACTGCCACTTTTTTCCGGGACATCAGTCATTGGCATAGCTCCATTGGAGGGTATCAGTGCATTATACATCCGAGCAAAATGCAAAAGCGCATGGATAATCTAAACATTTTATGATATTCCACCAAAAATAGATGCCACAATCGCCAAATTTGTGCTATATTATGTGCTATGTTATGACGAGGCAGCCCGCTATGAGGTGGCCTTGCGCCAGTATTCTATATTACCCCAACAATCAGGAAGGAGAGAAAATGGAAACTCAACACAAACGCCATACGCTCAAGAGGTGGCGATATATGTTAGCGCTGCTCATGCTCGTGCTGGGTGTGGCCCTCTTAGCCAAGCCGCCCGCAAGTGTCGCGCCTCATGGGGCAGCCTCGAACGCGACGAACGGAGCCATTCAACCCAGTGCGCCATCTTCGGCGAGTAGAGATGCAGCAGCCTCATCAGCCTCCGCGTCCCAGGCAGATCAGGAGGTTATGGGACAGGCAACTATCATACATTCGGTCAAGAACGACGTTTCGCCTCCTCTGTGGTCCATACCGCCCGCACCACCCGTGTCCGGGGCTAAAAAGGAGGCTCCGGAAAACCCGCCCCTGCCACATGCACTCTACCCCAAACAGCACCCTAAGGACACCCTCGTGCAGAACTGGTTCGGGGCGCTTGCCATACCCACGCCGCTAACAAGCTGGGACGGTATTGACGCCGCCCACAGCAACTGCGCCTGCGCCCCTCCCGACACGAACGGTGACGTCGGCCCCAACCACTACGTGCAGTGGACCAATACATCCCTCCAAATATGGAGCAAGAACGGCACTTCGCTGTACGGACCAACGCGGGGCAACACCATCTGGACAGGATTTGGCGGCCCTTGTGAGACCCACAACGATGGCGACCCCATCGCACTGTACGACTCCATTGCGGACCGCTGGATGATAAGCCAGTTCACGACCACCCCGCCTTACTATCAATGCGTTGCCGTATCGCAGTCGCCCAACCCCACCCAGGCCTGGCATCGCTACGCCTTCCTGATGAGCAACACCTTGCTCTACGACTACCCCCACTTCGGCGTGTGGCCTGACGGTTATTACATGACAGCCAACCGCTTCCAGAACACCTCGGGGGGTTTCGACAGCCCGGTGTTCGTAGCCTTCGACCGCACGCGCATGTTGGCCGGGCAACCGGGCGTTGCACAACAATTCAACCCCGGCAACTACTTCTTCGCTATCCTCCCAGCCGACCTGGACGGTCCAACACTGCCGCCAGCGGGCGCGCCTAATTACCTCGGCACCACATCGGGCACCGCCAACACCTTCCGCGAGTGGCGGCTCCACATAGACTGGGCCAACCCCGTCTCATCAGCGTTGACAGGTCCATTTAACGTGACAAGCTCACCATTCGATGGAGACATGTGCGGCGGCGCGCGTAACTGCATACCGCAGCCCGGCACGGCCAACAAGCTAGACGCCATCGCGGGCCGCACCATGTACCGCCTGGCCTACCGCAACATGGGCGACCACGAAGTCCTGTTGAGTAACACCACCGTTGACGTAGACGGCAACGACCACGCTGGCATACGCTGGCAGGAAATCCGCGACCCGGGTACCATGCCCTACCTCTTCCAGGAGGGGACCTATTCTCCAGACTCCTCAAATCGCTGGATGGGCGGCATAGCTATGGACCGCAACGGTGATATAGCCCTCGGCTACAGCGTGTCCAGCAGCACCGTATACCCATCGGTACGCTATACAGGACGACTGGTAGGCGACACGCTAGGCACTATGCCACAAGGCGAAGGCTCAATAGTAGAGGGGACCAGTTCGCAGACGGGCGTCAACAGGTGGGGCGACTACTCTATGCTCTCTATTGACCCCAGCGACGACTGCACCTTCTGGTATACACAGGAATACTTCGCAAGCGCAGGCGGATCGAGTTGGAAGACCCGCATCGGGTCGTTCAAGTTCCCCTCATGCGGAGGTACGCCCACTATAACACCTACCGGCACACCGCCTACCGCCACCGAGACGCCCACACCCCGTGACACGCCCTCACCCACCGCTACCGTAAGCGGCAACTATTCGTTTGGCGTAGCCACGGCCACTATCATTAGCGGTACTACCGACATCGGCAATCACTGCGACGATTGCTCCACTTACTATACCCTGCCCTTCTCCGTGCAGCTATATGATCGCACCTTCACCCACGCCTTCATAACCTCCAACGGCATCGTCCAATTCGACAGCAGCGATAACGCCTTCGGCAACGCCTGCCTGCCGGTGCCC
>JBBQIC010000234.1:0-6684 GCA_038324555.1 Chloroflexia bacterium
CCCCAACATGAGCCATCGGCTACCCATATACGCCCAGACGTAAGCGTAAGCACGCATAAAGTCAAATCCGACCTTCGCCATGAGGAAATGGTCAAGGGCATGCACCCGGGCGACCGCTACATCCGCTATGGGCGCAACATAGGCCCCTTCCGACGAAAATCAGGCGGCGTGCTGGCTGCTTCACTAGAAGCTGAGGTCCCAAGAAGCAGATTCGGGCGCTACTTCAATCGCTTCAAGCGTGTAATGATAGGCAGACCTATAAGCACGGAGCACTCTATCCACGAGCGCCTCACCAAGGCAAAAGCCCTCGCCGTGCTGTCGTCAGACGCACTATCGTCCGTAGCCTACGCAACCGAAGAAATCTTGAGGGTGTTGGTTCTGGTAGGCATGGGGCTTGTATCGAGCGCCGCAATGCCGGTGGGCGGGGCGGTCATGCTGCTCCTGCTTATCGTGGCGGTCTCCTATAGGCAAACCATCGCTGCCTACCCGCGCGGCGGCGGCTCTTACATTGTCGCCAAGGACAACCTGGGAACTATGGCCGGTCTCACGGCGGCTGCATCTATCCTCATTGACTACACCTTGACCGTTGCGGTTAGCGTTTCGTCGGGAATGGACGCCATCATCTCGCTTTACCCGGAGGCGCAAGTTTACAAAATTGAGATTTGCGTAAGTATCGTATTCCTCCTCACCGTCGCCAACCTGCGCGGAGTGCGGGAGGCGGGTAACATCTTTGCTGTGCCGACCTATCTGTTCATATTGGGTATATTGGGGATGGTCAGTCTTGGACTGGCGCGGCTGTTCTTCTTTGGAGGCATACCTTACGTTGCGCCTGCTGAAACGCTAAAACCCGGCGGCTTGTCGTTGACAGGATTTGCATTCACCTTTCTTATTTTGCGGGCCTTCTCGCAGGGCTGTACAGCCCTCACAGGTGTGGAGGCGATCTCGGATGGCGTGCCCGCATTCAAACCCCCTGAAGCGAAGAACGCCAGCACCACCCTCGCATGGATGGCAGTGCTGGCTATAACAATGTTCGCAGGCATTACCTTCCTTGCGACGCAGATTCACGTACTACCAAGCGACCAGGAGACTGTGATATCCCAGGTTGCCCGCAACGTCTTTTTAGTGGGTCCAGGGTGGTTTTCAAGCTCTGCATGGTTCTTCATCAACATAGCCACCGCGCTCATATTGATGCTAGCCGCCAACACTGCCTTCTCCGACTTCCCCAGGCTGTCCTATTTCCTGGCGCGAGACAAGTTTATGCCGCACCAATACTCGTTCCGGGGCGACCGCCTGGCCTTCTCCTGGGGCATAGCCACGCTGGCAGCTCTGGCCTGCGTTCTGATCGTCTCTTTTAAAGGCAACGTTACGGCGCTGATACCTCTCTACACAGTCGGCGTGTTCAATTCCTTCACGTTATCGCAGTTAGGCATGGTTGTGCGCTGGTGGAGGCAAAAAAGCCCAGGTTGGCAGCGCAGCATGGCGATAAATGCAATTGGCGCTCTGGCTACTTTCATAGTGTTGATAATCTCTGCTGTCACTAAATTCGCCGCAGGCGCGTGGATTGTGATCGTATTGATACCCATCCTGATAGCTATGTTCCTGGCGATCCACAGGCACTACGAGCGGTTCCGAACCGACGTGGAAGCTGTGACCCCGCTCAACCCTAAAGACTTCAAGCATACGATCATCGTGCCAGTCGCCCATTTGAACTCGGTCGCTATGAGCGCACTCGCTTATGCCAGGTCTTTGAGCGCGAACGTCACCGCTGTACACATCGCCGAAGGAGAGGACACCGAGGGCGTGGAGCGCTTCAACGAGGGATGGCATCGCCTTATGAGCGAAAGCGACGTACCACTGGTCATTATAGAGTCTCCTTACAGGTCGCTCATCGGGCCGCTGCTGTCTTATATTGACGCCCTGGACCAGCAAAGCCCTGATGATACCATCACAGTCGTCCTGCCAGAACTCATTCCGGCGCGGCCATGGGAGTATCTGCTGCACAACCAGACAGCACTGAGCCTCAAGGCTCGCCTGCTTTTCCGGCCCAACACGGTCGTCGCCAACGTGCCTTACGTGTTGGGCAGGGGCCGAACGGCAGCGGCAACTGCCCGGAGGCGTGCATTGTCGAGATTTCCCATCGGCCCGGCGTTCGCAGCCGCACTGGTCTTATTGTTGGTGTATTACGTGTTTCTAGCGCCTAGATAAAATAGGGGCACATAAATATAAAAACCAACCTGAGGCTGGTTTTTATATTTATGCGTGGAAAGTATAACTTTTAAGAGATTAAGGGTGGAAGCCTGGGTTGGGCAGCAATCTAAAAGCAGCCAGGAAGGTGCGGGCTATCAGCGTCTGGCCCTGGGCATTGAGTTTTCCGCCTGGGCCTGTTAGCGCGAGCCTTTGTTTATAGTTGGCAGCACGGTCGAATATGTCACGGAAGGCGCGCTCTACGTCAACCAACGGCGCTCCCCGTTCCTGAGCGACTTCTCGTATAGCTTTGCTGTATGCGCGCAGCAGGTCATTGATAGGGTGTTCGCGGTCATTGCCAAGCACGGCCAGGGTGATGAGGATTGGACGTACTCCAGACTGCTGTAACTCGGTAAGCGCCTCGGCAAGGTTACGTTTGAATTCAGGCAGCAATTCAAGCGGGAGTTCCAAGCGCGGGCCAGCATCGGAAACCGGCTCTACATCATGGATATGTGTCCTGTATTCAGGACCAAAGGCGACTTCGGCGGCATCGTCCCTTTGAGTAGCACGCTCTTGATAATCGTTTACCAGTTTGGTGGCGATAGGCTCGCGTAGCGCATCGGCCATCCCTATACCTACCGCCAGCCAATCAGGCCGCGAAGATGTCAGTATGTCGAGCAGCGCCCGTGATCGGAGAGCGGCTGCGGTCTGCCCCTTTGAACCCGCGCTGATCAAGTTCAGCCTTAGTTCGGGATGAAAGCGCGCGAGCACACCGGAGATTATGTCAACATAACCAGGTTCGTCAGGCGACGTATGATCGCCTACAAAGATGAGGGTTTGCCCGGGTTGGAGGTCCATGTAGGGGGGAGTAGGGTGAGGGAATAGGGTGAGGGAATAGGGTGAGGGAATAGGGTGAGGGAGTAGTCTTATTCCTATTCCCTCACCCTATTCCCTCACCCTACTTATTGAATATTACCCGTGAAATCGGCCTGCACAACCGCTCTGTCGGTTGCGGGATCGCCTATTAAGAAGAGGGTGACACCTGCGTGGTCCTGGGACATCGCAGCATTGACGGTAAACTGGCCTTCTTTGGTGGTTGGACCATTGGCCGCCCTTTGCGCCAGGTTGACTCCAAAGTCGAACACCTGACCCGTGTTCATATCTAACTTTATAATGTCGCCGGGTCTGCTCGCCTTGAACAGCGCGGCGTTGTCCTCAGTATAAGGTATATACAAGATATGGTTTGCGACAGTGCCCTCTATCCAGGTTGCGGTGCCAGTATCTTGATTTGGGGTCCAGTCGGGAAGCAAGCCGCTGCCTTGCTTGACCGTAAAAGTAGCCCCGCCGAATTCAAGCTTGACTGGTATCCTGGCGACATCGCCTTGATCGCCAGCCATCGCCACAGCAGTTTGCGTTGCGACTAGCGGGAAAGTCATGCTCACACCGGAAGTGGGGGATTGGGTGGCGGATGGCTCTGTGCCAGAAGTCGGCACATCTGTAGGACTGGCACTGCTACCCGTACCCGGCGCAGCCTCATTTGCGCCCTGTTGCTGCTCGGTAGGAGGCGAGGTAGCGGGTTTTGGCGAAAACGCATTGACAACAGGCCCGGCCACAAGTATGGCGACAATAATCAAGATTATGGCGGGCAACACCAATTGAGACAACGTCGTAGGCACTAAAGTAGGCACATCAGATGTATCATCGCCGTGCCCGCCGTGAGCATCATCTACGTCATGCGACGAGTGTCCGGTGGTGGAGACGTCACCCGCCGCCGCCCTATCGGGTGGGGCGTCCGTCTCCACATGTGGATTTTGATTTTGGTCCAAATTCTTGCTCATGCACTTATTCCGGTTGGCAAATTTTGCGTCATGCAATTTGGTTTGGTAGGGGCGCACGGCCGTGCGCCCCTACCCTGCACACAATCTCTCGTGAAACAGCACTAAGGAACCCTGTCCGGCAGATTCACCGGGGGGAGCCATAACGAATGCTCGGCTTGCTCAGGGAAGCTGGTAAGCGGCACATTAATCCCCAGGTATGGGATGAATATCTGCTGCGGCACGACAGGTAATATGGCATTGCCTGTTCCCGCGCTGGAGGTAATAAGTTGGCCCGACATCATCATGCCCGCAGTGGTGTTGAGGAAGTACACCTTCATGCCGCGTATGCCTTCCACGGGATTGAACGTCTTATCACGATTGTGGTCGTAGAAGATATGGAACTGCAAAGAAGTGTAGGCAGACGGGCCTTGAAGCTTCTGAGGCAGTGTAACGGCTGCCGCTATATCCTTCACTGGCATTATAGAGGTTTGCACGCCCGGATCGAAGCCCGTTAGAGGCACGTTTGGTAGGGAGACATTCCCGCCTGAAGAGGCATCTATCTCGTTACTCGTGAAAGGCAATACTTCCTGGATGGGCGAGGCTTTTGGTTGAGGCCCGGTAAGGACGAGCGGCTTGGGTGTTGGTGTACCTACTGCCGCGCCCTGGGTGGGCGTGGGCACGGGCGAATTTGTGGGGCGCGGGGTCGCAGAAGGGCCTGTAGCTGTGGCGGTAGCGGGTGCGGTGACAGAAGTGGCCGTACCAGGCGGTTGCGGTACGCCCGCAAGCACGGCAAGGCTGAGATCGTAAGTCTGCTCGGAGCCGCCTATATCGCCTGCGTTCTTTACCTGGATGAGATACCAGTCGTCCTTTTGTGGGTAGAAGTCAATGCGCGAAGCCAGAGGGTTCGCAGGGTCGCCGCCATCGTCGTTTTGAGCGAGTATCGTCTTGACATCGCTGGTGAAAATGTACATGTAGCTATCCACGCCTATGCCGAGGTTGCTGGTGCTTATCGAGTACACCTTGCCTGCCCTGGCGTAGAAGCGCGCCCAATCGGCGTCGCCCGAAGGGCAGAAGCTGCGGTTCTGGGTGCTGGGATGCTGGGCAGTGCCAATCAGGATAATCTGCGCGGTCTCTGGCAGGCCATCCGGCTCGTAAGTGTCGTGACAAGGCCCCGGTGTGGGGGTAGCCGAGCCGTTGGGTGTAGCGGTTGCGGCTAAACCCTCTGGTACAAGGCTTAATGTGTAACTATAGCCCAGGCCACCATTGGACCTGGAATCAGTGACTTCCAGGTAATATGTGGCTGAGGCAGTGAACGTGTATACGATCATGGACGCCAGGCTACTGGCTTGAAAGTCGTCATTTTGGGCGATTATGCTGCCATCTGCGCCGTGGAGCGTTATGATAGTATCCACCGGGTTGGTCAGGTCTTTCGTGAGCACGGTATATCGTTTGCCTGCAACCGCGCCAAATTGGACCCAATCGTAATCCTTACTGCCTCCGCGCCCTTTGCAAAGCGTATGAATCTGGTCAATACCCGGCAAAAGTTCTTTCGCTTGGGATAAGTTATTGTCCGACTCATATGCGTCCTCGCAGACAGGCGTGGTGGTGAGCGTAGGTGTGGTGGTGCGCGTATTTGTGCTGGTGGGCGTGCTGGTGCAATTGGCGCTAGGGCACGGGGTAGCTGTGTTCGTGGGTGTGTTGGTGAGGGTAGGGGTAGGTGTGTTAGTGGGGGTAGGGGTAGGTGTGTTGGTGCAGGCGCCGCTTGGACATATGGTAAGCGTTGCGGTGGGTGTGTTGGTGGGTAAAGGCGTCTTGGTAAACGTGTTAGTAGGAGTATTTGTGGCTGTGTTCGCGGGCGTTGCGGTGTCCGTCGGCGTATCTACGATGCTTTCCCCGCCGGACGATTGATGCAATATCTGCCAATCCCCGCCCTGGCCCATGCCAACAGAGTCCAGGCGGCCCTGAGAGCGGGAGAACAAAGCCGTATTTTGCTTTGCCGTTAGTGAGCTATCTAGACCTCTGGCTGAGACTTTGCTTGTGGGAGTCAGGGTGGGAGTAGTTACAGCAAAAAATGCTATCAACGCCACCTGGGTAAGTACAAACAGAGTAACAGGAATAACGTACCGAAGCTGTAGTGCCCTGCGCTTCATAGATTAGGCGTTCTCCTTTTATATTTGGACAACGTTTGAGGGATCCATAATGTACCGGAAAGCCCTGGTTGGAGCACAGGACTGTGCTTGCACACGGTCACGAGCACACAACATGATAACGTATTTAGCCTGGGCTGTCAATAATAGTTTGGATCTTTTTTAGCAAGTTGCTTGCCTTGACATTCAATATACTTGCTAGTATAATTACTGAGTTGACGCGGGGTGGAGCAGCGGAAGCTCGTTGGGCTCATAACCCAAAGGTCGTAGGTTCGAATCCTACCCCCGCTACCAAACAAATAAGAAAAGCCCCTTTACAGGGGCCTTTCTTGTTAATGTTCAGAATAACCCATGGCCCGTCGGGCCACCAACCGAGAATGAAAATGTTGGTGTGGGGTAGGGGCGCACGGCCGTGCGCCCCTACGGGTTGCCGCCCCTATTTTCAGAAGAATAGGGATAGAGGAGAAAGCCGTGTAGGGGCGAACCTTGTGTTCGCCCTGTCTGCATACCGCTTCGTCTTCGTCAAGAGGGCGAAC
>JBBQIC010000235.1:0-6648 GCA_038324555.1 Chloroflexia bacterium
CCTGGTGGTTGACCACCCAAGCATCCCGATAAGCCACCAGGGCGCGGCAAGCAGCGCCCCTACGTCTGAACTCTTACATACGAATCACTTTCAGGATGATTTTGCGCTCAGATATTCAGTTCCTTTACCCATTCTCGCAAGATTACCATAGCTCGCCCCACCGCCGCAACGTTTTCTGGTTCGTTCAGCCAACGGCTGACGCCCGATGGGTGGGGTAGAGGCAGGTAGTACACGCCATCTTTGACTACCGACGTGCCGACGATTGCGCTCAACGAGTGTACGCGACCCAGGAAAGTCTGAATAGCCAGCAGGCCGACGAGCAGCACTATATCCGGCCTCAGTATTTCCAACTGCGCGTCCAGCCAGGGGCGGCAGAGAAGTTGTTCTTCGGGCGTGGGCACGCGGTCTCCCCTCGCGCCGGGCAAGCGGCCAGGGTAACATTTAGTGACGGCGCTGAAATGTATCTTGCTCCAGAAGTCATCATATGGGATGCCTCCTATTTCGACCCAGGCGCGCAACTTGTCGCCCGCTATGCCCGCGAAAGGGCGGTTCTCGTTGGTAGCCCGCAGCCCCGGCGACTGTCCTACGAGCAATATGCGCGGCAGAGGCGCGTCCGGTTCCGGGTCGCGGGCGATGGGCACGGACTCCCGCTTGTCCAGGTATCCCGCCGCGTGACACCTGCGGCAGGCGCGCATCCGAGCGTTGAGTTCGACCAGCCGCACACGCCGCGATTCTTCTGTTATTTCCAAATCAAGAATCGCATTCTAGTATAGGGGTATCCCGTAGGGGCGCACGGCCGTGCGCCCCTACACGACCACCCTACTCCCTCACCTTACCAGGCTCATCAACACGGCTAGATTTTCCTTGTCTTCGGTATTATCGTCCCCTTTGGGGGTTTCGAGTATCTTAGGGATGTGGGCCAGGCGGTGGTCGTTCATTACGTAGCGGAACGGCTCAAGTCCTAGCGCGCCCTTGCCTATGTGCTCGTGGCGGTCCAGGTGGCTGCCAAGCCCTTTTTTGGAGTCGTTCAGGTGGATAGCGCGCAGGTTGCCCAGGCCGACTATGCGGTCGAACGACTCGACCATGCGCTCGTACTTGTACTCCTCAGCGAAGTCTATGCCCGCCGCGAACAGATGGCAGGTGTCCCAGCAGACGCCCACTCTTGGTTTGTGCGTGTCGCTCAGTTGGTCTATCACGCTGGCAAGATGCTCGAAGCAGTAGCAGAGGCTCGTCCCTTGGCCTGCTGTGGTTTCGAGCAGGATTTTCACGTCTTGTGCTGGACGCTCTAACAGCGTGCGCTCTATCGCCGATGCGATGCGCGTTAACCCGGTCTCCTCGCCGGAACCCATATGTGCCCCGGCGTGTGTTACGAGCGCCGGGATGCCGAGCGTTTCGCATCTGTCCAGTTCGTGTCCGAACGCCGCGAGCGATTTCTCCCAGAGGGTATCATCGGGCGACGCCAGGTTGATAAGATAAGAATCATGCACGATGAGGTCGCAGGCTTTGTAGCCCAGGTCGTCGCGGGTCTTCTTGAACAGATCGGCGTCTTCGGGCGCGATTGGCTTCGCGGCCCACTGACTAGCGTTCTTAGAGAATAGCTGCACTACAGTGCAACCTACATCTTTGCCGCGCTCTAAAGCTTTATACGAGCCTCCGGCAACTGACATATGTGCGCCTAGTTTCATTGTGTCTCCTTCTATAGGGTGATCGTGTAGGGGCGCACGGCCGTGCGCCCCTACGGGTTTGCCCTATTCCCTAGTTTAAGCTAATGCCAACGCAATACCCAGCATCCCGGCTAACATGCTCACCAGCCAGAAGCGCATGGTTATTTGCGTCTCTGACCAGCCGATTATCTCGAAGTGATGGTGAATCGGGGCCATCTTAAAGAGGCGCTTGCCGCCGGTCAGTTTGAAGTAGAGTATTTGCAGTATGTCGGCAACAGTTTCTACTACGAACACGATACCAATCAACGGTAGTAAAAGCCATTGATCGGTCGCAAGCGCGCACACGGCGAGCAAAGCGCCCAGGGTAAGTGCGCCGGCATCGCCCATGAAAACCATCGCGGGGTGTGCGTTGAACCACAGGAAGGCCAGCAAAGCGCCTACGGTAGCAAAGCAGACAGATACTATAGGCTCTTGTCCCTGCAAATAGGCTATAACTCCATAAGATGCAAAGGCAATGGCTGAAGTACCTCCCGCCAGGGTGTCTAGCCCATCGGTCAGGTTGACCGCGTTGGCGGTTCCCACAATAGCAAACACAGCGAAAATAGCGTACCAGACACCAATGTTTACTGGTTTTGACATGAATGGGATAAGCAAATTGTGATGATCTAGACCGTAAGGTGGCGGGAGATATAGTATAGTTGCCGTGATAGTTGCGATAACCAGCAGCCAGGCCATCTTAAAGCGTGCCTTAAGCCCCCCACGATTGCGGCCTATTGTACTCAGTAGATCGTCAAAGCCACCCAGGATGCCGCATGATATTACTATCCCCAACGGCAATAACAACGATTTGAACTTTGGTATATCGGTAAATATGCCAATGACAATTACTAGCGGGACCAGGAATATCAGCCCGCCCATAGTGGGTGTGCCTGTCTTTATCTGGTGGCTCTCTGGCCCTTCGATACGGATGTGCTTGCCAATTCGCCTGTCGAGTAGCCAGTTTATGACAGGCTTGCCCATCAATAGTCCCAGCAAAAAGGCTACTGCGCCTAATGACAACCCACGAACCATAACTATGGACGGCAAACCTTGAATAACGCCCGTAGCAGAGGTGACGGTCGGTGAAGGTGAGGGAGTGGTAGTTGCAGCTAAACTACCTATTATGGTGGGCAGGTCGAGCAGTAAGTGTGTTATCGTTGCGTACATTCTTCCTCAAAGGTCCAAAGTCCAAAGTCCAAAGTCTAGGGTCTAACGTTGGACTTCGGACTTTGGACTTTCAACTCGTTTACTATCTCTTCCATGTGCAGTCCCCGCGAGCCTTTTACAAGCACCTGGTCGCCCGGTCGGAGAATGGATTTCAGGTAGCTAATGGCGGCTCTGTTGTTGTTGGCAAAAGCCACTTTATCAGGTGACATGCCGCAGCGCAAGGCTTCCTCGCCTATTATCTTGCCCAGGCTGCCGAGTGCTACCAGGCATTCAACGGCCTTTGGGACGTGGCGACCTACTTCCCGATGGCCCTCTTGCTCGTAGCTGCCTAGCTCCAGCATGTCTCCCAGCACGGCGATATGGCGTCCGGGCATCTCACCTAACAGGTCAAGCGCGGCGATTGTGGAGGCGGGAGCGGCGTTATAACAATCGTCCAGGATAGTAGAGCCATTATAGCCCTGTACTACTTGCATACGCCCTGTCACGTCGAGAAGCTGCAAGGCGTCAACGATGCTGTTCCAGGGCATACCGGCGGCATGGGCAACGCCCGCAGCTGCCAGGGCGCTATAGACGTTGTGCCTGCCCAGTAACGGTAGCTTTACGGGCCAGATCTCTCCGGTTGGGCGGAAATGCAGCGTAAACTGCACGCCTTCCAGACCGTTGCTCTCAATGTTAGTTGCGTACAGGTCGTGCCCTTCGTTCAGTCCATATAAGAGCACCCTGGCTTGCGTAACCTCGCTCATTGCGCGAACCCGTGGATCATCGCCGTTGAGTACCGCCGTGCCCTTTTTGGGCAGGGCGCGCACAAGCTCGCTCTTGTTGAGAGCGATGCGCTCGATTGTGCCCATGCGCTCTAGATGTACGGGATGCACCATTGTGACTACGGCTATTTCCGGCCCGGCTATTTCGCAGAGCATGGTAAGCTCTCCCAGCGCATAGCCCGCGCCCATTTCAAGCACGGCCTTCTTATGCTGATTCGTCAGGCGCAGCAGAGTTAGCGGCAAGCCAATCTCGTTGTTGAAGTTGCCTTCGGACTTAAGCGTATCAAAGCTGCGCGACAGCACGGAAGCGACAACCTCTTTGGTGGTCGTCTTGCCCACGCTGCCCGTGATGCCTATCACTTGCACATCGTGTCGCACGCGCCACCAGGCCGCAAGCCGTTGCAGGGCGGTCAAGGGATCGTCTACCCTGATGAGAGGTAACTTAGTAGACAATGAATCTGGGGACGGCCAGTTGGCGCGCACAAGCGCACTCTTCGCTCCTAGTTTGAATGCGTCCACAACGAAGTCGTGCCCGTCAGCCTGTTCACCATCGAGGGCGACAAAAAGCGAGCCGGAAGTGGCCTGGCGCGAGTCTATCACCAGGTTCTCGAATCGCGTGGTATCCGGGTTTTTCGCAGAGGGGTCTAGATGTCCGCCAGTGCCTTCTAAGATGTCTTCTAGTGTGAACATATCTTGCCATATAGAGGATAAACGATAACACGAGAAGTGACCAGTTTATCCCCATATATCTGCTACTCAACAGCCGTTCTTCAGGTTATACTATGCCCATGAACCCAATCTTGAGAGACCTTATATCGTTCTCACCCGAAGCGGGGCAGGCGCTCAGAGAGAAGCGGCCAGTTGTAGCCCTCGAATCGACGGTGATAGCCCATGGATTACCGCATCCCGTGAACCTGGAAGTGGCGGCGCAGATGGAAGCTATCGTCAGGGAGCACGGTGCGACGCCAGCGACCATCGCCGTGCTCGACGGCAAAGTATGTGTCGGGTTGAACGACGAGGAGCGTGAGCGCGTGGGTACAGCCAAAGACATCCACAAGGCCAGTCTGCGCGACTTGCCCGTGTTGCTGGCGAAGGGCGGGAACGGCGCGACCACGGTGTCGGCTACGGCGTTTCTGGCGTCGCAGGTCGGCATAAAGGTGTTCGCGACGGGTGGGATAGGGGGAGTACATCGCGGCTGGGAGCAGACCTTCGATATTTCGCCCGACCTGCCCGCGCTTGCCAGTACGACGATTGTCACCGTGTGCGCTGGGGCCAAGTCGGTACTTGACATACCCGCCACTCTCGAATGGCTAGAGACCAACGGCGTGTCCGTGCTGGGCTATCGCACCGACCACTTTCCGGCATTCTATACGCCAGTTTACGATTCCAAAGTCGGTGTGGATGGGCGTGTTGATACGGCTGAGGAGGTCGCGTCCATATTCAAAGAGCGCGTGAATATCGGGTTGAAGGGCGGCCTGCTGGTATGCGTGCCCGTGCCAGCGCACGCCGCACTGACCAAATCGGAGGTCGAAGAAGCTATAGAGGGCGCGCTACAAGTGGCGGCGAAGCAGGGCATCAAGGGCCGCGAGGTGACGCCTTTCCTTCTCAGTTCGCTGGCTAACGCCACGGGCGGTCGTTCGCTCACAGCGAATCGCGCCCTCTTGGAGAATAACGCGGGTGTGGCGGCGGAGATCAGCAAGGCGATCACGCCTGGACACTACATCTGAGGCGTGAAAATCCTCTCCATTGGCGATTTACTGCTCGATCTGCTCGTGCGTTATGACCCGCTCTCCGGCGAGGCTGACATGGGGCCGGAAGGGGTGCAAATGTGGCCCGGTGGGTCGGCGGCTAATTTCGCTGTGCAGGCGGCTCGGTTGGGCGCGGAGATGCGATTCATCGGGCGTGTGGGGCGCGATTGGGCAGGCGATATGCTGGTGCGCTCTATGGATACGGAAGGCGTGATTCTCAACGTTAAGGCGATTGAGGAGGAACCGAGCGGGCGGGTGCTGGTAATGGTTGACCCACAAGGCCACCGGCGCATGTGGTCTTATCCTGGGGCGAGTCGCACTCTAAGTCCGGATGACCTGGACCCTGCGTGGTTCGCTAATCTGAACGCCTTTCACCTCACGGGCTATTCGCTGCTCAGGGAAGGGCCGACGCCCGCAGCACGGGCAGCTCTCAAGATGGCCCGCGAATATGGGTCGCCGCTATGCACGATCGACCCCAACCCATCCCACTTGATAGAAGATTATGGACCTTCCCGCTTCCGCGAGACGCTGGCCGAATTGCGCTTCGATGTGATCTTCCCGAACCTGGAAGAAGGCCAACTGCTAACCGGCAGAGAAGCGCCTGAAGACGTAGCAAGCAGCTTGCTAGAGGTCTCGCCGATGGTGGTCCTGACACTGGGGCAGGACGGCTGCCTGGTGGCTACCGAACGGGAGATGTTCACAGTTGGGGCGTACCCCATAGAGGTAACCGTTGATGCCACAGGTGCGGGTGATGCCTTTGCTGCGGCCTTTGTGGTAGAATACCTGGGCAGGCGAGATGTGAGAGGGGCGGCCTCTGCCGCAAATCACCTGGCTGCAAGTGTCGTAAGTAGAGTCGGAGGACGATGAGAAGGCCTCTATCTCTATAGTGAAGGGAATCATGGCACAAACGTCTACGCCAAACGAAGAGCCTGATGTTCAGCCAGCCAAGGGGCACGCCCGCCGCCCGCCACTTGCTGAGGTCGACTCTTGGGAGCTTTGGCAGACATGGAAGCGTGGGGAGCGCGACTGGGTACGACCCTGGATCGGGCTGTTGGTATCGTTTTGTGCTGTATTGGCTGCTATGTATTCGTTCTTCTTCTTCTCGACAAGCGCCTCCAACGATACGGGCAGCCAGGTAGCTATAACAATCGCCTTCGCCGCCCTTTTCCTGGTATTGTGGCGCAGGATTTCGCCCAGGCGTGGCTTCGCGCTGGCTGTCATGCTGTTGCTCATATCGGTATCCGGCGTGGCATTCTTGCTGTGGCTGGC
>JBBQIC010000236.1:0-6506 GCA_038324555.1 Chloroflexia bacterium
TGGATTTTCTGTGACCCAACCATCCCCATATACGACGAGATTCTTCGCTGCGGCTCAGAATGACACGGGTTAGTGGGTTTGTTTGCCATGCAGCCTCCTTAAGTTCGCGCCTATGGGCAGGCCTCCGTGCCTGCCCTCTCTCCTTACCACCCAAGCATCGGGGTATGCGAACAGGGCAGGCACAGGGGCCTGCCCCTACGACCCACGTCCCTGGCCCTGTCTTGGAAAATGAATAAGCCATGGCCTCTACGAACACCGCTTGACAGTCCCCACCCCCTCTGCTATCCTCTCTATACAGCCTTTTGAATAAGAGGTAATCATGTCGTCTCTTGCTCAACCAAATTACACACCCGAACAGTACCTGGCTCTTGAGCGCAAGGCAGAATATAAGAATGAGTATATGAACGGCCAAATATATGCCATGTCGGGGGCGAGCAGGTGGCATAATTTGATCACAGGTAACTTGGCTGCTGAACTGCACGCACAGTTAAGAGGTCGACCATGTGAGGCTTACATAAGCGATATGCGCGTGAAGGTAAGCCTCACAGGCATGTATGCCTACCCGGATGTTGTTGCCGTGTGCGGCGAACCCCTTTCAGAGGACAGGCATCGGGACACGCTCATCAATCCTAACGTTATCATCGAAGTGCTGTCTGTAGCGACGGAGGCCAATGACCGAGGCGAGAAGTTTGCGCACTATCGCCGGCTGGACTCGCTTATGGAATACGTATTGGTTGCCCAGGACAAAGTTTTGGTGGAGCATTATGCCCGACACGGAGATAATGGCGGTCAGTGGATACTCACCGTAATCAGCGACTCAGATGGCGCGCTACACCTGGCTTCTATCGGCTGCGATGTGGCCCTTCAAGATATTTACGACAGGGTCGAGTTCCCCTCATCTGACGAAGCCGCAACGATAGACCCCGACGGTTGAAGTGGCGCAAACCCATACAGCAATAGCATCTGATGCAGCCGCCCCCGTTGAGGGCCGAGCTATGAGATTGGCTCAGGTGTCGTTGCTTGTCTCACTATTGCTACTCCTCACAGGTCTCCTATGGAAAGATGTGTCCTCCGCTCAGATGTCGTCCGGCCTGTTTGCCTATCCCTTCCAGTTTGACGAGTCCGAGGGGATGATAGTTGCTGAGACGATGCTACTGAACAGAGGAGTCAATATCTACCTGAAGCCTACGCCGGACCTGTTCATCGCCGCGCCTTACCCACCTCTATACTACCTGCTCACCTGGCCCGCGCAGCACCTGGTGGGGCAGGAGCCTACTTTCAAGATAGGACGGGCGCTGTCCATCCTGGCTACCCTCCTTGCGGGCATTTGCTTGTTCGGGCTGACCGTATCGTTGACGCGGGATAAGCTGGCGGGCGCGCTGGCTGCGGCGCTTTGGTGGTCGCTTGGGCTGGTGGCGTTTTGGGGCAGTCTTGTCAAACCTGACGTACTGGCGGTGGCGCTTGGGCTGGGCGGGTTGTGGTGTGTGGCCTCGCGGCCTACCGGACAGGTGTGGTGGGCGCTGCCTCTGTTCCTGGGCGCGTTTTACACCAAACAGACTGCCATAGCCGGAGGCGTGGCCGCTGTCGCGTGGCTCTTGATTATCCGGCCACGTACAGGGCTGGCGTTCGGAATGTCTTATGCGGCTGGAGCATTATTGCCCGGATTGGGTCTCAATCTGCTGACGGACGGCGGCTACTTCTACCACATGTATACTATACACAGCCTGCCCTGGTTCCCCGACCGTTTCCGGGATTTCGCGCTCGGCTTTGTTAGCGCCTATGGCCCGTTTGTCGTTCCTGGTATACTGGCGGTACTCTTGTCCGTCGGTCTCTGGACATACAGGCGCGTGAGAGCGCAATCGCAGCCCCCAGAGTGGGATGGTGTGCTACTACTATTCTTCTACTTCTGTATGTCGTTAGTTACGGCTACGGGAGCAGGTACGTTGGGCGGCAACCACAATCATTTCTTGGAGTTGGCTGCCGCGTCTTGCCTGGGATTTGTTATGGGCGTGGCTATGGTGCGCCGGACGCGGATTTGGCAGACGCAGGTGGCCGGGGCTGTGGTCGCGTTGCTTCTGGTGACGCAGATACCTTCCCTGTTCAACACTCCGAGTTGGTTGGGGCTGGAACTACGTGTGCCGCCTCCAAAGCTCACTGAAGGCATGAATAACGTTTTCCAGTACGTGACAAACAACGGCGGGGAAGCTTATTCTGACAACGTGGGCTTGATGTTGCTTACCCACAAGAAGCTGTGGAGCACCGATCCCTTCACTCAGAAGCACGCTACTTATTACGGTAGGTGGGACGAGAGCAAGTTGGTGGAAGCTATTCGCCACAGGCGCTTCTCTCAGCTAATCTTCCGTATAGACGTTGCGGCCCCCGATGCGGGCGCGGGCGACGTTTCGCCCGGCATCTTGCAAGCTGTGCGGGATAATTATAAACTGGACCAACGCAATGTTGAGAATATTTATGTGCCTAGGTAGGGAAGGGAGTAGGGTGAGGAATTAATCCTACTCCCTCACCCTATTCCCTCACCCTATTCCCTCACCCTATTTACAAGGAGGACGGACATGACAGAGTCGAAAACCGCCGTGCCGAAGGAATTGCTGGATATACTGGTTTGCCCTGTGGACAAGGCCAAAGTGCATTTGCAGGGCGATAGGCTGGTCTGTGAGCAGTGCGGGCGTGCGTACCCGGTGCGCGACGGCATACCGATTATGCTTGAGGAAGAAGCGGAGCCTGCCCAGATAGGGAGAAGGGAGTAGGGTGAGGGAGTAAGAATAAGAACTATTCCCTCACCCTACTCCCTTCTCCCTTCTCCCTATAATCTGCGTGTCGCTTGTATTTTTCTATCCGCAGTTCAAAAAGCTGACGGGCGCGGAACGTCTTATCTTGAAGCTGGCAGATTACACCGCTCGACGGTTGCCCGCCGGTGAGGTGATTTTGCTTACCCATCGCTTTGCCCAGGCGTGCGAACCCGCGCTTGGGCGAGGAGTGCGGCTAATTGAGACGGGTTGGCCCATGCAACTTACGGGTAATCATTACCTTGACGCTGCGGTCGAATACGCGCTCGGCCCCGCGCTAGCTTTGCGGATACCGCGCCGTCACCCCAAAGGAATAATCTTCTTTGGGCCGCCAAGCGTGCCCGCTATGTGGTTTACCAGGCGAGTGCTTTTTCCAATGGCTGGTATGAGAGTGCCTATTCTTTACTTTTGCTTTGAGCCGCCCAGGTTTATATATAGTGACATGGCAGAGATAGCCGCTCGGCTCGGCGCTTTTGGAAGGGTTATGGTGCTCCTGGCGAATACGTATCGTGTTGTGGACCGCCGCATGGTGGCCTCAGCGGGGCGCGTGTTGTCCAACAGCCCGTATGGTGCGCGACGCATCTGGAAGGCGTACCATCGCCGCGCTATCGTGGTGGAGCACGGTGTGGACTTTACGGACCCTTCTGTTGAGCAGGTGGAGGCTTTGCGCTCGCGCTACGACCTTGATAATAGACCAGTGGCAATCACGGTGAACCACCTGCACCCTAGGAAGCGGGTTGACCTTTTTCTGGAAGCGGTGCATTTTGCAAGTGCGACAGCAAATGGTGCAACCGCGCTTGTGGTGGGCGGCGGACCTGAAGAGACCTCTTTGAAGGCTCTCGCAGGGCGGCTTGGCATGAAGGTTGGGCGCGATGTTGTCTTTACTGGGGCAGTGCCGGAAGAAGAATTGGCTGCACATTACGCGCTGGGAGACGTTTATGTGCATACTGGCAAGGAGGAGAGCTTTGGCCTATCTGTTATCGAAGCTTTGCACGCAGGTCTGCCCGTAGTCTCCGTGAACGAAGGCGGGCCATGTGACACAGTGCAGCACGGCATAAGCGGCTATTTGGTCCCGCCCACGCCCGATGCGCTGGGTATAGCAATGGCAACCCTACTAACCGACCCCGAACGCGCCAAACGGATGGGCCAAGCAGGAGCGCGGTTCGTTAATGAACACTTTAGCTGGGAAAAGGGAGCAGACACGCTTGTAAGCGTGATGCGTGATGCGTGAATTACGATAGTCACTGTTCGACCAACTAAATTGTAATATGTGAATTGCCCTTATTGCAACTTACATAACTCACTTTACGCAGTCGGATAGTAGGGTTGCGGCAGAGGCGAAAGCAAAACTATGAGGGTAACAAACCAACTAACTCGTGTCATTCTGAGCCGCAGCGAAGAATCACTCTCCTTACCAATCCGTCTAGGAATCAGTATCGGTATCAGTACAGCCATGACTATCCCTAACGCTTACGACCTCGCAGTGATTCTTCGCTGCGGCTCAGAATGACACGGGTTAGTTGATCCCTCTCCTGCTAGAGCCTGGTAAGGTGAGTTACCTAACATATCAAAACTTAGTTGGTCAAGCAGTCACGCATCACGTATCACGTTTCATTCACCCATGGCAAGACGACATGTAGCAGCCAGCATCGTAACCCCGGTAGAACAGCAAAAGAGCGTTGCTGTTACCGGGGTTACGGCGCGCGCGGAGAAGGGTTCGCGGCTGGTTCGGGTGGCGCCGCATCTAGCCGCGTTGGCGCTTTATTCGGTCGTGACCGTGATCGTCACTTGGCCGATGCTGCCTAAGTTGGGTGGCTTCGTTGTGAGCAAGCTTGACCCACTCAACAGTCTGTGGCTTATGGCGTGGCAAGCGCACGCGCTCGTCACAAACCCGATGGGGATGTTTGACACCAATATTATGTACCCTTTCAAGGGTACGCTCGCTTTCGACGAGTTGAATTTCGCCGAGGCTGCTATGTCAGCCCCTATATACTGGTTGACCGGCAACCCGGTGTTGAGCCACAATGCGCTGCTGCTGCTGACGTTTATATTGTCGGGCTACGGGATGTGGCTGCTGGTGCGCGAGTTGACGGGCAATAGCGGCGCGGGATTCGTCGCGGGGACGGCGTTCGCGTTTAGTTTCTACCGTATGGACCATCTGCCCCATATAACCTTATTGAGCGCCGAGTGGATGCCTTTTATACTCCTCGTGGCTTATAAGCTATATTGGACTGGCAACTGGCATTGGGCGGTGGCGTTGGGCGCGCTCTTCACCGTACAAGGGTTGTCGTCGCATTACCTGGCGTTCTATACGGTCATAATGCTTGGGCTTTTCGTGGTGTATTACTCTATAGCCGAGCGGCGTTTCTCATTGGCGTTTGTGGGTAAGCTTGCTGCCGTTATGGGCGCCGCGCTCTTGCTGATGCTGCCGATAATCGTACCGTATTTGCAGGTGCAGAGCGGACAGCAGTTTGGCCGCGATCTGTTCGAGGTCGAGCGTTACTCAAACACGCTTGCCAGCTTTCTCGCGGTATACGAAGGCAACCAGATATACCGCCAACTGCTGGCCCCGTTCGCCGACCCTGGCCCCTGGCCCTGGGAGCGTTCGTCCTTTCCCGGCCTGGTTGTGCCTCTACTTGCCCTGTTGGGCATAGTAGGAACGTGGCGCGCCTCACACGCCACACCCCCAACCCAGGCTTCAACCTTCAACCTTCAACCTTCAACCTTCAACTTGAGAAAGCACGTCGGTTTCTTTCTAATAATTATCGCAGTTACGGTGGTGTTGTCGCTTGGGCCTACCTTGCAGATAACATACTCGTCGTCTAGCTACGATCCGAGCACTGTCAATGGCGTGCTACCCCTCCCTTATCAGTTGCTGTACGACTGGGTTCCTGGGTTTCACAGTATGCGCGTTGCGGCTCGGATTATGATACTGACATCCCTGGCGTTGAGCACACTTGCGGGTATCGGCGCTGTCTTCCTACTTGGTTGGTTGCGCGCCGCTCCAAGGCTGCGTGCTTTGCCCAGGGCCGCGTTGCCTGTGGTGACTGCGCTGGTAGCGCTCCTTTCGGTAGCCGAGAGTTGGAGCGCGCCAGTTTATCTTGAGCCTGTCGGCACTCGCCAGGCGGTCCCGCAGGTGTACAGGTGGTTGGCGGCGCAACCGCGCACCGTTGTCGCTGAATACCCTATGGTCTACTATAAGCCGGGCCTGGAGCGTGTGGAAGTGGCTAACCTTTACCAGTATTACAGCCTTTATCATTTGCAGAACCTGGTCAACGGCGTGGCGAGCATCCGCCCTCCCGCTTACACGGCGCTTGCCCACGAGACCGAAGATTGCTTCCCTTGCCCACGTAGCCTCGACGCGCTTTGGGCGTTGGGCGTGGAATATGTAGTGGTGCATCTCGATGATTTGAGTGGACCTCAGCGCACCGATTTCACCTGGCGCACCACCCACCCGGAGGGGAAGGTGCTGGGCGACTTCACGCTCGTCCAGCAGTTCGGCGCGGACCAGGTGTACAGGGTGAAAAGCCCCCGCCTGGTCGGTCAATTGTCGTCTTTGATACCCGAAGGCGCTTCGCTTTTGTTGGCCGACCCAGTGGACGACCCTCGCAGGGTGGGCGACGAAAGCGCCTTTGTTGGTGGGGGGTATATAGCGGCGCTTGGCTATTATCTCCGTGACCACCCTGAGTTCGGCGATAACCG
>JBBQIC010000237.1:0-6451 GCA_038324555.1 Chloroflexia bacterium
GACGGCCTCGTTCATGGCGGCGCAGAGCACCAGCGATTCGGTCCACGCATCAATAGACAGCGCGTATGACGTGTACGGCTCGGACGCGTGGGTGTGGTTCCAGGAGCCTGTGGGGCAGGGATTCGCGGCGACGCTGCGCTCGATACCGGAGGTGAAGGAGGTGGAGGCGTGGGCAAGCTCCGGGGCATCGGTGGCCGATACACGGGTGACGATGTGGGGCCTACCTCCGAATACCGACCTCTACCGCTACGGAGACAAAATGACCAGGGGACGGTGGTTCACAGATAACGAGCCGGACGCGGTTGTGCTGTCGTCGGTGTTCGCGGACGCGGGGGGCTACCACGTAGGAGATAGGCTGGAGTTGACGGTGGGTGGGCAAGATAGTCTGCTCACTATCGTGGGCGTGGTGAACGACAACGCACAGGGGTTGCAGTCCTCGGCCAAGGGCAAGGTGTTTGTGCCGCTCGATACGGCGGCGAGGCTGATGCATCGCTCAGGTGCGGCTGATTTCTTCGCTGTGAGCCTGGATAAGCACGACGGGCCTTATGTGGAGGACGTGCTGGCTCACCTGGAGAGGAAGTACCATAGTCTGTCGCCCGGCATGTTAGCCGCTTACGCCGACAAAGAAAGCTCGCTCGAAGCCAGCAAGATATTGAGCATTTTGCTGTACGCGATGACGGTGATAGTGGCGGTGATAGGCGGCATAGGCATCGCCAACACGCTCACGCTAAACGTGCTCGAGCGCCGCCGCGAGATAGGTATCATGCGCTCAATTGGGGGGCGCAACTCGCACCTGATACAGGTGTTTATGACGGAAGCGCTGCTGATGGGCGGCGGGGGCTTTGTGCTCGGCCTGGTGCTGGGGTATCCGCTTGCGCGCTTCCTGGTGTGGGTGATGAGCACGGTGCTGTTCCCGCTTGATTTCGTGTTCCCTGTCGGGATGGTCGGGTTGGCGGTTGGCTTTACGCTGCTGCTGACGATGGTGGCGAGCATTGGACCTGCGTTGGGGGCGGCACGATTGAAGGTTAGCTATGCGTTGAGGTATGAGTGACGAATAAGTTGCTGATGACTACTCCCTGAACATTTCAGCTAGTACCCGCAATACCTCAACCTGCGTTTGCCTATCCAGGCTGCCAAGGCGTTTGACCAGCCGCGTCGTGTCAACCGTCCGCAATTGGTCAAGCATAACCTGACCGTCTTTACCCTGGAACCGACAAGGCACACGCGTTGGATAATTGCGTCCTTTTGTGGTCATTGGCGCGACTATTACGGTGGCGATACGATGGTTCATCTCATCGGGTGAAACGATCAGGCATGGGCGGGTCTTTTGGATTTCGCCGCCTACGGTCGGATCGAGATTGATCAAGTAGACTTCAAATCGCTCGACTACCATTCCCACTCGTCCTCGTCCCAACGAGTAAGGCTTGGTACTTCGGGGTCGAGCAAGCGGTCATCACCTTGCTCTGCCATCAGGCGGAACTGTTCGTCCCAACCTTGGCGTGAGCGGTGAGCAGGGTGAATTACTATCCGATCTTGCTGTACCTCCAACTCTACTTCATCGGTGAGACCTGCCTGTCTGAGTAGAGGTTTTGGTATACGGATGCCTTGTGAATTACCTATTTTGATTATGCGTGCTCTCTCCACAGTTATTCCTTCCCGGTACAATGTAATTACATTGTATCCACAATTGAGTGTGATGTCAAGCAGGTTCGGTGTTTATGTCTGAACCCGCTCACCAGCAGATGAACTACCATATCGAGTTCAATACACTTATAATGTACTTGTGATATATCAAACTATCTATTCGTGCGAATGCAACTGGAAAAGATAAACAACATGGCAGACACCCTAAAACGAGAAACAACCACCGACGGCGCAGAACACGCCAACGGCATCGAACATTCAACGACAACCGTAGTCACACAACTCTCCACACCAAGCCAACCAGCAACCTCACGCTTCGCCGACGAGAGCGACATAACTTTGCTGCCACCTAAGAGGAACAGGTTGCGCGTAGCTGTGCCTGTGCTGCTGATAGTGGCGCTGGCGATAGGTACAACCTACTTTTTTTTCAGGCCAGTGCAGGGGCCGCCTACGGCTGCTGTGCGGCGGGGGACTATTGTCTCTACGGTGGAGACTACGGGCAAGCTGGAAGCTCAAACGAAGGCCAAGCTGTCGTTCAAGGCGGCGGGGCAGGTGAGCAAGGTGATTGCGAAGCAGGGCGATAACGTGAAGGTTGGCGATGTGCTCGCGGAGCTTGACACCGAGGACTTGCAGAGGAAGCTGGACGAAGCTAAGACGCAGCTTGATATAAGCAAGTTGAAGCTACAGCAGGCCAAAGAGGGCGCGCAGCCCGCAGACATCGCGGCTGCTACGGCGGACCTGAACGGGGCCATCGCCAACCTGAACGATACGCGAGCGGGGGGGCGGGCCGAGGATATAGCGGCGGCACAGGCGCAGTTGAACCAGGCGCAGGCGAAGCTGGACACGGTAAAGAAGGGGGCGACGGCGCAGGATATAGCCCAGGCGGAGGCGGTGGTGCGCCAGGCCCAGGCTAAACTGGAGACCGCCAGGCAGCCAGGCACGCCACAGCAGATAGCCGAGGCGCAGGCGGCGGTGGACCAGGCGCAGGCCAACCTCGATAAGGTGAAGGCCCCGGCTACCGCTCAGGATTTAGCGTCGGCGCAATCGAAGCTGGACCAGGCTAAAGCCAACCGCGAGCAGGCAGCTACCACAGCGTCCAACGCCAAGGAGCAGGCGCGCATCGCCCAGGACCAGGCGACGAACCTGGTCGCTAACGCACAGGACGCTTACGCGAAGATACGGGACGACAACGCCAAGGTCAAGGGGCGCGACGTGACGGACGACGAGAAGCAGGCGGAAGAGCGAGCGCGCCGCGACATGGAGGACGCGCAAGGCAAACTGGCGCAGGCGCGGAATAACTACGACACAGCCAAGCTGAACGAAGTAGCCCAGGTGAACGCCGCCGACGCACAGGTGAAGGAAGCGCAGGCGGCGCTTGATAAGCTGAAAATAGGGGCTACGACACAGGATGTTAGAGCGGCACAGGCGCAGTTGGACCAGGCTGAGGCCAAGCTGAACGCGCTCAAAGCTGGAGGCACGACGAACGAGATAGCGGCGGCGCAGGCGGGCATTGACCAGGCCCAGGAGGCGCTCAATAAGCTAAAGGCGGGGCCAACGATTGAGGATATAAGCCAGGCGCAGGAAGGGGTGAACCAGGCGAGGGCCAATCTCGACAAGGTGAAGAAGGGTGCGACGGGGCAGGAGATAGCGGCTGCGCAGTCGAAGGTGGACGCGGCTAAGGCGGCGCTCGATAAGGTCAAGGCGGGGCCGACCGCTACGGACGTGCAGATATTAGAGCAGCAAATCAACGTGGCGCAGATTTCGGTGGACACGGCTGCGGCTCAGATCGGCGATGCGAAGCTTACGTCGCCTATAGTCGGAACGGTGCTCTCGATTGACCTGGACGTGGGTGCGCTCGTGACCGCGCAACAGCCGGTGGCTGAGGTGGCGGATACGAACTCGCTGCGGGTGAAGGGCGACATAGACGAGATAGACGTTGGCCGAGTGCAGGCGGGGCAGCCCGTGACGGTGACGCTCGACGCCTATCCGGGCGAGAAGATGCAGGGCAAGATTGAGGCATTGGCCCCTGGCGCGACACTGAAGCAGGGAAGCACGGTGTACCAGGCGACAATCAGCTTTGCGCCGACCCAGGGGGTGGTCCCGCGTGAGGGGATGGCGGCGAACGTTGATGTGACGGCGCAGCGCAAGGATAACGTGCTAATGCTGCCCAACAGGGCGTTCGAGACGGTGGGCCGTAAGGAGTACGTAACGGTGAGCGAGAACGGCAGCACTCGCAAGGTGGAGGTTGAGACGGGGCTTACGAACGCCACCGATACGGAGGTTATTTCGGGGTTGGACGAGGGGCAGGTTGTGAGGTTGAAGTAGGGGTAAAAGAGGCTGCGCACGGGACCGGATTGGGTGATGCACCAAGTCAAGTGGCGGAGTAGGGCTATAGAAAAGCTCTGGGCCAACTTGGAAGTCGACCGCACAAGCCACTCATCACACAGCAAAATAGTAATCGCTAGAAAGCGGGCAATCTTTCCGAGTTGGTTAAGCCCAGTCGGCGGGACGCTGAAGTTTGAAACCGTTGGCCTTTATGACCTGTGTGGGGAACTGGCTTTGTCTAATATGTGCTTCGCCAATAATAAAATATGCACTTGCAAGCTTACTCAGTCGCTTCGATTTGCGCTTCGGTGGGAACGCACATACTAGTCGCTTGTGCGGGAATCTGGACTTTATGGCTGCTAGGGGACCAACTAGGTCGGCATCACCTGAGATCAGCAGCGCAGTATCGAAATTGTCTTCGTATGCGTCCATAATTAGCTCTACCGCAATGTTTACATCGGTCATTTTCTCCTGTTCAACGTTGTACACGTACTTGCAGTTTCGGCAATATTGCTTGTTAGTCTGGTACCTGCCGTAGAGCACGCTGAAGGCTGGCAAGGTTTCCAACGCTTCGAGGTAAGTTGTCTGCCGTTTTACTTTGTCGGGGGGAGCCGATACACGGGCCGTAAAGTATTTGGCGTATACTAGCTGTTGCTGTGGTTCCAGTATGCTCAATACTAAGGCTTGAATATCCAGCCAGTAATACTTCCGCCAACCCGAACTTCTCAGGCCGAAGTATAAATTAAATCCGTCTACATAGGCTATGACACGTTCCATTTTTTGCTTTCCTGACCTCCGATCTGGGAGAATTGTAATGTGGAAATAGCACTTTAGTACTTGACAATCTAGTACCTAATTGTGTAATATTCTAGTAACAGCCCCAACGATAGCATCGTTGGCCCGACGCCGTCTCGCAAGAGGCGGCGTTTCTTTTTGCCTTTCTTCGCAAAGGGAGTATCGGGATTATGGTTATGTTTCCGGCGCTACCTCTATAAGCAGATCAACGGTCGCGGCCATCGCTTGCAGCCATAAATCGCGTTTCATCTTCGTCCAGCGCCCATCTCTGGGCAACTGGCGTATTAGAGCTACAACAAGGCTGTAGTCGGTGCTCGCGCTCATACGGTAATCAGGGATTGTTTCGGGGTTCTTACGTACGGCCTCCTCGTCTACGTCTGCGCTTTCTTCCGTGCTTACGGCTTGTTGCTCAGGCTTGGACTTCTTTGCTGCCTGCTCCGGTTTATGTTTTGGCTGTTGATAGACGCGCACCGTATCTCGTGCTCGTTTGCGTGGTTGATCCTCGGCCCTAAGTCCGGCTTCACGGCATAATCCTAGGAACAATGTAACCATGCGCTCCCGTTGCCCATCTGGCTTATAGTGGCGGAAGGCGTCATTAATTGCAATAAGGCTACCTTGACCGGGATCAACTATCGCAAACACAGGGCGATAAGCAGTCTGTATGATTTCCGCAAGTACCGCAGGGTACTCTTGTGTGCTGGCACGTCGTAACCGCTCAAACGTGTCGGCAACGTGGCCTTCACCGTCTATCAACCCCAAAAACACAAGGGCCTGAATAGTTTGGTAAGCTTGATGAGGGTTGATGCCCAAGCGTTCGAGCGTGCCAGAGTTTACCGGGTCCGGTAAGCCACGTTCACGCGTTTGATGTATCACCCGGATTACGGGTTCCAAGCGAGTATAAGGTGCCTTTTCGAATTGTGTACCAGCGTTCATAGGATGCTCCATTGGACAAAGTATACCTGCAACGTAATTATACTAGAATGTTCATACTCTTATCAATGGTAAATAGTAAAGTTTTTCCATTAGGCAGGATGTTGCTAACATGTTAAGCATTACAAGGAAGCTATGCGCTTGTAGGGCTAGGAACAGGCGATTAGGATCCCAGTTGTCCTGTTGGCATCCGGTCTCCTACTGCTGCTCTGTTTCTGTTAGGCAGCCAATCTACCTAGTGCCACCCCTCGCATTAGTGGTCGTGGAGTGGAATAAGCATCCGCCTATTCCCTAATCTGTAAACTCCTGCACAAACATCTTCCCATACACTCCGCCATCCAACACCCCAATCCCCACCTTGCGGAAATCCCCATTCAGTATGTTCGCTCTATGCCCAGGCGAGTTCATGAGGCCATCGTGGGCTATGTCCAGGGTGGGGGCTAGGGCCAGGTTTTCGCCTGCCAGACCGAAGACTGTGCTTGCGGCGCGCATTCGGTCGAAGGGGTCTTTGCCTTCGGGGGTGACGTGGGCGAAGTAGCCGCGCTTGAACATGTCGCGGGCGTGGTCGCGGGCCAGCGTTCTCAAAGCTCCGTCCATGACGAGTGGTTGTAGTCCTCTGCTTGTGCGCTCCTTATTGACGAGGACGAGCATCCCTTCCTCGGCTGAAGGGTCGGGAGGGGCGTCGTCTGTGGTGAAGTTGAGTTTGATGCCCTCTTCGGGGGCTTCGCCCTGGTGTGGCGGCTTGACGGTGATGAAA
>JBBQIC010000238.1:0-6435 GCA_038324555.1 Chloroflexia bacterium
CCCACTGGAAGGAAAGTGACTGATGATGAAGTGGCGGCCCTACATCTGGTCAGAGAGGCGTTTCATGGAGAATGGAACTACACCATTCTCCCTCAATCTACTCCCTCTCCTCGTCAGCTTATTTAGGCGTTCGCCCTAAGCATTCATATGGAGGGTCGAGAAGTTGCCTGTTCTGTCGGCTAAATCTTACGGCCCTGGGGTATTGGCGCGGATGCGTGAAGGGGGGATAGTCAGCGCCGTGCTTAGTAATAGCATTTATCTGCAAGGCGAGGGCGGCGACCTGGTGGGGCTGGTAGATTCACGCAGGGCCGATGGTCCGATAACCATCAGGGTGTCCGGCCTGGATAGGGTTATAGGGACACTGAAAGGCGTGGCTGGGGGATGCTTCACCGCCAACGGCTCGGTCCTCAATATCTCTGAGAGTTTAGAGATAGATATGGCAAAGGCTGTCTCCTGGGTTCCACCTGCCGTCACGCTTAAGGCTAATAACGACGAGTTGCATGAGGCGATAGCGGAGTTGCACTCTACTATATGCGCTCTAGGCGCGAAGTCAGGACTTGGCCCACTGGTGTCCGCTATGCCTGTACCGCCTCAGGCGAAAATGAACGTGCTTGTTACCTCCGATACCATAACGGGTGATCCAGTATTACGACGAGCGGCGGGCGCATTCGCAGTACTGGAGGAAGGTTGGGAGGCGAGCGATGCAGTAGGCGTGGCAAATGCAGCGACTAGCCTGCTGGGTCTTGGCCCCGGCCTCACGCCTTCGGGAGATGACGCGCTGGCAGGTCTGATTGCAACCTTGAAGTGGTTTGAGCAAGACAGCCAGCGAGCCAAGCACATGGGCCGCAGCATAGCAAAGGCTGTACTCAGGGAAGCGCCGATATGCACCACGCGGTTAAGCGCACAGTTGCTTGGCTACGCGGCTAACGGAGTGCTGTACGAACCGGCAATGAGCCTGGGAGCGGCGTTACTGGCCGGACGAAGAGAGTGCATTGAGGCTGCCGCACTACGACTTTTCGAGATAGGGCATACATCGGGGACCGACATCGCGGTAGGCGTCCTGGTGGGGGCGAGGCTTTGCACCCTCGACACCTGTCCGTAACAGCCCCGCCCGGCGACTGAACTCGCGGGCTACAGTAAAGCAAAGTCCCCCTTCGCGGACTCCCAAACGATACATTTCGATAGTCCCCGAAGGGGGACTTTGCCCTGTTTGCTGCGCGTCCTAAACAAATCCAGTAACATCGGACCAGGGTTTACGTTTAACTAAAGCGACCGATAATCTGCAATGGAGCCTTACAAGTGAAAGCTCCACCAGGCTTAACTACATGTGGCGTAATGAGGAGGACTAGGAAATGACGCTTAGAGCAAATGAAGTTAGAGACGGTCGGCGAGTTCAGCATATTATACTCGTGTTGGGCTTTGTAGTGCTGCTTATCCTGGCGGCAGGCATCGGGCTAAGCGCAAGCGATACGTCTGCGCGTAGCCTCACCAATAACACGATGGACCGCAGCTATGCGCCTGCACTCACCGATACACCTATTCCTACCAACACTCCCACCTCCTGCATCCCTGTGTGGTCGGTAGTCTCAAGCCCCAACGTGGGCAACGAGGATAACTACCTTTATGCAGTAGCAGCTGTATCGGCGAATGACATGTGGGCTGTGGGAAACTATTGCACCATAGACTGCTACAGCGGCGATATAAGAACATTAATAGAGCACTGGAACGGTACAGCATGGTCGGTGGTCTCCAGCCCTGACCTGGAGATGAACACTACCCTTTTTGGAGTAGCGGCGGTCTCAGCTAATAATGTATGGGGTGTGGGCTATTTTAATAACGGCCTCGTATCCCAAACATTGGTGGAGCACTGGAATGGCACAGCATGGTCGGTGGTCCCTAGCCCCAACGTGGGTACTCATGATAACTACCTCAATGGAGTAGCAGCAGTATCGGCCAACGACGTGTGGGCTGTGGGGAATTATGACCTTGCCAGCAGCACACTCATAGAGCATTGGAACGGCACAGCATGGTCGGTGGTCTCTAGCCCTAACGTGGGTGGTTATATTAACCTACTCTTAAGGGTAAAGGCAGTATCGGCCAACGACGTGTGGGCTGTAGGATACTATATTTACACCGCTGCCTACTCCAACGCTCAGACACTGGTAGAACACTGGAACGGCACAGCATGGTCGGTGGTCCCTAGCCCCAACGTGGGCACGTCTCATAACGACCTTCGGGGAGTAGCGGTGGTGTCGGCCAACGATGTGTGGGCTGTGGGTCTCTGTAGCAGTGGGACGCTAGTGGAGCACTGGAACGGCACAGCATGGTCGGTGGTATCAAGTCCCAGCGTGAACGGCGGTGGCCTTCTCCACTCAGTAGCAGTAGTGTCGGCCAACGACGTGTGGGCTGTGGGCTGTTACTCCGACTGCTACGAACATGGAAGTCAGACGCTGGTGGAGCATTGGGACGGCACCTCGTGGTCCATAGTATCAAGTCCCAATATAAACGGCGGTCAATTCTTTGGGGTAGCGGTCTTATCGGCTAACAACGTGTGGGCTGTGGGTCATTCTTACAAACCTAACGCATACCAAACGCTTGTTGACCACTACACTTCCCCATGCGTCCCGCCTTGCACAGGCAGAGTAAATATCTGCCACCTTACAGGCTCACCTAACCACCCCTATCATCAAATAACCATTGACTGCCAGACGCTTCCCGCGCACCTGGCGCATGGAGACATCTATCCTGTCTCGCCCAACGGTTGCCCGGCTGGCACGCCGCCTCCACAGCCTCACCCCTTCACCGACATTGATTCGGGCAGTCCCCTCTATGGCAGCATCCAGGAACTGTACGGGATGGGCGCGATCTCAGGCTACAATGACGGTACTTTCAGGCCGAATAATGGCGCGACTCGCGCTCAGTTGGTGAAGATAGTTGTGCT
Source organism: Chloroflexia bacterium (assembly GCA_038324555.1). Lineage (GTDB taxonomy): Bacteria > Chloroflexota > Chloroflexia > QHBQ01 > JADMIH01 > JADMIH01. Next base: position 2,942 of record JBBQIC010000238.1, read on the forward strand.
GGCCTTCGGTATCCCAACCCAGACCGGCAACACGCAGCATTTCGCTGATGTGCCGCCTGACAGCCTATTCTTTGTCTTCGTAGAGACAGCTTATGCTCATGGGTTGATAGGTGGGTACAATGGCGGCACCTTCAGGCCGAACGACAACATTACCAGGGGCCAGGCAGCCAAAGTAGCGATCCTGGCTTCAGGTGATGAGCTTCTCAACCCCGCTACAGCCACCTTCACCGACGTGCCTGTGGGTTCGACCTTCTTCCGATTCGTGGAGACCGCCTATGCCAACGGTATGTTGAATGGATACGCGGACCAAACCTTCAAGCCCAACGATGAAGTTACCAGAGGTCAGCTATCCAAGGTCGTCAACCTCGGAACCCATCCGTAACGGGGCAAAACATGAGTCATCCCGAACTTTGAATGGCAAGGTAGGTTGAGAAAAAGAAACCGCAAAGGCGCAAAGACGCAAAGATTTCCATGATTGTGCCCCGCATAGGTGCGATCACGTAACCATAGAAATCTTTGCGTCTTTGCGCCTTTGCGGTTTCTTATGAAAATTCGGGATGTCTCATGTTTCCTCACGTAACCCTCCGGCGTATATGTAATCAGTGCTCAATGGCCCATAGCACATCTGGGAGGACTGTGCTACCTGCTATTGAGCCATTTTTATGTGATACTACATCTTAAGACCTATTGACAGCACCCCCTTAAGTATGATATAAATCTTGCATATCTGTCGCACTGTAGCACCTGGCTTTCGGGCTGGGTGGAGATCAAAACAGAAATTCAGCAAAAAGGAAGTGATTGCAGTGGCTAATTGTTGGTTCTACACAAAGCAACGGCCCACCGGAAATATGTCCGGTAAGGTAGGACTGCGCCCGTTTGCTGGTACCACTGCGGTCATCGTCGCTACCATCCTTAGCGACGGGCTACCTATCCAGGGCGTCGACGCGCCGGTAGCTCCCACTTCCTATATATCTGAGGTTTTTTCCGAGGTTGAACAACAGACCTAGAAGAACCAACCAGATAGTCTCAACAGACTTAGGACCGTGGGTAGCACCGAAAGGAAACGCTACCCACGGTTTTTTTATTCTCGTTCGATGATAACAGCCAACTAATATTGGCAAGCGTGCCAGGGAAACAAAGCAGTGCAAACGTACACCAAAATGTCTACACCCAGGTTCAAGAGAATAACACTAAGGATCAGCAGCATCGAGATCGAGTTGCGAACAACGGCTCCGATAGTAAATGAGCGGCCCAGCCGTGAAGAGCGGGCATTACGCCGTGCCCAGGCCGAGGAGCTAATGAGCCGCGAGCGGAATACGATGATGATACGCTGGGCCTTCGGCCTGTAGTAAGCACAAGGCTGCAACCCACAGCCGGGCTGCTGACGACATATGGTCGCTAGTAGCCGAGCCGGAACGGGTTGCGGAAGCCACGCGCTAACCTTTACAATAAGTAAAGGGCGGCGAACTTCCGCTTATATGCCGCCAGGGAATCTTATGGAAAAAGTGCTTACAGGTCTCAGGCCCTACTCTGCTGCTGATTTGGAGGGGCTTACAAGGCTTCTGATGCAAGCACGGGCTGCCCCTGCTTCGCTTATGCCCGCAGGCTTGTTCACCCCTCAGGAGCTTGTCGCGCGCTGGGCGCGGTGGCACGTTGACCCTGAACACGATATTAACGTGCTTCCCGGTCCCGGTGGAGAATTGACAGCTTATTCACGGGCTTCGCTCGTGACCGACCCCACCGTGAGGGTTAGCATGGAGATCGCGGTCCACCCAAATAACACGAGGAAAGGCATAGGTTCAGCCCTCTACCGCCTGGTCGAAGAGCGTGTGCGCAACCTGCAAATCTCGCACATAACCTCGCCGGTGTTTCTCAACGACGGAGAGACCTGCCCCGAACTAACGGGTTTCCTGCTCAGGAGAAACTTTCACCCCGACCGAAGCTACTGGCAGATGCGCCTCGACAACCTGGAAGCGCAGCCAGACCCCCAATGGCCCGACGGCTTCACCTTCCGCTCGTTCTCCGAAGGCAGTTGGAGTGACGCCGAGCGATGGGCCTACATGGTACACGAGGCTTTCGGCGAACCCGCCAACGCTTCTCGAGTGCTCATGCAAATGTCCGAAGGTGGAAACAGTCCCGGCGGCTACATCTTTGCGATAGACAAAGCCACAGGCCAGAAGATAGGCACCAGCCGAGCACGAATAGATACTGTCGCGGGCGAGCAGGTCGGCTATGTTGGAACAGTTGGCGTGCTCCCCGAATACAGGCGTAGAGGCATAGCCCAGGCCCTGGTCTTGCAGACGCTGCACTACCTGGCATCACAGGGCATGAGGAGTGCGATCCTCTATGTGGAAGGCCAGAACCACTCCGCTCGACTCCTATATGACAAAATGGGGTGGAAGCCCGTTTACCAGACTGTACACTATTGGAAGACAGTTGAGTGAGGAGTGGCTAGTGGCTAGTGGCTAGTGGCTAGTGGCTAGTGGCTAGTGGCTAGTGGCTAGTGGCTGTTGGCTGTTGGCTGTTGGCTGTTGGCTGTTGGCTGTTGGCTAGTTATCACCAAAGTCTGATAGCTAACCACCAGCCACTAGCCAACAGCCACTAGCCACTAGCCACTAGCCACTGACTATGTCACAGAAAACCTTGATCTATCTTGTCAGGCACGGGTTGACCGACTGGAATCTGCAAAAGCGTTTCCAGGGACACCTGGCTGTGCCACTTAGTGCGGAAGGGCTTGAGCAGTCCCAGGTTGTGGGGGCATGGCTGGCGCGCCAACCTGTCCAGTTTACGGCTATATATTCCAGCGACCTCGTCCGTGCCTTACAGACCGCTCAGGCTATCAGCGAGCGCCTGCATCTGATGCCGCAGCCCACGCCAGCCTTGAGAGAGGTACACGGCGGGGAGTGGCAGGGTCTGTCGGTCGAAGAGGTAGAAATGAAGTATCCTGGCGAGCTGGACGAATGGCGCGCAAAGCTGGACAGCTACAAGATACCCGGCGGTGAGAGCATCCCCGAAGTCCAGGAGCGCATCTTTGCATTTTACAAGGACGTAATCCATAGGCACGCAGGTGAGGCCATTATTCTCGTCTCGCATGGCGCTGCCCTTTCGGCTTTGCAGGCCGCAATTCACGGTTGGAACCTGGTGGAGACCTGGCGCAGCAGGAGCACCAGGATGGGCAACACAGGAGTCACCGTGCTTTCGATAGAAGCTGATGCGGGCAAAACCAGCGTTATTATGCACAACTCGACAGAGCACCTGCTACGTCCCACAGGGATGGCAAGCTTACTCGACCAGTCCGCTTAGGTTTCCTCATGTATTGGTAGTCCCCGAAGGGGGATTTTGCCGCCATGTAGCCCGCGAGTTCAGTCGCCGAGCGCTCTTGTCACGCACGCAGCTGATTTATAATTGGACGTCAGAATGGGTAATGTTCAGGTAAGGGGTAGAGGAGATAGCGGTGTAGGGGCGAACCTTGTGTTCGCCCTCTTGACGAAGCG
>JBBQIC010000239.1:0-6434 GCA_038324555.1 Chloroflexia bacterium
GCCCACGCTCACTGTGAAGGAGCCGCTAGCGTCGGTGGTCTTGGCAAGATAATTGGCTTCTGTAGAACCAGTCTTGAGTGTCAAAGTAATGGGCACCTGCTGCAAGCTATTGGGTTGAGAGGGACGCCCCTGCCAATTTACTTCCCCTTATCCCCTCCCAATTTCCTCGCAATCCACATTATAGGGTCGAAATAGGTGTCGGCCACGCGCTCTTTGAGGGGGATAATGCCGTTGTCCGTGATATTGATGTGTTCGGGGCAGACTTCGGTGCAGCACTTGGTGATGTTGCAGTAGCCGACGCCCGACTCTTCACGTATCATCTCGATCCGTTCTAAGCTGTCATAGGGGTGCATATCAAGGTTCGCTAACTTGATCATCTGGCGCGGACCGTAAAAGGCGTCTTTGCGGTTGTGGTCGCGCAGGACATGGCATACGTCCTGGCAAAGGAAACATTCGATGCACTTGCGGAACTCCTGGATGCGGTCCACGTCCATCTGCTGCATGACAAACGGTTTGGGCGCGTCCGCAGCGGGCGTGAAGGGCTTGATTTTAGCCGACATTCGATAGTTCCAGGATACGTCTGTCACGAGGTCTTTGATGAGGGGGAAGGTCTTGATCGGGTGGACGGTGATCGGTTGGCCCTCAACTGCGTAGTCGGTGACGAGAGCCTTGCACAGCAGGCGGGGCTTGCCGTTTATCTCGGCGCTGCACGAGCCGCACTTGCCCGCTTTGCAGTTCCACCGACACGAGAGTGTGCTGTCGTCCTGCGCCTGGATGTAGTGGACGGCGTCGAGCACCACCATGCCGGGGAAGGTGGGCACATGATAGTCAACCTCCGTGCCGCCCTCTGCGTTGCCCCTGAACACGCGCAGGGTTACGCTGCCGGTTTGGTTTTTGCGTTCTGCGTCCTGGACGTTTGATTCTATGCTTGCCATTGTTTGTTGTTCCCCCTTGGTAGTTTAGAGCTAATTCTTTGTCTCTTGCAGTCGCTCGGCCAGCCACAGGTTTATCAAAGTTTCAGGTAAGATACCACGAACACGCGCCTGTGTCTCGACTTGATCGTATACATCTGGGTCAAGCGTTACCCGGCGTCTGCGTTTGGCTCTGACTTCGAATTGCACTTCATGGGTCTGGTCCCAGTAGTCGTCAAGACTATGGGTATCCCAAAAGTTGGCGATTTCCTCTAAGGTATTTGCCTTTGAGATGGTGGTCTTTTCGGATTCACTACTTTTGCTCATAACGCCTCCGTTCATTCTTATCCATATCTCGGGCACTCAAGATTAACGCCACATTAGTCGATTTGTGAATAAAAAAGACAATCACGTACCGATCCGCGTCCGTCTGACCGCCTGCTGAATATACATCTTCCCCTATTTTGCGTCCCGCCTCAACAAAGCGATAACGCGGATGGTTGAAAAACACTTCTTCGACTTCATCTGGGGTAACATGATGCTTTACTATCAGTTTCCCCACAATGCTTGGTAACCAGATAAAGTCATCAATATACATAGATCAGACATTCTTGCAAGGAAAATCGCCTCACATCTCGGAGCGTGCGTCGGTAATGTCTTGTTCTGTGATATCAAGGCCTTTCCACAGCCCACGTAAACGTGTGCGCTGTGTAGATTGGGCGGCTTTTAGCTCCTCCTCAATTTGAGGAGCTATTTCCTCTATCAAGCGCACCTTATCCACGAGCGAAAGCTGCCTTGTTAGTTCCACAATCTCACTTAGGGTTATAGACTTTTCCATAGTTCACTTTATTTCTTCTGGCTATATCTATTTGAGTTTATATACCTGGCTCCTGTGTCGCACTGCTATGACATCAACTAATCGTTCAGCATCTAGAACCTGATAAACCATGCGGTAATCACCTACTCGAATGCGCCAGAGGTTTTCAGAGCCGGCTATCTTGCGGCAACGTGGCGGTCGTGGATCCCTGAGCCAGGGCTTCGATCTGTGGGAATATACGGTTGACTACGCTGGCGCTCAGGTGTTCCAGGTCTTTTCGAGCCGACTGAGCAAACGTAACCGCATAATCATGCACTGAGTTTGCCCAGTTGCTTCAAAGCTTCCCGAACCGACTCTAGCGACTCGCATGGCTCCTCGACTCGCTTGCGGGCGACGATGATATCGTAGAAATCTTCCCATAACTCTCCATATTGCTTCAGGTCTATCATTACAGCTACCTTCTCGCCTGCTGCGTTAGTAACGAACTGTATGCCTTCTACTTCTGGTGTTTGCGTATTACTCATCCGGTGACTCCTCATGGCTGTCGGACCAATAAACGTCAATCAATAGTGCCTTCTAGTAAGGGTTCATCGAAATCGTCAGGCACGATGAACTCCCCTGCGCATAGTCCGAATGGTCGTAGTCCGGTGAGGTCTGGCGCTGCGGGCTTGAGTTCGGCTATGGGTTTGCCTGCGCGCAAGATTACCAGCGTCTCTCCCGACTCGACACGTCCCAGATAGCCCACTAAATCACGTCTTATCTCATCTATATTGATCCAGATCATAGATAGCCCTTCCGGTAAGTATTCAGAGTTGGGGTGGGGTACAGTCGTAGGGGCAGGTCTCTGTGCCTGCCCTGTTCGCGTACCTGGATGTTGGCGGTGAACCACCAGGGCAGGCACAGAGACCTGCCCCTACGACTGTACCCCACCCCAACTCTGAATACTTACCCATTCCGCATACTCCTTCTACTCAAACAGCTTCGCCAACTCTGTCGGCATCTCAGATACGGACGTTGTGCCTATTTTGACCTTAGCACCATCCCTGGTTGCAATCAGCATCTTTTTGGCCCATTCGGGGTCGGGGTTCGGGTAGTCGGTGCGCCATTGCGCGCCTCGGCTTTCCCGGCGCTCGATAGCGCAGCGCACGATGATCTCTGAGATTTTGAGCATGTTTAGGATATCGCGGGCGGTGTGCCAACCGGGGTTGTACAGGCGCGAGCCTTCCACACGGATACTCCTGGCGCGCTCCTGCAACTCCATCACTTTGTCAAGGCACTTTGTCAATCCTTCCTCGGTGCGGGCTATCATCGCGCCTTCTTGCATGGCAGCTTGCAGTTCCTGTGTCATCTGGTAAGGGTTTTCTGTGCCGGTTGACGCGAACGGGGCCAACATAGAATTGGCTTCTTCCTCTATCTCCGCTTCGTTTATCTTGCCCTGCGGGACCGAGTTGGCGCACTGCGCGGCAGCTTCGCCCGCACGTTTGCCGAAGACTAGAATATCACACAGCGCGTTTCCGCCCAGGCGATTAGCGCCATGCACGCCCGCCGATACTTCGCCCGCCGCGTAGAGGGCATTAACAGTAGTGGCAGCCGTCTCCGGCTCGGCGCGCACGCCACCCATGGTGTAGTGGATAGTCGGGTAGACCTCCATCGGCTGGGTGGTAATATCCACGCCGCCAAGCGCGTGGAACTGCTCGTACATGCTCGGCAATTTCCTCTTGATGTAGTCCGCGCCCCTATGGGTAACGTCCAGGTAGACGCCCCCATGCTCCGTGCCGCGCCCCGCCATCACTTCTTTGTAGATAGAGCGGGCAACCACGTCGCGGGGCAGCAGTTCGGGCGGTGGACGGTTGTTGGCTTTGTCGTCAAGCCAACGTGCGGCTTCGTCTTCGGTATCGGCGTATTGGCCTTTGTAGTTAGCGGGGGTGTACTCAGGCTTGAACATAAAGCGCTCACCCTCGCTGTTACGCAAGATGCCGCCTTCACCGCGCACGCCTTCGGTGATAAGGAGGCCGCGCACGCCTGGAGGCCATACCATACCGGTTGGGTGGAACTGCACCATCTCCATGCCCATCAGTTCAGCCCCGGCGTTGTAGGCGAGCACTGCACCGTCGCCTGTCGATTCCCAGGAGTTGGAGGTGACTTTGTACATGCGCCCCCAACCGCCTGTCGCCAGCACCACCGCCCTGGCTTTGATCAAGAAGAAGCGTCCCGAATCGCGGTAATAACCGAACGCGCCTACTACACGGTCGCCGTCCTTGAGCAGTCGTGTTATGGTGGTCTCCATGTAGCATTTCATGCCCATAGAGACGGCCTTGTCCTGCACGGTACGGATCAGTTCCAGGCCCGTGCGGTCGCCGACGTGGTTGAGGCGGCGGTAGGTGTGGCCTCCGAACGGGCGTTGCATGATCAAGCCTTCGGGTGTGCGGTCGAACACCGCGCCCCACTGCTCTAGCTCAAGGACGCGCTCAGGGGCTTCTTTCGTAAGGATCTCGACGGTGCGCCAGTTGTTGAGGAACTGCCCGCCTTTCATCGTATCCTTAAAATGGACCTGCCACGAGTCCTTCTTGTCCAGATTAGCCAGCGAACCCGCGATGCCGCCCTCGGCCATGACGGTGTGCGCCTTGCCAAGCAGCGACTTGCAGACTACGCCGACGCTGAGGCCCACCTGCGCGACGGCGATAGCAGCGCGTAGCCCCGCGCCGCCCGCGCCGATTACCAGTACGTCATGCTCTATTGTGTCATAGGGTTCCATGCTACCTCTTTGTATCTAAAGTGAAGGCATAAATTACAACAGCTTTTTGAATTCCTCTATCGTTAGCCCTGCGTTCACAATGATAGCACCCATGGTGAATGCATTTATTGGGTCGTTTCGCGGCACAGTTAAAAAATGAGCGCCGTCTGACATTATGATGTGCTTTCGACCTTGTCGGACAATATAGAAGCCCGCTTTCTCAAAAGCATTGATCGCTCGAAGATGGTTTATGCCGGGAAGTTGGGGCACTCTTTAGACAGCGATTTCCACTTCTCGTACATCTTGCCGCACGTCAGAGTTCCTCAGAGTTTCTTCTATAGCTGCCAAATACTCCTGAATTGCGTCTTTGATGTTCTCAATGGCTTCTTCCTCAGTCTCTCCCTGTGACCAACATCCAGGCAAGCCAGGGCATGAAACGCTGTAGCCCTCATCGGATTTATACAAGATAATCTTATACCTCATGAAATAGCTCCTGGTCTATTGGGCTGACACTTGGGCAGCATACAGAAGGGCCGCACGGATGTCTTCAGGCTGCAATCGTGAGTACTGTTGTAAAATCTCAGACTCAGAAATCCCTTGTCCCAATAGACGCACCACCAGTTCCACCGGAATGCGAGTGCCTCGAATGATGGGTTTGCCAAGCATAACGTTCGGATTTAGTTCTATGCGTTGTTGGAATCCCTTATCTAACATAGCTTTACCTTATCTTATCTTCTTCAGTTCCTGGCTGATCGCATCTATATCGAATTCTTCAGGGTTGAAACTGCCGTCTATCCATTCTAGCATATCTTCGTACTCTGGGTGATTGGGATCCTGGATTGCTTCCAGGAGGCGTAGTAGCCCCAGCTTCTGCTATCTCAAAAGAACCTAATATCGCTAATGACGCCTCTAGCCAGCAACGTAATATACACGTCGGTCAGGCCAACAGCGATGAGGCTGATCCAGGCGAGTAGGGCGTGGCGCGCGTTGAGGAAGCTAACCTTCTTCCATAGGCCGTAGCGAGTCTTGTCCATTGCCGTGCATGAATAGCAATTCAGGCGGCCTCCTATGAGATGGCGGAATGAGTGGCACGAGAAGGTGTAGATCGCCAGCAGTACCACGTTCACCACCAGAATGAGTGAGCCGAGGCCGACGTGGAAGCCATCGCTGAAGAAGAAGCCTTTGATAGCATCGTAGGATAGGATGAAGATGAAGACCACTGCCGCGTAGAAGGTGTAGCGGTGGATGTTTTGCAGGACGAACGGAAAGTAACGCTCGCCACTGTACTTCTTGCGCGGGTACGGCTCGCGCACCGCGCAGGCGGGCGGGTCCCAGAAGAATGCCCGGTAGTAGGCCAGGCGGTAGTAGTAGCAGGTAAGCCGGAAGCTGAGTGGAAAGATAAGGATGTACAGAGCGGGTGAGATGTTCCAGCCGAAGATACTTAAATTAATGCCCAAGAGCGGCGAGTAAAAGGGTGAGAGATAAGGCCCCCACTCGTAGAACTGGTTCTCGAAGGCGCGGAATGACGAGTAAAGCACGAACGTGCCGAGCACGACGACGGTGAGCGCTGGTTTTACCCACCATGTGTCGTGTCTGCTCGTGAGTGGAAGCGGGGCGCGCCCCGCCTCCTTGGTTTGCGCGGTTGATACAGCCATATGGTCTCCTTACAGCCTCCTTCCTCTTGGTGGCGTGGTTCTCTTTTCCGGCGATATTATAACAGATGGGGCGTGAAACGTGAAACGTGAATACGATGATCACGTTCTGCTCGTCATTCGTCACGTTTCACGTTTCACGTTTCACGTTTCACGTTTCACGCTATCGCTCCCCAGTGGGTGCGTAACGATTTCAGCCGGAGGGCCAGGGCGGGGGCATAGCGGCTTGCGGCTTGTTCCAGTACGCGCCAGGTTGGTTTGGGGGTGAGTTTGTAAGCGGCTTTGAGTGAGTCGTTTGCTGCGAAGGCCACTATGTTACC
>JBBQIC010000240.1:0-6404 GCA_038324555.1 Chloroflexia bacterium
GAGCCGTGCCCGGAGAGCCATGCGAATCCTACCATGCCGATAATGGAAGGGACGATAATAGCCAGCAGCAGAGCGCGTATACTGCTGCCGGGTCGCACCAAGGCAGGGAAGATTCTTCTGGCCCCGTCGTCCACGCTCGCCGCCAGCCTACCGAGTACACCCCTGGTCGGTTGCAGACCCACACCTTTGGCGACGCGATCATTGCCCACCAGCGTGTGCGCCAACAGCAGCGCCAGTATGACGAACACAGAGAGGCGCGTGAGCAGGTCTTGGGCAGGCGCAACGGGCGCGGGGAACGGCCCCCGGTCGTCGGCCCGCAAGTTATAGCCCCATGAGAGGCTCTGCGCGCCCACCGACTTGATAGCCGCACCCTGGGCGTCCTCGGCCTTGAAGAAGTTGCCAATGCCCTGCTGGTATTCAAGCGCCGCCTGGTTATGCCTCCCCAACGCATAGTCAGGGCTGACGGTCCCCGCCGCCGAGAAGTAGGAGTCTGCCAGGTCTTTCTTGCCCGCCTGTCCATAGAGTACGCCCAGGTTGTTCCAGGCGGGGGCCTGCGCTGGATCGAGCAGGAATGATTGCCTGTAGCGCAGGATAGTCAGACCACGCTGCTCTTCGCCCAGATCGCGGCTCGCCTCCGCAGCCTGCAAGACGGCATTAGAAGGCGTGAACGTCGCGTTCGAGTACCAGATAGGACGGCCAAAGCCCGTGACCTGCTGGACACTCTGGATGTTATCGGCTATCGCCGCTACCCGCAGCGCGTTCGCCGCTTCTGCGCCACGACCAGCCTGTTTCAAGGTAAGTCCACCCTGATAGAGTATATCTGGCGCGTCAGGGTCGTTTGCAATGTTGCCTTTGGGCGCGGTAGGGTCGTACCCACCATCTTTGAGGGCTTGCAGCCCCGCGTTTGGCCCACCTGAACTTGCCGATGCGCGAGCCAGTCCTGCCAGGGCCGCTGCCCTACCGGGTGTGCCCGCAGGCAACCCTTTCAGCTTATCCCACGCTGCTTTGTAGTTGGTGGAAGCATCGTTCGCCAACCCTCCAGCCTCTGCTGCGTAACCGGCATAAAGGCTAAGTAGGCCCGCTTCACCCGGCGACAATGAACCCGTTTGATGGGTAATGCCGCTTACCAGCGTTGACACATTGCTCGATTGCCCGCTCTTGCCCCAGGCGCGCGCGCGCAATAGATAAGCGTCAAGCACCTGTTGGGCGTTGTACCTGTCCAACGTGGTGGTCGTAGTAAGCACTACGGCGCTTGCCACGCTTGACAGGTCCGACGAGCCAGGGTCTTTGCCCAGGCCACGCAAGGCGGTCTCCGCCTGCATAAGCGCGCCGTTGTAGTCGCCAGCGTTCTCCAATGCCTGCCCATACGAGATATGCAGGGGAGCATCGTCCTGGCCTAGCCTAATAGCCTCTTTGTATTCGCCATCGGCCTCCGAGGAGCGTCCCAGGAAGGTAAGCAGACGAGCGCGGTCGTGGTGGATGCGCGGGTCGGTGCGGAAGCCTTCTTCCGTTTCGAGGCTCTGCATGTCGTTCACAAGGCGTTCGTAGGCGCGCTGCTGTATGCCCAGGCGCACCCACTTAGGATAGAGGTCGCTGTAATCCGTGCTGTGCAGCAGGCGATAATAGCTCGCATAGGCAGCAGCGGGGTCGCGGTTGGCCCATTGCGCGTCCGCCAGCCCCTCGTTCGCCAGCTTCTTTGCCTGTGCGTACAGAGCCTCAAACTGCTGGTTGCCACCTTCGGGCGCTTTGGCGTTTATGACGTGAGTAAAGCTCGCCAAAGCCGCGCCGGGGTCGCCCAGTCGGAGCGCAGCAACGCCCATCCAGAAGGGCGCAAGCTGGTTGTTGTCGTTGGCGGCGGCTGTCAATATGCCTTTCATGCCCTCGTATGCGGAGGCGTAATTGCCCGCGACTATATTGGCAAGCGCCCAGTTATACGTAAACTGCCAGGCGCTGGGTTCAGCACCGACAGCCTGCTGGAACCCTAAAATAGCATTATGCTCTAACGCTTTGCGTTCTTGTCCCATGGCGTCGAGAGCGCGCACCAGCGCCATAGCAGACAGGCCGTTCACGCCCCTGGGAGCCTGCTGGTCCTTGTTCAATAGCTGCCTGTAAGCAGTTTCAATGTCGTCTAATTGAGCGCGCTGTGTGAAGAAACCTGTATCCACGAGCCTCTGGTTCAAGCTACCCGTAGTGCTTGCGTACATCTGCCCTATGAGCACCTGGCGCACTCTCACGCTGCCGGGGTCGTAGCGCAGCACGTCGGCGACGTTTTCGAGGACCTGATTATTCTGGTTGCGATCCACAACCGACTCGTACCGGAAGACTGAGCGCGCTACCTCATCACTGGTCATACCCGAAAGCACAGAGCCGCTACCGTCTATATTGGGCGTGGTCAGGACAGCCAGATCGGGCGCGGACGGCGGCCTGGCTACTCCCAGCGAGAGCGCCAACAACAATACAAGGGCCAGCGCAGCCATGAGGCGGTGCCCTTCAATTGGGAAGTTTTGAGTTTTGAGTTTTGAGTTTTGAGTTTTAGTCTGACGAACATCGGACTGCTCAACGGGCAGCACGGTACGCTGGGGGCGTGTGCGAGTGGCGGTCTGGACGCGCGAGCGGTTATCCTGGCTCATGGGAGTTTGACCTCCGGCGCATACTTTGAGCCGTCCCACTTCCAGGTCTGCACTCCCGATACGTTGTCGGCCACCACTTCATATACGCCGTCGCCATCGAGGTCGGCTATGGTCACGTCGAGGTCGGCCTGAAAGTCGGCGTTAAGCTCGGACCCGCCGCCTTGGGGCGCCATTTTGAGACGCTCGCCTTTGTGGTTGGCGGTGTCCCAGCGCCAGGCGTAGAGATGGGCGTGCCCGTTTAGCGTGGTTGTGCGGAGCAGCAATATCGGGGCGCTGGTATGCAATAGCTTGCCGCCGTTGTAGCCATCCGCGCGGTTGGCGGCGGGCAGAGGGCTGGCGGTTCCCGACACAACATCGGAGACCCACACCTGGTTCCACTGGCGCTGGTTAGTATCGTAATCAATAACTGTCACCAGACTGTTGACCTCGTCGGTAATCAAGTTCTCAGTAGTTGAAGGCTGCGATATAGTAAGCAACATCTCAGGGGTCTCATCGTTGTCGAGTTGCACATCGTCACGCTTGACGAGCATCTGAGGAGCTTTAACAAATCGGAAAACACCGAAAAGGCTCACAGGATCGGGTGGCGCACCCGTGGGTGTAATCGCTGGTTGTGCAGTAGCGTCTGTAGCGGTCTCAATTGTAGGTGTTGTGGCGGACGGCGATGCCTTAGCACCCGCAGTAGCAGTGGCGGTAGTTGCCTGCGCCAGACCCTTCTGAGAACAACCCACGATGAGCGGCGCAAGCGCCAGCAGTACACACGTCAGAGCGAGGGCTTTCCATGCACGCATGGCCCGCAGCCATGCCCTTATACAGTTGAGGATAAGCAAATGAACTTTGCTCCAATCTAGTACCAAAAGTTATCGAGGTATTGTACCACGAGGGAAAGGTCGTAGCAACCTGAACAGCGAACGTCCATCATTATCGTTAACAGCCACGACGACTCGCCGGTTCAAACGCTTGGGGCAGTAATTAGGAACAAAGTACGGCTTGCATCTAATCTGCTGATTCTGTTACAATTAACTCGATTTAGCGTATACTTAATTGAACAGGGGATTATCATGACGATTAACGGTGAACCGAGACAAACAGGCACAATTCTGCTCCAACGTGAGTCGGATGGCGAGGTATGCGAGGTGCGTTGCGTGCATCCTGAAAGCGTGCGCACAGGGCGCGATACCCTCCTACCCGATGCCAACTACAAGGCGCTAGCCGAAACCTTCCAGGCGCTGGCGGACCCCACCCGCGCCAAAATCGTCTTTAGCCTTCTCTACCAGGAGCTTTGCACATGCGATCTGGCTGCAATTGTAGATACCAGCGAGTCGGCGGTATCGCAGCACCTCAACATGCTCAAGCGTCTCCGACTGATCAAGAGCAGGCGCGAAGGCAAAATCGTTTACCACTCGCTCGACGATCATCATATAAATACGCTACTCGCAGTGTGCCTGGAACACATCCAAAGCGAATTATGAAGTAAGAATTATGAATTATGAGTTAGCTGTTCTTCATAATTCTTACTTCTTACTTCTTACTTCTTACTTTTCAAAAGGCTATGACAAGCAATCAATTAGAATTTCTCATAGAAGGTATGGACTGCGCAGACTGTGCGCGGACCATCGAAAAGGCGGTTGCTAGGCTGCCCGGCGTACAGGGGGCCAGCGTCAATTTCGGCACCGCGCGACTGCTCGTGAAAGAGATGGGCGAAAAGCAGGATGACCTGCCGGTGGCAATCGAGCGCACCGTCAGCGAGGCAGGGTACAGGGCAACCACGGCGCGCAGGCGCGCAGAGCACAGCCAGGCTCCTTTCTGGCGACGCGAGCGGCGCGTGTTGACCACGACGATTGGGGCAGTTACCGCCCTATTGGCCTTTGCTCTCTCATTATTCAAAGTGCAGCCTCTGGTGGTGAACTCGCTGTTCGCTATGTCGCTCGCGGTGAGCGGATATGGGTTCGCTAGGGCGGGTCTCTTTGCGGCAAGAGCGTGGCGGGCCGATATGAACCTGCTGATGACGGTCGCCGCCATCGGCGCGGCTGCCCTCGGCGACTGGGCGGAAGCGGCTACGGTGGTGCTGCTCTTCGCCTTCGGCGGCACGTTACAGGCTTTCACCCTTGAAAAGACACGGGGTGCAATACGCGCTCTCATGGACCTCTCCCCAACTACCGCGCTGGTGCGTCGCGCTGACCATAGCACGGGTCTGCCCATGATGCGCGAAATGCGCCTTCCCGTAGAGGAAGTGCAACCCGGCGAGACTGTGCTGGTAGGTCCGGGCGAGCGTCTGCCCCTCGATGGGGTGGTACTCGAAGGCGCGTCCCAGGTTGACCAATCGCCGATAACGGGCGAGAGCCTGCCGGTAGACGTTGCAACGGGCGCGCAGGTCTACGCGGGCACAATAAATGGTCCCGGCGCGCTCACTATGCGCGTGCTCCATGCTGCCAGCGATACCACGTTGGCGCATATCATCGGCATGGTGGAGGAGGCCCAAGAGCGGCGCGCTCCTTCGCAGCAGCTTGTGGACCGCTTTTCGGCAATTTACACGCCTCTGGTGATAGTGGGCGCTCTGCTCGTGGCTATACTTCCAGCGTTATTGTTCGCGCAGCCCTTCGGCGACTGGTTCTACAGGGCGTTGGTGTTGCTGGTGATAGCCTGCCCATGCGCGCTGGTCATCTCCACCCCCGTGAGCATCGTAGCCGCGATAGGCGCGGCTACCCGGCGTGGAGTGCTCATAAAGGGCGGGGCCACCCTCGAAGCACTCGGCAAGGTGCGCGCCATCGCCTTCGACAAGACAGGCACCCTCACCGAAGGCCGCCCCCGCGTAGTATCTGTCTATGCCCTTGACGGCGATAACGGCAAATTACTGGCGTTGGCAGGTGCAGTTGAAGTCCGCTCTGAGCACCCACTGGCGCGCGCCGTGGTTCACGAAGCCCGCGTTTCGCGCAACGGTTCAAAGCCAATCGAAGCCTCCAACCTCCTGTCTCTCCCCGGCCTGGGCGCGCAAGCCGACGTGGACGGACAGACTATATACGCGGGCAACCCACGCCTGTTCGCGGAGCACGGCATTCCACTCGATGGGATTGCTCCAACATTAGATAAGCTGTACGAAGAGGGGAACACGGCTATAATCGTTGGCACGCAATCGGGCGCGATAGGCGTAATCGGCCTGGCTGACCGCCCTCGTTCCGCAGCTAGAAGCGCGGTCCAGAGCCTGCGCAGCGCCGGGGTGTCCCACATCGCCATGCTCACGGGGGATAATGCGCGCACTGCCGCCGCCATATCAGAGCAGGTAGGCGTAGATAACTATTACGCTGAATTGCTACCCGCCGACAAACTGGCGGCGATCAAGCGCCTGGCGGTGGAACACGGTTCGGTGGCGATGGTGGGCGACGGCGTGAACGATGCACCCGCGCTCGCCGCCGCCGATGTAGGTATAGCGATGGGCGTCGCGGGCACGGACGCCGCCCTGGAAGTCGCCGATGTTGCCCTGATGAGCGACGACCTGTCTCGCCTCGATTACGCGGTGCTTCTCTCCCGTGAGACCGTTCGGGTAATCAGACAGAACATAGCCTTTTCGCTTGGGGTGAAGCTCCTGGCCCTCGCCCTCGCCCTCGCAGGCGCGCTACCCCTTTGGGGCGCGATAGCAGCCGACACGGGAGTATCGCTCCTAGTCACGCTCAACGGAATGCGCCTGCTTACGTTCCGCAGATAACTCACCTCACTTCGTAAGCGTTCAGAGTTGGGGGTAGAGGAGATAGCCGGGTAGGGGCGACCCTTGTGGTCGCC
>JBBQIC010000241.1:0-6395 GCA_038324555.1 Chloroflexia bacterium
GCCCTCTTCGCGTACCCCCAATGTTGGCGGTAAACCACCAGGGCAGGCACGGAGACCTGCCCCTACGATTACACCCCTAATCTGAACACTTACCTTTCAATACCATCGTCCATCGTCCATCGTCCATCGTTCATCGTCACCTGCTCCTCAACACCAGCATCGCTATCTGAGGTTTGCAATCGTAACGGACAGGAGGGTGGCCGCCCAGGCCACGGCTGACGAACATAAGGGTGTTTTCCCGCTTGTAAAAACCCTCGATGTAGCGGCGGTTGAAACGCGATGGGCTTAACATCGCGCCTATGAACGGCAATTTTATTTGCCCTCCGTGCAGATGCCCTGACAATTGCAGGTCTACGTCGAATTGGGCAGCCTTCACCAGATAATCAGGCTCGTGGGCCAGCAGGACGACGCAGGAGCCTTCTTGCACGTCCAGCAGAGTGCGCGACATGTCCGCGCGCAGCGACCAGGGATCGGCCACGCCCGCAATATAAAGGCTTGCGCCGTCTCTTTCTAGCTCTATATGCTTATTGTTGAGCACCCTTATGCCCGCGCTTCTTATGGCCTCCGTGACTTGGGCTGTGCCCGCAGCGGTATCGTGGTTGCCCATAATGGCTATGGCTCCCAGGCCGCCGCGCTGCTTGCAGGACCATTCGCCTATCGGGGCCAGGATGCGCGCCGCGCGCCTCACGTCTTTGGGGTATTGCTGATAGTCGGCGGTGAGAGCTATCAGGTCGGGCGACAGACCAATGACAAGGTTGACATAACGGCGTATGAACTCGGCAGAAATGAAGTCGCCGTAATGTACATCGCTTACCTGCGCTATCGTAAAGCCGTCAAATTGGGGCGGAAGCCTGTCGAGCCGGACCTCATGCGTGGTTATTTCCAGGCAATATAGTTCGTTCAGCCTGAAGGCGAGACCTTTGGGGCCATCCAGGTTGATCCCTTCGGCTCTGGCGATGTCTTCACGCATGTCAACATCATAAGCTTCGCTGAATACGACCTCTGCTGGCCTGATGGGTGGGTGGATACGCCTGTTTATCTCCTGGGCGATATAGCGCGCTCCGAGGGCAGTAAAGGTCAGCCGCCATGCCCAGGACCAGGAGAATGGGTGCAGCAGCGACAGCATGAACCCGCCCACGCCGCCGGACCTCAGCACATTGAGCAGGCTAACCAGGGTCGGACCACCCACAGTAATGACGATGGCGGGCAGCTTTATATTGCTGTCTCTAACGCCTACTATGCGGGTGTTCGCAAAGAATGTACTGGCTGCGGCGAGACCGACGGTGTAACAGGCCAGGCAAAGCGCGTTCAGGAGGCGGTAGATTGCCTTGAAGATTATCATTGTTGCAGCCAGTCTCCGATGACGTTGGCTGTTTGTTCGGGCTGTTCGTCGTGGGGAAGAATGCTGGCAGCGCCAATCTCCTGTAGCTCCGCGCCTGGATTGGTCGCCAGGAAAGCGGCGGAATCGGTTACAGGAGTAATCTTTGCCTCTTTGCCCCAGACCAGGAGCACGCGCTGTTCGAGGCGTGACCAGGCTTCCGAGGCGTCCCAATAGAGTTTGCCTGACACGAAAGCGGAGGGCGCATATCGCGCTCCCGGTAAGTGGGCTGTCCGGTAATACCGCTCAACCAGGTCGTCGGTCACCAAAGTAGCATCGAAGTAGGTTTGCGCTTCGAGAAAGTAGCGTATGCTGGGGCGTGAGGCTATGCCGTTGAAGATTGCCTGTCCGAACACGGGCGCTCGCAGCAGTGTTTCGATGGCCCTGCCGCCTGCGGATTGGGCGGTAAGCGAACGCACGCCTGTAGGACAAATGAGGGCCAGAGACGTGATCCATTCGGGATTGCCATAAGCGGCTTCTATGACGTAGGCCGAAGTCAGCGAAGATGCCATGATCGCTGTGGGTTGCCGTATAACCTCTTTCAGTAGGTCTTCGATGAACTCTACATACAGGGCGGGTATGTAATCAATATCGGGGCGGTCGGAGAGGCCGTAGCCGATGAGGTCGGGCGCGTAGACGTGGAATCGGTCGGCTAGGCGCTCGAATGGCTCGCGCATTTCAGCAGCCGAAGCCGCGGCGTTGTGCCCATGCAGCATCAGCAAGGGCGGGTTGGCGTGGTCCCCGGCCTCGTATACCGCCACGTTGCCGAAGCGCCACTGCCACATAGTAGGCATAACGGGCAATTGCGGTTCGAGCGCGGGATAGGGAAGCGTTACACTGCGGTTATAGGCTTCAAGACCCGCGACAGCCAAACCTGTTGCCAATATACCCTTTGCTTTCATAATCTTCACCTCATACTTCCAGTCCGTCCAGCAGCGTTTCGTCCATCGGGAAGGAGTGTTCATCGTCGGGGAAGCGGCCCGTTTTCACGTCTTGCATATAGTCTTGAAAGGCGTGGGTGAGGGTAGAGGCCAGGTCGGCGTACTTGCGGGCGTGCTTGGGGGTGAAGTCGGGATACCAACCGAGCACATCGTGGACCACCTGCACCTGACCGTCGCAGCCAGCGCCTGCACCTATACCGATGGTGGGCACAGTCAGCCGACGCGAGATGAGGGCTGCCAATGGCGCAGGTACCGTTTCCAGCACGATGGCGAATACGCCCGCTTCTTCCAATGCGAGCGCGTCGTGCAACATACGCGCTGCCGCCTCGTGGGTCTTGCCCTGTATTTTGTGCCCGCCGAAGACGTTGATAGACTGGGGTGTCAAACCCAGGTGACCCATGACCGGGATGCCTGCGGCGATCATCCTTTCCACCGTAGGCAAGACAGCCGCTCCCTCTAGCTTGACCGCCTGAGCGTTGGCCTCCTGTAAGAAGCGGGCCGCGTTGCGCAAGGCTTCTTGGGGGCTGACGTGGTAGCTCATAAAGGGCATGTCACCTATCACCAGCGCCTGGTGAGCGCCTCGGCTCACCGCCTTCGTATGGTGTATCATATCGTCCATCGTGACGGGCACAGTCGAGTCGTAGCCCAACATCACCTGACCAAGCGAATCGCCCACCAACAAGGCGTGTATGCCTGCTTCGTCGGCGAGACGTGCTGTGGAATAGTCGTAGGCCGTGAGCATAGCTATCTTTTCGCCGCGCCCTTTCATGGCTTTGAGCTTAGTAGTAGTCATGCGACCCTGCCGCGCTTCGGCCTTGCCACCAGTTTCACTCTTTGGCAATTCAGCGACTGACATTTTCGTTCTCCTATCTTCCATTTCCAGAGGAGGTGAGTCTAATCTTCAAAAATTACAACTTGTTGTAATTTTTGAAGATTAAGGAAAAAAGACCTTATTCACAATAATCTCTTTCAAATCGTTACGAAGTTACGATTTGAAAGAGATTATTCTATTTCCTCGCGGAGCCGGGCAACATCCAGGTTGTCCAGGCCGCCCTTCTCCTGGGCCAGGGGTAGGGTGAGGCGGGCCAGGTGGCGATACAGGTGGGCCAGCTCAGGAGCACAGCCTTCCAGCGCCTTCAAGTGCCTGGATACCGTACCTACGTCGCCCCGTGCCAGGGGGCCTGTGAGCGCGGTGGGTAGGCCGAGCGTGTCCAGGTTGTCTACTGTGCCGCGAAGGAGAGGCATCAGATAGTGGAGAGCGGCGTCTCTATCTGGGACTATGCCCTCCTGCACCAACAATTCTGAGGCAAGCGCCGCCAGCGTCACGGTGTAGTTTGACGCGATAGCGGCGGCGGCGTGGTAGAGGGTCTTCTCTCCTGGATGCAGGTGGAGCGCGTTGCCGCCAAGCAACTCCACGAACTTATCCAGTTGCGAGACCAATTCGGGGTCGCCTTCGATGGCGAAAGTCGAGCCGGGTAGGTGGGCAATGGCCGCTTCCAGGCTGGCGAAGGTCTGCAAGGGGTGAAAAGAGGCCACCAACGCACCTGCGTCCTTCGCGGACTGCAAAATACTGCTTGGTAGCGCGCCGCTGCAATGCACAACGCCTTGCCCTGCTCGCCAGCCTCCAGAAGTGGCTATTTGCTTGCAAAGCGGTTCTATAGCATCGTCCGGGACGGTAAGAAAAACGATGCTGGACTTTGCCACCGTGCCTGCTATATCCGACACAACCTTCTTATCCAGCCCCTCGGCGAGGGCATGAGCGAAGCGTGGACGCCTACCATCTGCTTGTGTGCGGCCCGCTATGGCGGCTACTTGCACACCGCCAGCGTGCAGGAGCGACGCCAGGGCGGTCCCCACTTTGCCTGCGCCTATGAAGCCAATGGGTCCCGTGAGGGCTTTTTGCTCCGGTTGGGCCGCCGATTGGGCCTGTTGAATTTGTGGTTTGTTGATCGTCATCGCCATAAAAATAGCTCCCGAACTATGTTTACGGGAGCTTCGAGGGCGACCTGTACTCAGCGACCCATGTCGCATGTACCTGAATTGTCTGCCATCTCGGTCCCGCAAGTAGATCCAAGTGGTCCAACTTTATTATAGCATATTTGGGTGATGGACGATGGACGATGGACGATGGACGATGGCTTTCAATACCATCGTCTATCGTCCATCGTCCGGTAATTGTTAACTATCTACTTGTCAACACTGAGCAGCCCTATTCTGGTCAATGCGC
Organism: Chloroflexia bacterium; assembly: GCA_038324555.1. GTDB lineage: Bacteria > Chloroflexota > Chloroflexia > QHBQ01 > JADMIH01 > JADMIH01. The sequence goes on from JBBQIC010000241.1 coordinate 4,547, forward strand.
GATAGATAATTACGCTTATCTGACCGCGTGTGGCGTCATCGTCCGGATGGAACGTGTGGTCTGAGTATCCGCCGACTATGCCGTTGTTGTAAGCCGTCTCTACGTAGCTGTAGAACATATGGGTGTTCGGCACATCTTTGAAGTGCGGCGTGGTTGGCGTAACTATATGCCAATCCTTGGACAGCACGATAATCTTGCTCAACTGCGCCCTGGTTATCAGGTTACCCGGTTGGAACGTGCCATCTGTGTAGCCGGAGATGATCCTGCCTTGCGAGGAGCCGTGGTTGTACATGGTCTCTATGTATGGGTAGAGCATGTTGCTGGCGGGCACGTCTGAGAAGTGCGGTCCACCCGTTGTATTTGTCGTCCAGCCTAGCGCCAACACGACTATCTTACACACCTGGCCGCGAGTAGTATCGTCTGCGGAACGGAAGGTATGGTCTGGGTAGCCGCTTATAGCGCCCGCGCACGTCAGATAGAGCACTGCGTTGTAGCAATAGAGGCCCGCTGGAACGTCGGTAAAGCCCATTGTACACACCGTAGGTGTGCGAGATGGCGTATTGGTCGCAGGTACTACGGTAGGAGTGTTAGTAGCTCCGACAGGTGTGTTGGTTGCAGGTATAAGTGTGGGAGTGTTAGTTGCCCCACCAGGAGTAGAAGTGTTAATGGGGGTGGATGTCCGCACAGGAACAGGAGTAAAGGTAGGAGTATAGGTAGGGGTAAGGGTTGCCACAACTGTGGGAACAGGTGTGTTAGTCCCCGCTGCTCCATTGATAGTGACTACATAGTCGGCGAATAGCGCCTGGTTGTGTATCAGGTCGCCATTGAAGGCTACTACCTCGGTATCTCGGATAAGGGGATATGCTGGGTAGAACTGCCAATGCATCCGCGCTGTACCGGGCGTGGAGGCGCATACGCCCACCTGGGCCACACGGAATATTCCGCCGCAGCCTGTAGGGCAATTGGAAAGCGCACCGGAAGCGAACGCGAACGACCCCGGTTGAGCGATGTCACCACGGAAATTACACGGGCCGGGGCCGTTACATACTTCGTTTTGCAGCGCGGCGTCGAAAGTGTTCAGGTCTCCCGTCACGGTATTCGTAGGCACGCAGCTTGTGCTGATAGACGACACGCGAGCATTCTGCATAAGCTGATATGTATACGTGAGATAACTCTGCTGGGCAGTGGCATCGCTGCGGGAGGAGCCTACATTCAGTATCATGTCAAGTACAAATGTGCAGCCCACGTTGGTTGACCCACCGTTAGAAGGAGCAGGGCATGTACCCGTTGTGACGGTATCGGGCACCAAAGATACGACGGCGTCTCCACCGGGCGTACTGGTGGGGATGACAGTTGCGGTTGGTATAACAGGCAATATGCCGGTAATCTTGAGGCCGTTGGTCAGGCTGCCGAGATTGCACTGGTATTGGGTGAAGCCGCCCGCGTCGCGCTGCACGCCTGTCGTGCCGCCCGCACCGTTGACTCCCATAGAGCCGTATACCATCTCGAAACGGGTTTGCCCGGTCTGCCCCTCGAAGAGGTGTACCTCGAAGTTGGCGAGGGGGCTACTACCCCCCAGGATGGTAGCGCGCCACTCGATATTAAGCATCCGATTAGGGGTTACGCCCGTGATATTGGTGAATATTCCCCGCCCGGGTGGGCTGGTGTCCAGGTCATCCCAGTACGGGATGATGGCATAGCTGAATATGGGCACCGGCAGGCAGGCGTTGCCGAAGGCGTTATCGCTGCTGTCGAATTGGACGATGCCGTTGGAGGTTATGAAGGCGTGGGTGAAGGTGCGATCATATAGCTGCACGGAGAAGGGCAGGGTATAGTAAGTGGAGCAATC
>JBBQIC010000242.1:0-6378 GCA_038324555.1 Chloroflexia bacterium
TTCGCCCCCTTTCGCAGATGTCGCAGACCCTGGGCGACTACTCTGGGTCGGAGCCGGAGCCGGACGAAGATATGGGTGAGGAAGGAGAAAGCGGAGTCCCCGACTACATGGCCCTCTTGCAGCAATATTACGGAGGTGAGCCTGCGGATGAGCCTGGTGGAAATCCTGAACGGCCACTGGCGCACCCATACGGGACGTTTGCGACCCCTGGAGGTTGGCAATCCAGCGATGCGGGTGTGGCGATGGGTTATCCAGCGACCGCCCCTCGGCCTTCCTTATCGCGTTCGTCCTGGAGTGGTTGGGCAGCCACACCTTCCACGCCAGGCCAGTATGCTCCTCCTATATACGAGGCTCCCCGCGAGCCTGAGCCTTCCTACCCGTATGATCAGTCCGAAGATGGAGTAGTAGGTACGATAACCGGATTCAACTGGGGCGCACAGAGCCAGGATAGCAACTCTGGGGAAAGCGATGCGGCGGGCGGAGAAGCGAGCGCATGGGCAAATGTGGTATCATCCGCAGTGGGTGGTCATTCCGGTGGCACACCTGCCCTCGCCTTATCAGGTGAGGAGCGCCCTATTACTCCACAGCCAACCCAGGAACATGCTGAAGAACACCATGACGGCTCTAACCAGCAGCAAGACCTGGAAGAATTGGCCGATTCGGTCTACGCAATTATCCGGCGCAAGCTCCAGATAGAGCGCGAGCGCAACTGGTGAATGTTCCAACGTTCCAACGTTCCAACGTTCCAACGTTCCAACGTTCTTATATTTCAATAAAGGAGAAAACGATGCCTTCTGACGGCCTGGCGGCTTTCCAGCACATGAGTATAGCAACAGCTACTATCAGCGACCTTCCAGATCGAGCGAATGAGGTCACATGCCACTTCCGCCCCCAAGAATATACATTTGTAAAGCAGAACAACTGGAATCCAAACCCGACAACTCTCACGAGCGACAAACCTTTTGTACCGCCCACATTCAAGTCGAGTGCGCCCACCACGCTGACTATGGAATTGCTCTTCGACACCAATGAGGGAGCCGGGGGGCAGGACGTTCGGGAGATCACCGAGAAACTCGCAAAGATGATGCGGCTAAAGAAGCAAACGGGAAACTCCAACGCCCGTACAGGCGAACCACCCAGGGTGGAGTTCAGATGGGGGACGATGTGGAGCTTCCAGGCAGTTATCACCCAGATGACCCAGAAGTTCACGCTATTCAAACCGGACGGCACTCCTGTGCGGGCGAGGGTTACGATTAACTTCTTGCAGGCGGCGGACGGGATGCAGTATCCTGCCCAGAATCCAACTTCGGGAGGCCCCTACGGCCATAAAGTCCATATCGTGAAAGATGGCGAGACCATAGATTGGATAGCCTTTGAGGAATACGGCGATGCGAATGTATGGCGTCGCCTTGCCACCGCAAACAACCTTGACGACCCCACCAGGCTCCAGGCTGGACAAAGATTGTTGCTTGCGCCCGTGAAATGAAACGTGAAACGTGAAACGTGATGCGTGATTATCGTAATTCACGTTTCACGTTTCACGTTTCACGCAAAGAGGGTAATACCGTGCCTACCAAACACCTTGATCACTTTATAATAAATCTGAATGGACACGACCTGGACCTGGAACACGCGAGTAATATGCTCAGTGTCGAGGTTGATGACTCGCAGTATCTCCCCGACATGTTCGCAATACAAGTACATGATCCCGATCTCAAGGATCTGGAGGCAGACTTTTACAAATTGGGAGGTAAAATAAAGGTCACAGTCCAGCTAAGGGAGCCGAATACTGGTCCGCAGCCCGACCCAGAGGTGCTAATCATTGGTGAAATAACCTCTATAGAACCTGACCTCACAAGCGATGGGCGACCGACCATCACGATACGCGGTTATGACCGCTCACACAAGATGAACCGTGAGCGCAAAACCAAGACTTATCTGCAAGTGAAAGACACAGACCTGGCTGCGCAACTTGCACAGGGTGGGGGTCTGAAGGCGTCGGTTGACGAGACGCAGGTGGTTTACGATTATTTGATGCAGGCCAACCAGACCGACTGGGAATTTCTCATGGAGCGCGCTTTGCGTATCGGCTATCAGATGTATGTTGATGACGATACTTTATGCTTCAAGCAGTCCCCGCCCTCTCCACCTCTAGGAGCCTCGCTGGTATGGGGCGACACCCTTAGCCGGTTCCGCCCACGCATGAGCACGGTTGAACAAGTATCGGAAGTCCAGGTCTACGGGTGGGACCCAAAGAAGAAAGATAAGATCGTGGGCCAGGCTACTTCTCCCACATACACCTTGCAGAACCGTCCCTATAATGGCAAAACAGGAGGCAGTTTAGCGGGTTTAGCCCACTCAAAACCAGGTAAAGTAGAGGTGATGGACCAACCTGTGGTAAGCCAAACAGAGGCTGATAGGCTGGCTAAAGCAGTATTAGATAGTAGGGCGGGCAATTTCGTCCAGGCCGAAGCCGAAACCGGGGGCAACCCCACAATTCGCGCGGGAACCGCCGTAGAGATAGGCGGCGTGGGCGAAAGGTTCGGGGGTCAGTACCTGGTGACTAGGTCAATTCATAGCTATAGCCAGAAGGGCTATTCTACAAGGTTTTGGTGCAGCGGCGGCCCTGATAATATGAGTATAAGCAGATTACTCCAGGTAGGCAAAGGTTCTCCCATGGGTGGTAGCGGCAATGCTGGCAAGCCTACGGCATTGGGCGTCATGGTCGGCCTTGTCACCAATAACAATGACCCGGACGACCTGGGGCGCGTCAAAGTCAAATTCCCCATGCTGAACGACACCGAAAGTTGGTGGTGCCGCCTGGCAACCCCCATGGCCGGGTCGGACCGGGGCATATGCTTCTTTCCTGAAGTGGGCGATGAAGTGGTAGTGGCCTTCTTGAATGGCGACCCCAACTACGGTTACGTGCTTGGCGCTGTGTGGAACGGCTCAGATAAGCACCCAAAACCTCTGGGTAAGCTGGTAACTGGCAGCCAAACGCTCCGGCGTGTTATAAGGACCCGCAAGGGCCACGAGATCATGTTCGATGATACAGATGAGGATACGCGCGGCATAACGATTGTTGATAAGACCGAGCAAAACTTCATCAAGATTATCACCACGCCCGACCCGAAGATCATAATAGAATGCAACAAAGATGTCGAAGTCACATCAAAAACGGGCAACATCACCGTAAACGCCGAAACAGGTAAGCTCACTGTCAAGTCAATGAGCAATCTCGATTTGCAGTCCCAAAGCGGCAATATCTCGATACAGGCGCAAGCTGGTAAAATCTCTATACAGGGCACAGCAGGCGTGGACGTGCAGTCTTCCGGTATAACCAATGTCAAGGGTGCGATGGTCAACATAAACTGAATTATGAAGTAAGAATTATGAATTATGAATCCCCTACTCATAATTCATAATTCTTACTTCATAATTCAGGCAAGGGTGAGCATGAACGACAAAGACTTTCTGGGCAATGGTTGGGCGTTCCCTATGCGGATAAGCCCTAGCGGAGGCATCGCCCTCTCACATCAAGTGACGGACATTGAGGAGTCGATCAGGATTATCCTGAGCACGGCCAAGGGCGAACGCCATATGAGGCCTAATTTTGGCTGCGGGATACACGACCTGGTCTTTGCGCCCAACAACGCGACCACTCATGGCCTTGTAAAAACCCATGTGAGAGAGGCAATTGGCTGGTGGGAGCCGCGAGTGGAACTTGTAGATGTTAAGATAGGGTCCGACAACGATGATCACAATATACTCCTCATCAACATCACCTACGCCATCAGGGCCACCAACGATGTTCGCAATCTTGTCTACCCGTTCTATATTATTCGACCCGAATAAATTATGAAGTAAGAATTATGAATTATGACGTAGCCGATCATAATTCATAATTCTTACTTCATAATTTGAAACTTAGGAGAGAGCATGGTACTGCCTGTTCCCAAGCTAGACGACCGGACCTTTCAGGACCTGGTAAATGAAACCAAGAAACTGATACCCCGCTACTGCCCTGAATGGACCGACCACAACGTTTCCGACCCCGGTGTGACGCTGATAGAACTCTTCGCCTATATGGTGGATGTGTTGCTCTATCGCATAAACAGAGTGCCGGAGCGCAACTTTTTACGCTGGTTGGAGATGCTTGGCCTCCGTTTAGACCCTCCTAAGTCTGCCCGAACCGACGTTACCTTCTACCTGAGTGGGCCGCAGCCCGACACTGTCACAATACCGCTAGGCACCGAGGTGGCAACGGTGCGCACCGAGTCGCAGAACTCCATATCTTTCGCCACCGACCGCGACCTGAATATCTACGTGCCGACTCTCGCCCAAATAGCATCGAGCAGAGCCGAGGGTCAATTCATAGATTACATGAAGGTCATCAGCGAAGGTTCTTTTGACAAGACCGGCATCTTCCAGGAACCCCCTCAGCCCGCCGACGGGCTATACTTCGGTTTCCACGAAAACCTGGACGGCCACATACTGCGCTTCACGATTGACCCCGTGCCCATAGGAGCCATCGGCGTCAACCCGAACGACCCGCCGTACCAGTGGCAGTATTGGGACGGCATCGCCCGAAGCTGGCTGCCGATGTATACCGAACTGGATACGACAAAGGCTCTCAACAAAGAGGGAGAAGTAATCGTCCATGTGCCATTTGGGGCCGCCTCTACTCCCGTAAACGGCTTCCAGGCTTTCTGGCTGTGCTGCCATTCGACGCCCGCAGAGCGCAAACAGGCCAACTATACCAGGTCGCCACGCATACGCGAGGTAAGGGTCGAGTCGCTGGGAGGTACAGCGCCCGTGAGCCAGGTGGAGCATGTTCGGCACGAAGACGTGGGGCGGTCGAACGGGGTGTCCGGGCAAGAGTTTCGCTTGAATTACCCGCCCGTTCTGGAGCGTCGTCCCGGCGAAACCTTGATCGTCGAGAAAGAAGGCGGTAATTTCGAAGAGTGGCAAGAGGTGCAGGACTTCGGAGACTCGAAACCCGACGACCGCCACTTTACCCTGGACAGCCTCTCAGGGATACTGCGGCTTGGCCCCACGCTGAGAGACGCCGGTGGGCGCGAGGAGCAGTATGGCGCTATCCCGCCTATGGGTAGGTTGCTCTCTTTCACCAACTACCGCACGGGCGGCGGCGTCAGGGGTAACGTGGGCGCGAGCCGGATCACGGTGCTCAAGTCGTCCATCCCATTTGTGGCTGCTGTCACTAATAATCGTCCCGCTACCGGCGGCGAAGACGCCGAGAGCCTCGAACAGGCCATGATACAGGGGCCTAAGCTGCTGCGCGCCCGATCACGAGCCGTGACGATAGACGATTTCGAGTTCCTGGCGATGCAAGCCACGCCGGAGGTAGCCCGCGCCAGGTGCATTCCTCCATCGCCCGACCAGGTGTCAGCAGGGAATGCAGTGTCCAGAGTGTTGATAGTCCCCGCCAGCAGCCACAAAGAGACGGTTATACCGCCCGGCGAGTTGCGCCTGAGCACTCGCGCCCAAACCGAAGTAGCCCAGTACCTGGACGCCCGCCGCCTGATCACATCCAGCATCAAGGTCGAGCCGCCTGTGTATCGCTTCGTGAGCGTAGAAGTGGACGCTCGGAGGCGCAAGAACATCAAGGCAGACGAGTTGCGTGAGACTGTCGAGCGCCATCTCTATCGCCTGATCAACCCCGTTCACGGTGGGCCGGACGGCAAAGGCTGGCCCTGGGAGCGCAACCTGTTCCAGTCGGAAGTAACGGCCCTCGTGCAGGGTGTGGACGGCGTGGAGTACGTAGAGGCCGTTCGCTTCTTCGTAGCCGACCCCGAAACCGGCGCGCGCACCGCCGTACAAGGCACTGTAACCTGTCCCCCCAACGGCCTGTTGGCCTCGTTTAGACATGTGGTGGTGGTGAAATAGACGATGGACGATAGACGATGGACGATGGACGATGGACGATGGACGATGGACGATGGACGATGGACGATGGAAACAATTGTCTATCGTCAGCAAAGTGGGAGCTAAAACACAATGACGCAAGCGCCAGAAATAAGTGGAGGCGTGTCCCTTGTGCCGCGCAAGCCGGGGACCAATGGGCATGGGCCGCCTATTGTGATACAGGAGGAGGAGCCTGTTGCGTCCTCCTTGCTGAAGTTCTTGCCTGCAATATACTCAAGTGATCCCTTCATTGGTCGCTTCCTGCGCATATTCGAGGACGTGCTGACTCCTATCCAGTTGATGGTGGACAACCAGCCCTACTACTTCGACCCGTTCACCGCGCCCAAAGAGCTACTCGACTGGTTGGCTTTCTGGGTGGACCTGGACGAAGGCGCGGACTGGTCCCTACCTAAGAGGCGGGCGCTGGTGGCTGCGGCCCCGATACTCTACCGG
>JBBQIC010000243.1:0-6370 GCA_038324555.1 Chloroflexia bacterium
GGCATCTCCGAAGCATTCGCGGGCCTGGTTATAGTAGCCATCGCGGGCAATGCGGTCGAAAACATGGTCGGCGTGCAGATGGCTATACGCAACAAAGTCGATCTTGCCATCAGTCTTATTCTGAACAGCAGCCTCCAGGTCGCCCTTGCCCTCACCCCCGCCCTCGTGATTATCAGCCAGTTCATCAGCAACCCGACCAATACCCACCTGACCCTCGTGCTGCCCGTTCTGCTGATAGCCGCTCTCGCCGTAACCGCTGTGCTGGGAGAGCTAATCGTCTACGACGGCGAATCTACCTGGCTGGAGGGTCTTGCCCTAATCGGTTTATACATCATTATCGCGGGTAGCGTCTGGTGGGGTCCTACTATCTCCTCCGCCTCTCCCTGAGATGATACCGACCGACGCATACAACGTCCAAACCCCCCAACACCAACCGTCTGCGCCCCTTGACACGGCTATTAGGCTGGCGGGTGGCCTGATGTCAGGCTTCGGAATAGTAGGCTACCTCTTTTGGGCGCTCAACGGCGGCCTCGTCAAGGAAGGCAATTGGATAGGAGTGGACTTCCACGTCTACTATGCGGTAGCCCAGGTCCTGCGCAGGGGCAGCGACATCTACACGGCAGGCATCTCCCCGCCTTACGTCTATCCACCTCTACTGGGCATCCTGGTGATTCCCCTTTCTCTACTATCGGCCAGCGCCGCGACCATTGCCTGGAAGTTGTTGCAACACATCTGCCTGCTCATAGTGGGTGTGCTGCTCGTCAATCTGCTGCCGCAACGGATCCGCCCGCTCGCAACAGGCGTACTCTTTCTCGGCCTCCTCACCGTCCCTCTTCAGGACGAAATCCAGGTAGGCGAATCGAACAGTCTCGTCCTCGCGCTAATCGTGGGCGCGCTTTGGCTCGTTGCGCACATGGACCGCACATCAGACGTAGAACCAGCCGCGCAGGACCGTTCCATTCCATCTCGATTTATGTCAAGTTATATAGCGCCAATTACCGCTTTCACACTTGGCGCAGGCGCGCTGCTGGCCCTGGCCGCAAGCATCAAAGTGCTCCCAGTATTGCTTATAGCCTACTTCTGGTGGCGTGGTCCCCGCAACGTCGCCACAATAGCCACCGTTGGCTTCCTGGCCCTGCAAGGCCTCCTGTTCGTACTGACTCCTTCCACAGCCGACTACTGGTTCACCCAGTTCCCTGCCTTATTCGGCCAGGCGTTCCCTTACCTCGACAACCAGAGCCTCAACGCCCTAATCTCCCGCGCCACCCTCCCCGCCACCGACCCCACTGTGCCCAACATGCAAATAATCGCCAACGAGAGCCTGCGCCCCGTCCTCACCTGGCTCGCAAACCTTCTCACGCTTACCGCCACAATAACCGTCCTGTGGACCGCTCAACGCTACCCCACCGTCCCAACCAAGCAGGCACGCACCATACGCCTCCTGTTGGAAGTCGGACTAGTCCTTCTGACCATCCACCTCGTCTCAGGAAGCACATGGCTGCACCATCTGATAGACCTATCAGTGCCCATCCTCGCCCTCCTGGGAGCCTGGTGGCTGGCCCACGAGCTCCAAGAACACACCCCTTCAAGCAGGCGTGCCTTGCTCTACGGAGCAGCACTAATCCTGGCCCCGGCAGTGCTCCTCCACCGTCCCGCCGATTGGCTATCCATCGCAAACATGACAATCCCCAGCAGCACCATACTTGCCCTCACAGCAAGCAGCATGGGTACCTGGCTGGTGATCGGTCTGTGGGTGTGGGTAGCGGCACAGCTGCTTCGGTCACCCCCACAAATCTTCGGCAGCAAGGCAAACCTCGAATAAGAAACCGCAAAGACGCAAAGAATATTTATGGACTCATGTTACGCACTCTATCGAAGGAACGAACCCACTAACCCGTGTCATTCTGAACGCAGTGAAGAATCTCGTCATAGGCGTGGATGCTTGGGCACAAACTGTTCTCCAACATAAGGGTAAACGGAGAGATTCTTCACTCCGTTCAGAATGACACGGGTTAGTGGGTTCGTTCCCCTCTTTACCTTCGGTCTTGTGCCTGATATATCTCCACAGTTGCGTAACGTGAGTTATGTAATCTTTGCGTCTTTGCGTCTTTGCGGTTTCTTAACTGTAATCACGTTTGCTGCTCAGACAGCACCCTCACATACGTGTCCACATCCACGTTCCCCCCGCTAACCACACAGCAAACGCGCTTCCCTGCAAACATCTCCGGTTGCGTCAGCATCGCCCCCACAGACAGCGCCCCCGTCGGTTCAGCCTTCAAGTTTGCGTAACCATACAAAGTACGCACTCCCGCCCCGATCTTCTCCTCAGGCACTTCCACAATCCGCTTCACGCCCTTAGAAATAATCTCCCAGTTCAGGTTCCCCACAGAAAGAGTGCGCGTGCCGTCCGCCATAGTCATAGGCTCGTGATCGAGCGACACTAAACGCCCCTCGCGTAAAGACCGCGCAGCGTCGTTGCCCAGCAGTGGCTCGGCTCCAATTACCTCTACGTCAGGAGCCAGTATGTCCCGCGCCACGATAATGCCCGAAATCAGGCCACCCCCGCCAATAGGACATACTACAGCGTCAATCGGCCTCTCGCCTCCCGCCACCGTAACCAACTTCTCAAAAATCTCCTTCCCCAACGTCGAATTGCCCGCAACGACCCTGTAGTGGTCGTAAGGCGGTGCAAAGAAGGCGTCGGGGTGCTCCTCCATCATCTCGGCGGCACGTTGCAAACGAGTCGTCACCGATATATCCATCAGTTCCACCGTGCCTCCATACGCCCTGATAGCAGCCTGCTTGGTCTTCGAGGACGTAGCGGGCATAATAACAATACATCGCTTCCTGAGCAGCATACATGCGTAGGCAGCCGCCTGCCCGAAGTTGCCCGACGACGCAGTAATAACTTCCTCGTTCGGCACCCGTGCCAGCAGATTGTACGCCGCCCTGAACTTGAAGCTACCCGCCACCTGAAACGCCTCACTGGCAAGCACAACTTCCGCGCCCAGCGCCCTATCCAACAAAAAAGTGCTGTGAAACGTAGTCGGCCTCACGAATCGGGGCAACGTCGCCCACACTTGCCTGATATATTCCTCGTTCAATTCTCCGTGCATAGCTATCTCCTATCTCAATAAGATAAGCAAGTCATCCAACAACTGCCCGTAGGGGCAGGCCCCTGTGCCTGCCCTCTCTCCTTACCACCCAAACATCCTGAGGAACGAACAGGGCAGGCACGGGGCCTGCCCCTACGATGGATACCCTCACCTGATCACGAATCACGAGCAAATTGATATGCTTACTGTATAATACCCTAAAATCCCAATCCAAGAGGCCCAAGATCCAAAATCCAAAATCCAAAATCGAAGAATACCGCCGCCTCTTCCCCGTCACCCGCACTTACAACTATCTCAACCACGCGGCCACCACCGCTCTGCCCCAGCCCGGCCTGGACGCCCTCGCGCGCTACTGGCAGGCGCAGAGCACGATGGGGATGCTCTGCGAACCCGACTACTTCCCCGTAGCCGACCACGCGCGGGAGAAGATGGCCCGCCTCCTGGGAGCCGACCCGGAAGAAATCGGCTGGGTCCAAAACACCGCAACGGCAATCAGCCTGGTAGCCAACGGCCTCGACTGGCAAAGGGGCGACAATGTAATAACCATACACGGCGAATTCCCCGCCAACGTCTACCCCTGGCTGGGCCTCTCGCGCCTGGGCGTAGAAACCCGCTTCGTCCATAGGCGCAATGACCGCATCACACCCAACGACATAGCCCCGGCCATAGACAGGCACACGCGGCTCCTGAACGTCAGCTTCGTGGACTTCGGCACGGGCATACGCAACGACCTCGTCTCGCTGGGCCAGCTATGCGCCGAACGCGGCATCCTCTTCAACGTAGACGGCATCCAGGGCTGTGGGGGCCTGAAACTTGACGTCCATGAGGCGGGCATACACTTCCTAAGCGCGGGCGCGCACAAATACCTCCTCGGTCCCCAGGGGGTCGGCGTGCTCTACATCCGCCGCGATGTACTAGACACTCTTTATCCATTCACCGCCAACTGGTACAGCGTAATCAACCGCGACGACTACCTCAACTACGGCCAACCCTGGGTAGACTCCGCCTCGCGCGTAGAGGGCAGCACCCGCAATATAAGCGGCCTGGTAGCCTTCGATGCTATACTGGCGATGATATTGGACGTGGGCATCGAAAACATACAAGCTCGCGTGCTTGCGCTTTCCGGCAGGCTCGTCGAAGGACTCCTCAACAAGGGTTACGAGCTCATCAGCCTTCCCAACACAGAGGATCGCTCAGGTATAGTCTGCTTCAAAGCCAAAGGCGACCCAATGCACATCCTGGCCCGCGCCCTGGCCGACAACATAATCATAGCCGTCAGGCTCAACCGTGTAAGAGTCTCCCCACACTTCTACAACACCGAAGACGAAATAGACAGCCTGCTAACATTGTTATAAAATGGACGATGGACGATGGACGAGAGTGATTCGGTCGTCCATCGTCCATCGTCCGAAATAACAAAACTCTCTATCAGGAGGAGAACCTATCTTGAGAGAAAGCGGCCCGGCCCTAAAAACCTACTCGACTTTATTCGTCGCAGTGACAGGTCTATTCATAGCCTGCCTTGTATCCGCCAATATCATCTCCGTCAAACTAATAGCCGTAGGCAACTGGTTCGTGCCTGCGGGCGTGATAATATTCCCCCTCAGCTACGTTTTGGGCGACGTGCTGACCGAGGTATATGGTTTCAAGAGCGCCCGCCGCGTTATATGGCTGGGTTTCCTGTGCAACCTGGTGGTAGTGGGCGCTATCTGGGTGGCAGGACTATGGCCCGCCGCGCCCTTCTGGCAAGACCAACCCGCCTGGAACGCCATCCTGGGCTTCGCTCCCCGCCTGCTCATGGCCTCCTTCATAGCCTACCTGATAGGCGAGTTCGCCAACTCGTTCGTGCTCGCCCGCATGAAGATAGCCACAGAGGGCCGGTGGCTGTGGACCCGCACCATAGGCTCGACCATAGTCGGCGAGGGCCTCGACTCCCTGGTTTTCATCACCCTAGCCTTCGCCAACCTGCCGAACCTGGGCCTGCCAGGCCCGCCCAACTTCGACCTGACAACCGCTATACTCACCCAGTGGACAATCAAAGTCCTCTACGAAATAGCAGCCACCCCTCTCACCTACCTTGTAGTCGGTTACCTCAAACGCACCGAAGGCATAGACGTATACGACCGCAATACCAACTTCAACCCTATCGCGCTCGCTGAGTAGGGAATAGGGTGAGGGAATAGTTCTTATCCTATTCCCCCACCCTATTCCCCCACCCTATTCCCTCACCCTATTCCCTCACCCTATTCCCTCACCCTATTCCCTCACCCTATTCCCTCACCCTATTCCCTCACCCTATTCCCTCACCCCATTCCCTACTCAGCCGTTTGCGCATAAGCACGCTTTCCTGTAAAATAACTATGGCGTATACAATTTGTGCGAGAGGATAAATAATTGGCAGCAAATGATATTAGCATAACTATGCGCGAGATGGAACGCTTAATTGACTGGATGCGGCGCTCGGGACGCCCGCAGACAGTCGCGTCACTGGCCCGCCGCTATCTCGAAATGTTGCGCGAAGACCGAGGCATTAAAACTCCCAAGTAACGGAAGACGCTGTAATCCTTCGTCTTTCGTCCTTTGGTTGCCGTCGCCAACGTAGATACAGAAGGCCATAAAAGGAGCACAAGGGAAGAATGGAGACTGAAACGCAACTGGCGTTCATAGGGACAAAAGAAGATCAGCAGATAGCGAATCACGCCTTTGAGGCGATGAAGCGCAAGGGTATGCTGTTCGGCGCCAATGCGCCCATACGCATGAGCGCCGAAGGCATAGCCAAAGTGCTCACCAAAGAGGGTGGCCCTATGGCGGGCGTCAGCCTCACTGCCCTGATACCCAAGATCGAGGCTTCGTTATCTAAAAACGAAGCAGTCTTCGTCAGAGCAGCCAACGGCGAATTCATCACAACCAAGTCGGGACATGCCTACCATGCAGGCATTGGAGAGAACACTCATACGTTCAAAGACCGTCTCAATACCCAGGCTGTGAGCCTGGACCCTGACGCCGCCAAAGAATACGCCGATTCGCTGGTAAACCGGGCCTCGCAGCGTGCGGATAGAAGCAGCATCATAATGGACACTATGATAGACTTGCGTCCCATGCCTATCTCTCCACCCGTCCAGCATATGCCGCATATCATCTTTGACAACACGACGGTGATACCGCAACATCTAATACCGCCACCGCCCGTTGAGATGCCACGGCCCCCGGAAGAGGTAAAGCTGCCCGCGCCGCGTCCCACCGCCGAAACCACG
>JBBQIC010000244.1:0-6364 GCA_038324555.1 Chloroflexia bacterium
AGTTATCCACAGTTGTTGTTGGGTGGAAGGGACAAAGTGAACCTTGACCCTTACGCCTGGGGGTGCTACAATACGCGCAAATGCCCCATCGAAGGTGGAATTTCCTCATTGCTTGACCCATTGCATAATTTGAACGTGAAACGCTATGCAGCTTCGCGCTATTGGAGAGTTGCGCTCGTGCTTCTTGTCGTGTTGCCGACGCTTACTGGGTGCTGGCCTTTTTCGGATGCCTCTCCGGCTAAGACGCCCGTGAGTGGCGGGCAAAGCAACCCTGGCGGCGGACCGTCAGGCGCGAATACGGGCGCGCTCAATATCGCAGGGGAGACAAGCGATCCGCCTTCGCTGGACCCGGCGCTCGCCACCGACTCGTATTCGCTGTTCGTGATACGCCAGCTTTTTAGCGGCCTCGTGACCTATGACAACAACTTGAAGATAGCGCCCGACATGGCTGCATCTCTTCCATCAGTATCCGGCGACGGAAAGACTTATACTTTCACGTTGCGCAAGGGAGTGCGCTTTACCGACGGCAAAGAAGTGACGGCTCAGGACTTCAAGTATTCGATGGAGAGAGCCACAGACGCCAGGCTTGCGGGTTCGCAGCCGGCATCGTCGTTGCCTTCGGCGCTTTACCTGGGCGATATTGTGGGAGTGCATGAGAAGCTGGACGGTAAAGCCACCGAAATCTCAGGCGTCCAGGCTCCAAATACCACTACGCTCGTCATTAGCATAGACGCGCCCAGAGCGTACTTCCTGTCGAAGCTGACGGCGGGACCGGCCTTTGTGGTGGAGAAGTCTAATGTTGAGAGCGGGGCAAAGTGGATCGAGGACCCGCACGGTACGGGGGCGTTCAAGATCGACAAGTGGGTGCATAACCAGGAGATAGCGCTCGCGCCTAACAAGTCATACTATGAGGGTGCGCCGCAATTGGCAGGCGTCAATATCTGGATGGGAGCTAACGCCCAGGGCGGGTTGCAGCAATACGAAACGGGCGGCCTGGACGTTACCGACGTGCCTGTCGGAGATATTGACCGGGTGTCTGACCGCAACGAGCCGATGTCAGCGGAGTTGCAGACGGTGCCCGACCTGTCGGTGACGTACCTGGCTTTCAACCTGCGGCAGAAGCCTTTTGACGACCCCAAGATACGGCAGGCGCTTTCGCTGGTGATAGACAGGCAAAAGATCGCCCGCGTCATGTTCCAATCAAGGGTCAGGCAAGCACAGGGGTTCGTACCCCCAGATATGGGCGGGTACAAAGGCCCTGCGGTGGGCGAGACCTATAACGTAACGCTGGCGCGCCAGTTGATACAGCAGTCCACGTATAAGAACGTGGCGAGCCTGCCGCGATTGCGTTTGTGGACGAGCGGCGATTCGCTTGGGCCGATGCTCAAGGACGTGTTCAGCCAGACCCTCGGCATAGACCTTGAAGTAC
This sequence comes from Chloroflexia bacterium, assembly GCA_038324555.1. Lineage (GTDB taxonomy): Bacteria > Chloroflexota > Chloroflexia > QHBQ01 > JADMIH01 > JADMIH01. The sequence goes on from JBBQIC010000244.1 coordinate 1,430, forward strand.
ACGAGGTCGAGTGGTCAGATTTTCTTCAGGGGCTGGACAGCCATTCGTATTCAATGTTCACCCTGGCCTGGGGCGCTGATTACCCTGACCCGGAGAGCTTCCTGGGGACGCTGTTCCGCTCAACGTCGCCGGAGAATCATATGGGCTACCGGAACCCGGTGGTAGACGATTTGCTCAACAAGGCGGCGGTCGAAGCGGACAACGCCAAACGCATGGGCATGTACGCTGACATCGAGTCGCGGGTGCTCAAAGACTACCCGGCTGTGCCACTTTACCATTCGGTGAGATATATGCTGGTCAAGCCATACGTGAAGAACTTCAAAGTTACGCCGATGGGAATATTGAGCCTGAAAGACGTGCGGCTGGCGGGACAAAAGTAGTTGAGCATGGGAAGCATAGACCAATTGAGGGCACGGCTGCGCCTGGGGCCACCAGCAGGCAGCGATGGCCCGGATATTCACCTGTTGACTCCAGGCGATGTGCGCAACCTACGATTATCTTGGTTGAGCCGCTTCAATTCTACAACGCTCTCCAGGCACCTGGCGAACCACCCCAACATGGCCTTATGGGTCCCACAAACGGGCGAGTATATCGTGTCCGAACCATGGCGCAACCGCGAAGATATAGCCAACATCAGCGAAGTCACCGCCCGCCGGGATAAAGCGCAGATGATACGCATGATGTTGGACAATCTGCGGTCTAATAGCTATCGCCTCGTACTACTCAACACCGAGTCCTGGCTGGACCAGATCAAGCTATATATGGACCTCGGTTTTGAGAAGGTAGAGAGTATCGTCTTCTTTGAGAGATCGCTGAAAGGAGAAATAGGGAGTAGGGTGAGGGATGAGGGAGTAGCGTCTATTCCCTCATCCCTCACCCTACTCCCTACCATGCAATTCTCGCTTGCGAACCTCTCGGACCTCGATTTGCTGCTGAATATTGATCACGACTCCTTCCCCTGGTTGTGGTGGAACAGCCGCACCGAGTTTGAATTCTATTTGCAGATGCCGGGGGTTTACGCTTATATCGCCTCTTTTGAGGGGGAGCCGGTCGGTTATGCTTCTTTCACGATATATCAGGGCTGGGGACACCTGGATAGACTGGCGGTAGTCACGAAGCAGCAGGGCCGCAAGTTCGGGGCCGCGCAACTTACAAACGCTTTGCACTTGATGGCGGAAAAAGGCGCAAGCTCCGTCGCCCTGTCCACGCAGGCCACGAACGTCCAATCGCATCGCCTCTACAGGGGTTTCGGCTTCCGCCAGACTTCGGAGACGATGAACTTCTTTGGGAAAGAACTACGTGAAACGTGAAACGTGAAACGTGAATTACGATAATCACGCATCACGCATCACGCATCACGTTTCACGCACAGGGGGTAACGCATGAAGGTTCTTATGTTGTCATGGGAGTACACGCCTCATATTGTCGGGGGGCTGGGGAAGCATGTAGTGGAGTTGGTGCCGGAGCTTGTGGCTGACGGAGTTGAGGTGCATCTGGTGGTGCCCAGGTTGAACGGCGGGGAGTGGAAAGAGCCTCTGCCCATGCCTGATGGCTCGCCCGCAAAGAACGGCAGTTCCGTGTACAGGATAGAGGCGGGGAATAATGGGGGCGATTTCTTCGCCAATACGTGGCATGACAATATAGGGATAGAGGAGTTCTGCGCGCACCTTATCAGGCACGAGGGTGGCTTCGACCTGATACATAATCACGATTGGCTGAGTGGGTTCGCGGCTATCGCCATCAAGCATGATTTCAATCTGCCGATGCTGGCGACGATACACGCAACCGAGATGGGCCGCAACAGGGGGCATTTGTGGGAAGAGATGCAGCGCGCAATACACCAGGCCGAATGGTGGCTCGCCTACGAAGCGTGGCGGATAATTACATGCAGCCACTATATGGCCTGGGAAGTGCGCAACTATTTTGGCGCGCCACTCGAGAAGATAGATGTGATACCGAACGGCGTGGACCCCAGGCGTTTCGATGCGCTCCAAGGGATAGATTTGGCGTCGTTTCGGTTGGGGTTTGCGCAGCCCAACCAACCAATTGTTTACTACGTCGGGCGAATGGTCCCTGAGAAGGGGTTGTCGGTGCTGATAGACGCCGCGCCTCAGATACTGAGGGAGTGGCCCGATGTGAAGTTCGTACTGGCGGGTGGGGGTGGATATGCCAACGATTTACGTGCAAAAGCCTACGACCTGGGGGTAGCTGATAATATAATGTTCACAGGGCGCATATCCGACGAAGTGCGCGACGCCCTGTTCAAGGTGGCCGATTGCGCCGTGTTTCCGAGCCTGTACGAGCCGTTCGGCATAGTGGCGCTCGAAGCGATGGCCGCAGGTACGCCGGTAGTGGTCAGCGAAGCGGGCGGATTGCCGGAGGTGGTTGACCTGCACGTAACGGGCATCACGGTCCACCCAAACGACCCCGACTCGCTGGCCTGGGGGATACTGCACACGCTCAAGAATCCAGAGTGGTCGCGGCAGAGGGCTGAGAACGCAGACAGGGTAGTGCGCTCCCAATTCAATTGGTCCCGCATCGCAGGCATGACGGAGCAGGTATATAACCGGGTCGTGCGGGAAGCGAAGGCGGGCGATTGGGCGTATAAGGACTTTTGAGTTTTGAGTTAGTCTTCCGTAAACTCAAAACTCAAAACTCGAAGAAAAGGAGAGACGTATGTTGCTATCTGATAAGCGCATCAAAGAAGAGATGGAGTTGGGGAATATTATTATCGAGCCTTTTGAGGCTCGGCAGTTGGGGACTAATTCGTATGACGTGAGGCTTGGGTCTTACTATTTTATTCCAAACCACAATATGGTGACGGTCAATTTTACGGACGAAGAGGACTCGAGTGCTTTCTGGCTGGGGCCTTATTTCGCTGAGGATGGAGTTATTAGTATTCGGCCTGGGGATACAATCCTGGCGCATACCGAGGAGGTCGTTGGCGGACGCAATGGATTTACTACGTCTATGAGGTCGCGGTCCAGCATCGGACGCTCGTGCCTGTCGGTGTGCAAGTGCGCAGGGGTGGGAGACGTCGGGTATATCTCGAAATGGACTATGGAGATAACCAACCACAGCCACGCCCAGGCGATCCTTCCGGTGGGCCTACGGGTTGCCCAGCTTCTCTTTTATGAAGTGGGCGAGACCCTGCACCACTACCAGGGGAAGTACGGCTCGTGGCACGATTGGTCGCCTAAAGATATGCTTCCCAAACTCTACCGCGACTACGACCTGCCACACGTCGGCAAGGAGCGGGTCGCACGGCGCAGCAACGGCGTGGAGACGCAAGCGTGAAACGTGAAACGTGATGCGTTATAATACTCACGTTTCACGTTTCACGTTTCACGTTTCACGTTTCACGTTTCACGAGATAGGGAATCATGGCTTTACGATGTGAAAGTTGTATAACGGTTTGCTTTCGGGCGCCGGCGGCGCAGTGTGTGATCTGTGGCCGCCACTTCTGTGCGCAGCATGGCAATGCGGAGGAGTCTGTGTGCAGGCTTTGCAGCAGCGCCTACCGGGCCAAGTTGCAGGCAGAGGCCTCGCAGCAGGTAGAAATCGAGCGGCGGGAAGAGGCAGGGCGGCGCAACGCGGAGGAGAATCTGTGCGGGTGGTACGAGTGTCCGAACCCGTTCTACGCACGATGCGAGAGATGCGGGCTTTCCTATTGCCCGCAGCACGTCAGTAGACACAAATATAACTACCGCTACCGCACGCGCAAGGGCGTATACAAGCGCCCGGCAGAGGTTACGCTTTGCGATGCGTGCAAGGTTTATTTGAATGAGTATCGCGCGGAAAAGACCTGGCGGGATTGAGCTTTTTCTACGTGAGCTGTCGAATCTCTTCCATAGGCATATATAGGCTCATGGGTCTGTCTATAAAACGTCGAAAGCCATATCGCTCGTAAAACTGAACAGCGCCTTCATCCTTTGCATCCACGAGTACCGCCATTGCCCCAATCTCTTGAGAGATGTTTGAACACCGCTTGAGCGCGTTAACAAGGAGCAATTCTCCGAATCGTTGACCACGATAATGCTGGTCAACCGCGAGTCTGCCAATAAGCATCGCGGGCAGCGCATTGTATCGCAGCAATCGCCTGGCAAGCTCTTCCGGCAATCGGATTGTTTCTATAGACGCTGCGCTTACTGTGTAATACCCGATTATGGCTGCGGTGTCCTGCTCGACAAGGACATAGGTTACCGCAATCTTCTTTTTACCCTCCTGATTGGCCTGGGTCTTCAGATAAGCATCCAGAGTAGCTACGCCACAAGAGAAAGTCGCCCGGTCGTGTTTATGCGTATCGAGCGGCTCAACAACATATTTTTTGGACGTCACTGCTGGCTTATGACTTTTTCGTCATGCCGGGCAAGCGCATCCTGTAACGCTACGTTTGGCTTGCCCGGATTGAGCAAAGCCTCCGCAAATGCGGCGCTATCGCGTGCTGACAACGTTATAATATCATGCTCACGAATAATATTCTCTGCTGCGCTCTGTGCGCTCGTGACCAGGAAATCAGTAAGAGAGAGTCCACGGAGTGCCGCGGCATGTTGAAGTATCGCTTTCTGATCTGTGGTGACACGAGCTTCTAATCGCTCAGATTTTACAGACCTAGAAGCTCCTGCATGTTGTTTCATAAGAACACCTCCTATAAAATACATCGTATGCTGATCGAACTATCGTGAATAGCTACCATAGTGTACGGTAATTTGCCGTACATATCAAGAGTAAAAAGGCCCAGTGCTATACTTCTGTTACTTTGGTTCTCAGGCTTACTTGGTCTTGGAAGCTTTGTCGTAACTACTCAGCCTGCCCTGGCAGGCATGATAGGAGCACCGCGAAATAGCTGGACAAGGGCACTCAACACATGAAGACGGTGCTTACGCAAAGTGGAGATGTAGCCGCGAATGCGGCAGAAAGCCATGGCACCACGTT
>JBBQIC010000245.1:0-6327 GCA_038324555.1 Chloroflexia bacterium
ATAGCCGTTAATGACCCCTGCGCAGTAGGCCGCCTCTACATACCCGTAGAAAGGACTGTCCCTAGACACGTCGCTGAAGGTGGGCACGGGTGGGTCTATAGGCGGCAAGCCAATCACGCGGCAGATTATCTTGGTCAACTGCCCCCTGGTCACGTTGTTGTACGGCCTGAACGTGCCGTCATCATACCCCGTTATGATGCCCGAATTGTAGGCGCTCTCTATCCACTCGTAAAAGGGGTGGCTCTGCGACACATCGGTAAAATGTGGTCCTCCTTGTGTGTCAATTGGCACGTCAAACGCAACCACCACTATCTTGCAAATCTGGCCCCTGCTAACGTTGTTATACGGCCTGAACGTGCCGTCATCGTAGCCGGAGATAGCAGCGCCGTGACAATACAGGTAACGCACGGCTTCGTAGAAGTAGTCGCCGGGGTTCACATCGCTGAAGCTCATTGGGCATGGAGTATCTGTGGCGGTAGGTGAGCCAGACGGCGTTCTGGTAGGTGTGACTGTAGCCTGAGCAGCGCAGATGCCATCAGGTCCCGTCCTATCAAAAGCGATGATGTTACCAGGGAACCTGGCTAGATAGGTGATGCGATACCATCTGTATTCAGAAGGGATATTCTGCTCGATCATACTATCCCTTATATCATTTAATCCTCGCTGTAATGTCACCGTAGAAGTGATCTGGTCAAGAGTAACCCATGGGCCATTCTCGCTAGGAGACACCTCAAACGTGACTGTAGCATCCCCCGTCAGCGAGGGGCCACAGGCCGCCTGCATGAGGAACGTGAAGACGTAAGCGTAAATCGAGGGTGAGCTACAGAAGGCATATTCCTGTAGAACCACTGTCCCACATGACCCTCCAATAGTTGGCGTTGGCGTTGGCGTTATCAGCGGTTGTGAACGTGTATCAAGATTCCCACCGATACCTTCTTCTTTAGGAACCAACGTGGGCACAGGAGGCGTGGGCGTGAAGTATGGCGGACAGTTAGAGCCTTGCAGCACCGCCCGGTGTATTATTTTGCTCACCTGGCCGCGTGTAACGTTGTTATATGGTCGGAACGTGCCATCGCCGTAACCGGAGATAATGCCCCTGTTATAGACGGTCTCTATATAATCATAGAAAACGTCACTCGGAGTTACATCGGAGAAGTGCGGAGCGCCCGTCACATCAATAGGCCAGCAGGCTATGAGCACAATTACCTTGGTTAGTTGTCCCCTGGTCATATGCACGTAAGGGTTGAAGTCGCCTTCACATGATTGGCCCGTGTAATGGAAGTATGAGGTGATATAAATAAAGAAAGGATCAGTTGAAGGCACCCCGCAGAAAATGGGGTCGGGAGGCACGTAAATCGGTATGTCAAAGGCCAACACTATTATTTTGATTATCTGCCCTCGCGTCACGCTGTTGTACGGCCTGAACGTGCCGTCCGAGTAACCGGAGATAGCGCCCTGACAGTACAGATAGAGAACATCTTCGTAGAAATAGTCGCTGGGGTTCACATCGCTGAAGTTCATGGGGCATGGAGTCTCCGTCACTGTTGGAGAGCCACCAGGCGGTGGAGTAGGCGTGGACGTAGGTATGCGTGTGTAACTAGGCACATAAGTAGGCGTAATAATGGGGGTAGCCTCTCTGCACACGCTTGCAGGGCCACCGTACATATCCAACATCCAACAACCTGCAAGATCGGACCCTCTCATTCGTATGCGATACCAATCGTAAGGCTGTGGAATAGGCGGAATGACCATCTCGGAACCTGAAACCGTGTTGCTTCCAGGCTGCAATGTCTGGGTAGTCGGCATTGGCTTGCGGTAATTGGTCCAGGGACCACCCGGGTTGGGCGATACCTCCAGGAAGAAGTTGAAGAAGCCCGTAGTCGGCACGGCGCAGCCATTGTTGAGGCTGAAACTGTAGTAATAGTAGTTGGTTGGCAGGCAGAGCACGGACGATGTGCCCGGCGTGACATTGAAACAGCACGATGGTGTGGGAGTAGGTGTCAGCGTAAAGGTCCGAATAGGCGTAGCAGTAGTCAGGGGCACGCTCGCGCTTATTTTGAAATCAAGCGAATACCTGTGGGCCTGCAACGACGAAATGAGCTTGCCGTTCGCCCGGCTTGCGCCGGAAGGTTCTGCTGCTATCTGGGTAGCGACCCCCAGAAACATCAGCATCAGGATACCAATTGTCGAAACAATCATACCTTTTGCGTTCATGGTTTCCTCCTTGCCCTTGACGACAATAGAAACATATTCAGTTGTGAGGATTAGATTATACTACCAAACCTCTAAAACGTATAGTAGCATTTTAGGCAAAGAGGGACACAATTACGTACACTAAAAGGTTCACAAACCTTCCCATGTGCAACCGTTGGCCTGGCCGCGCTTGACACTTCCCCTTCAAGAGCGTAAGATTCCCTGTGCCCGCAGATTTCACGCCTGCGAAAGTGCCAAACCAAAGGATATACACAGAATTAACTAAACTTTAGGAAACAAATGGCAACAACAACCAAGAAAACAGGAAACACAACAAGCAAAACGACCAGCAAAAGCGCGACGACTAAGGCGACCACCAGGACTGCCTCCAAAAGCGCGTCTGCTTCAACGAAATCAAAGACTGTGGGAACTGCGCCCAAAATCAACACCAAGAGCGCTCCCGTCCTCAGGGGCAACATCAACCTGGTCATAGTGGAGTCGCCCGCCAAAGCCAAGACGATCAAGAAATACCTGGGCCGCAACTTCAATGTCGAAGCCAGCATGGGCCATGTGCGCGACCTACCCAAGTCTACGCTGGGCGTCGACACCGAACGCGGTTTCGTCCCGCAATATGTTGTGCCCCGCGACAAATCGAAGACCGTCAAGGACCTGCGCCAGCGTGTGCAAGCCGCCAAAGCCGTCTATCTGGCGACCGACCCCGACCGCGAAGGCGAGGCCATAGCCTGGCATGTGCAGGAAGTTACGGGCGCGGGCGACGGCAACCAGCCCGTCTACCGCGTGGAGTTCCACGAAATCACGCCCGGCGCGATCCAGGCGGCAATAGCCAGCCCCCGCGCTATAGACCGCAATCTTGTGGACGCGCAACAAGCCCGCCGTGTGCTCGACCGCCTGGTGGGATACCGCCTGTCGCCCCTCCTCTGGAAGAAAGTGCGGCGCGGCCTCTCAGCCGGGCGTGTCCAAAGCGTCGCCGTGCGCCTCGTCGTGGAACGCGAGCGAGAGATAGAGGCTTTCGTGCCGGTTGAATACTGGTCCATCGAAGCCGACCTGAGCAAACGACCCTCCGGCAAGAAAAAGGACGCCTTCCACGCCATGCTAAACCAGATACGCGGCAAGAAGGCCACCCTAAATAACGAGCAGGACGCCCTGGAGGTAATGGACGCTCTCAAAGGCGCTCAATACGTTGTAGAGAGCGTCAAGAGCAAAGAGGTGCAGCGCCGCCCCTCTGCGCCCTTCACGACCTCTACCTTGCAGCAGGAAGCCTCGCGCAAGCTGAACTTCACCGCCCGCAAGACGATGCAGGCCGCCCAGCAGCTTTACGAGGGTGTTGACCTTGGCCCCGAAGGCTCTACCGGCCTCATCACTTACATGAGGACCGACTCGACCAACGTGGCGAGCGTGGCCCAACAAGAGACCCGCGAAGTCATCGCCGCCCGCTTCGGACCGGAGTACGTGCCCGCGTCCCCACCCGTCTACGCCCGAAAGAACCCGCGCGCCCAGGAGGCTCACGAAGCCATACGCCCCACCCTGACCGCCCGCGACCCCGAAAACATAAAGCGATACCTCTCCTCGGAGCAGTACAGACTCTACAAACTCGTCTGGCAGCGCTTCATCGCCTCGCAGATGGCGAACGCCGTGCTCGACCAGACGACGGTTGATGTAGGCGCGGGCAAGGCCACCCAAGTAGGGAGTAGGGAATTGGGTGAGGGTGAGGGAACTACTCCCTCGCCCAATTCCCTCACCCCTCGCCCCTACACCTTCCGTGCTACCGGCTCGGTCATCAAGTTCAGGGGTTTCATCGCCGTATACCGCGAAGGCCAGGACGACGGTGACGCCAAAGACGAACTCGACAGCGAAGCCCTGCCGCCGCTCACCCAGAACGAGCTTCTAGACCTGCTCAAACTCTGGCCCGACCAGCACTTCACCCAGCCGCCGCCCCGCTTCACCGAGGCCACGCTGGTCAAAACGATGGAAGAACAGGGCATAGGCCGCCCTTCCACCTACGCGCCCATACTCTCCACTATCCAGGACCGGGGTTATGTCATCAAGGACGAGAAGAAGTTCATACCGACCGAGCTAGGCGTGGCCGTGAACGACCTGCTCGTCGAGCACTTTCCCGACGTGGTGGACGTGGGCTTCACCTCCCACATGGAGGAAGAGCTTGACGAAGTGGCCTCCGGCGAACGCCCATGGGTGCCCGTGATAAGCGAGTTCTACGGCCCCCTCGAATCCGCCCTGGCCCAGGCCGAGAAATCTGTTGGCCGCATCGAATTGTCCAGGCCCGAACCCGAAAAGACAGGCGAGCTATGCCCAGAATCGGGCGACCCCCTCGTCATCCGAGAGAGTCGCTTCGGCAAGTTCATCGCCTGCTCCGGCTTCCCGAAGTGTCGCTACACACGGCCCATCGTCAACAGCCTGGGTGTCGAGTGCCCCCAGTGCGGCCAGGGCGAGATGGTCGAAAAGAAGAGCAAGAAAGGCCGCCTCTTCTACTCGTGCAGCCGCTACCCCGAATGCGACTTCTCGACCTGGGACAAACCCGTCCCCCTACCCTGCCCTCAATGCGGCGGCCTGATGACCGTCATGGGCCGCGCCCAGAACGCCAACGGCATCCAGAAAGTGAAGTGCGTGCGCTGCGGCCACGTAGCCGAATACAACGGCAGTGTACCACAGGAAGCGGAAAAGGTGTTCGTGGCGCAAGGGGCATAAACCCTTCCAGGAACAAGTTTTCTGCTATACTGAGCATAGTTCAGCGCAAACTACGCGCCAAAACTATGCTCAGTATTTTTTTGCACAGAGGATTGCCTCCCAAATGAAAGCCGCAGCGACTTATCAGAAGCTTCGAGGTGGTTATTACACGCCGGAGCCTATCGCCAACTTCCTCGCTCGTTGGGCGATCCAATCCCCAACTTCACAAGTATTGGAACCAAGCTGCGGTGATGGCATCATGCTCGAAGCCGCAGTCCAAGCGCTTGTTGAACTTGGTACTGACCCAGCCGTTGTTACAGAACACCTGGTCCAGGCAGTTGAACTTGACCCGCACGAAGCTCTACAGGCTGCTAATCGCCTCCACGAACTGAACGCGCCAATTTCCCCTGTGCAGATTCACGTGGGCGACTTCTTCGAGTACGCTCAAGAGCGACTAAGTAAAGATCATCTCTTCGATGCCGTCATAGGCAACCCCCCGTTCATTCGATACCAGAGCTTCGCTGAGGAGCATCGCATCATAGCATTCTACTTGATGCAGCAGGCAGGACTGCACCCCAGCCGTCTCACTAATGCTTGGGTCCCATTCCTCGTCGCTTCGACGCTTCTCCTGAAAAAACACGGTCGGCTCGCAATGGTCATACCCGCAGAGTTACTACAGGTAGACTATGCCGCAGAACTTCGCTATTTCCTGAGCAACTATTACAGCAACATTACTCTCATCACATTCAAGAGACTTATATTCGAGAATATCCAGCAAGAAGTAGTATTGTTTCTTGGTGAACGGAACGGTGCGGAACACACGGGAATCAGAACCGTAGAGCTTGACAATATTGAAGAGCTTACATCATACATCCATACTAACTTCTCCCACAGTGACTCAAAACCTATGGACCACTCCACCGAAAAGTGGACCCGATACTTCCTCGACAAACACGAAATCGATTTACTTCGGGCCTTGGAAGCAAACCCTAATCTAATTCGAGCAGGAAACGTCATTGATGTAGATGTTGGCATAGTGACAGGTCTAAATGAGTTCTTCGTGCTTGCAGAACACCAGGTGAAACAATTCTCCCTTGAGGATTACACGCAACGTATAGTAGGACGTTCAGGCCACTTGCAAGGCATTATCTTCTCCGATTCGGATTGGAAAACCAATGCGGCCAAGCAATACCCTGCCTTCCTCTTATGCCTGCCCGATGTACCGTTCGATACGCTACCCGATCCTGTCAAAGACTACATTATCAGAGGGGAAGAGAAAGAAATCAACAAAGGATACAAGTGCAGAATACGCAAGCATTGGTATACTGTCCCGTCAGTTTGGACGCCACAAGCGTTCATGCTTAGACAAGTACACAGTTATCCTAAGATAATACTAAATGAAGCAAGTGCCACCTGCACAGATACAATTCA
>JBBQIC010000246.1:0-6325 GCA_038324555.1 Chloroflexia bacterium
TGTGGATGTATTGGTGCGAGTATTGGTGGGCGGTACGCGCGTGCTGGTACGGGTGTTTGTTGGGGTTGCGCCGCAGGAGCCTGGGGCGCCGACGCAGAAGGTGTAATCAGTGAAGAGCGCGGGGTTACGGACCTGGGAGCCGTCTGCTACTACGATTTCGGTATCGCGGTTGGCGAGCGCAGGCGGGCTGAACTCCCAATGCAAGACGGCCTGACCTGGCGTGGTAGCGCATATGCCGACCTGGGCCACGCGAAATACTCCGCCTTGCACGGGGTTAGACAATGCTCCTGAAGCATAGGCTATCGAACCAGGGTCAACAATAAGACCCCGGAAGCTGCACTGACCTGGGCCGTTGCACACTTCGTTCTGCAACGCGACCTCAAATCCGGTGGGGTCGCCAGGTGCGCAGCCAGGTGCCCCGCAGGCATCGGCTGTTACCGTATTGGTGACCGTGCAGCTCGAGCCAATCGCAGAGACTCTGGCGTTCTGAATAAGGCCATACGTGAATGTGAGATAGCTTTGCTGGGCCGCGCCATCGGGATTGCTGCCCATGTTGAGCATCATATCCAGCACGAACCTGCAATTGACCGCTACCGAGCCGCCATTTGATGGCGCCGGGCACGACCCAGCCTCGCTGCCGGGCGTGAGAAATAGGAAGGCGTCCGCTGTCGCATAAGGGGCGTGCGGAGCTATAGGTGCAGGCTCAACGTCCTGTGTCGTACTGGGGAGGGGGTCTGAGTTGACTTGCGACGCACCCCTCAACTTGTCCGCCGATGTGCCTGTAGCAGCCAGCGCCGCCAGAATTAGCAGCACAGGTAATGTCAATAAGAACAACCATCGTGCGCCGAGTTTATTATTGTCTAGCATATTGCTCTCTCCTCTGGAAGTCATCGAGAGTGGAAATTGCGCCCGGTTGCGGTTAGAACTTCACTGTGTCCGCGATCCGCCAGCCATCAGGCACGGCTATACAGCCCCTTGTCTAAGGGAGTGCCAGAAGATTTGCGCTCATCCTGCGTGCGACTCCTCGCCGCACGCACAGTGCAAAGTTGTGCCGAGTAAAACACTTACCTGGCTGTTCTATAGCAGCCTACAAAGGTTAGCGTAGCATACGCTTACCTGTTTTGTCAAGACTTTGCATGGGTAGCGAGGGTCTATTTATTCTTACAAAATGGAAACCTGTAGGGTGATGCTATTTACATCGGGGTATACAAATCAGCCTATCAATATCGCGTTGGTCAGGGTCTACTATGAAAATAGGTTCTGATCCCTGATCCCTGATCCCTATTTTCATAGTAGACCCTGGCGTTGGTTCTCAGCAGTTGTTATGCCCATCGTCCATCGTCTATCGTCCATCGTCCATCGTCATTCACCCCCAGTAATCGCATCATAAACTATCTTGCACACCTGCCCTCGCTTGGCGTTGTTTTCTGGGCGGAAGGCGCCGTCTCTGTAACCTGCGACTACGCCGTGATTGTAGGCTGTCTCTATGAAGCTATAGAAGGGGTAATCTACCGGTACGTCCGCGAAATGAGGGCCGCCCGTCACGTCTATGGGCCAGTCCTGGGCGAGCACTGTCACCTTGCAGAGTTGTCCCCTTGTGATGTTATTTTCCCACCTGAAGGTCCCATCAGAGTATCCCGTTATGACGTTGCGGTTGTATACGGTCTCGACGTAATCATAAAAGGGGTTGTCAACCGGCATGTCCGAGAAATGCGGCCCTCCGGTTGTATCAACGGGCCAGCCTTCGGCAAGTGTCACTATCTTGGTCAACTGGCCGCGAGTAGTATTGTTGTAGGGACGGAACGTATCGTCGGCGTAGCCGGAGACAGCCCCCATGCAAGATAGACGCCGCACGGCATCATAAAAGTAGTCCGTCGGGAATACGTCGGCGTATTGTATCGCGCAGGGCGTTGGTGTAATCGCGGGCGTAGCGGTTGGAGTGGGCGTACTTGATGCGCAAGGGTCGTTATAATGCTCCACGAATGTTTGGACTTGCTGGTCATCTTTCGTGTAATCGCCCACGGCCCACGTTTCGCCGCTCGGTATGGCCGCGACGCCGTTCAAGTTGTCTAGCGTGCCTCGGTTTGGACCCGACACTATACTCCACTGCGCGCCGTCCCAATGTTCGATTACAGGCTGATCGGTCTCCCAGCATTCGCCCACCGCCCAGACATCGGACGCTGAGACGGCTGCGACAGAGGAGAGAATGGTAGTAGACGACTCGATGCTGGGGCTGGGGACGATGCTCCACTGCACGCCGTCCCAATGCTCTATGAGCGTCTGCAAAGGCGCATTGTCAGAGGAAGCGCCTACGGCCCAAATATCGGCAGGTGTGATCGCCGATAGGCTCATAATAGCAGACCACGGTCCTACGTTTGGGCTGGGTACAATGCTCCACTGCGCGCCGTCCCAATGCTGAATAAGCGTTCGTAGCACGCCCTCCATGCTATAAAAACCTGCAACCCAAGCGTCGTTGGCCGATAGAGCTTTGGCCCCAAGGAACACATTATTGGCAGTCTTTACGCTCAGACTGGGTACAACACTCCATTGCGCGCCGTTCCAGTGCTCGACCATCGTTTGATTAAGGATGCCGTCAGAGTAATACCCGGCCACCCAAACGTCGCTTGCGGATGCAGCCGATACTGCGTTGAGATAATTGCCTGCTTGCGAAGGACTGGCGCTCGGCACGATGCTCCACTGTATGCCATCCCAATGCAGCGTCAGCGTCAGGTCGCCAGCGTTGCCGACTGCCCAAATATCGTGGGCCGAGACGGAATCAATTGCTTGCAGGTGATTGTCGTAGCCGTCAACGTTAGGGCTGTTCACGATACTCCATTGTATGCCGTCCCAGCGCTCGATTAATGTGCGCCTCGCCCCCCTGGGACCGGTAGAGCCGACGGCCCACACGTCGTTTGCCGAGACCGCAGACAAGGCGGCAAGCGTATTATCCGTTGCGGTAACGTTTGGGCTTGTGACATCGCGCCACGCTAAACCGCAGACAGGGGTGCTCGTAGAGGTCGGTGTATTGGTAGGGGCGCTGGGGTTGATAGTCCGGTGTTGCGCCCCCTTGTCCATGCTTGCAGGCACATGGGCGCTCACGGAGTGCGCGAGTATCAGCACAGCGCCTGCGAGCAGAACCAACACGATACCTGGGATAACACGTCGTCGTGAAGACGCCTCCATATTTCCTCCGCGAAGTAATTTTCTTCTCTCTACTTTTGGAAACCGATAAGCACCAGCACTATAAGTCCGATTCCCAGCATGAAACGATACCAAATGAACGGCGCTGTGGAGTTCCTCTGCAAATAGCGCAACAAGAAGTAGATGCAGAAGAAGCCCACGACCGCAGCCGCCGCAAAGCCCACCAGGAAACCAAGCTGCTCGTTAGCGGGTATGCCCGCGACCTCGCCCGGCTTGGGGTGGAAGAGATCATAGAGCTTCTTGATGCCCGCGCCCAGTATGACGGGGGTAGCCATCAGGAACGAGAAGCGTGCTGCCGCCTCCCTCTTCAAGCCAAAGAAAAGGCCCGCCGTGATGGTGCTGCCAGAGCGCGACACGCCGGGTATGAGCGAGAGAGCCTGCGCGAGGCCGATACCCAGCGCTGTGTTAAGTGTCAGGCTGGACATCTCAAGCGCATGTTTTCCCACGCGCTCGGCGGCCAGGAGAAGCGCCGCCATGACTATCATCGCCCCAGCTATCACCAGCAAACCCGTGCGTACGTTATTCGGTTGATGGAACAAATCGTCAATCTTACTCTCACCCAGCCCTCCTACGATAGCCGCCGGTATGGAGGCCAGCAGCACATACCAGGCTATGCGGCGGTTCGGGTCGTCTCCGATCTGGCGTTGTGCTATCGAAGTGATGAATGCGCCTATCAATCTTACCCAATCGTTGCGGAAATAAGCAAGCACCGCGATGAGGGTTCCCATATGCAGCGCCACGTCGAACTGCACGCTGTTGATCGCGGGGTCTTTCCAGCCCAGCAGCCAGGGCACGATGATGAGGTGGGCCGACGATGAGATCGGCAAGAATTCGGTAAGTCCTTGGACTATTCCAAGGACCAGGGCCTGTATGGGATCGAGTGTATCCAAGTTATTTCACCTTCTCTCGCTGACTAACTTTCTGTTGGTCAGCTATTGGTTGTGGTTGATTGGGGCCATCTATTGGATGTCGTGGGGCAGACGCGGCTGGCACACCTTCGTCGCCTTCCTCAATTTTGCCGTCGTGGACGAGTTCTATGTCGGTCAATGGACCTTCTAATTCGTGCGCTTGCGCTGATGCAGAGGCACGGCTCTTTTCCAGGTCGGTGAGGTCGCGCCAGGACAGGCTCTCGCGGGCCAGATAGACGAAACCGAGTATGCTCACCGGTATGAGCAACGCCGCATGTAGCACGAGCACATAGGAAGTCGCGGCCCCAAGCGCTACTCCAAATGCTCCGTTTAGCACTACCTGGGCAACTACCTCGAACACTCCGATGAAACCAGGAGCCTGGGGAGCAAGAGTGCTGAGGTTTACGAATGACGTCACCAGTACGTATACATAGAAAGGCAAAGGTTGTCCATCTACCTGTAGATTGAAGCCCCAGTTGCCCAGGACGAAATACATACTCGCTTCAAAGAGCCACGCGATTATGGATAGGCCGAAGACAGAGAGTAGTCCTGAAACGCTACGTAGCGATCCAAGTCCCTGTATAAAGGAATCGGCAAGTGATTCAACACGGGTGTGTAGTTTGCCCGGCAAGAAGCGGAGGCCAAAAGCTACAAGACGCTTCACCAGGGTCTTGGATGTTGCTATGGCTACAAAGGCAACAAGTATCACAAGAAAAGCAATAGCTGCTATGCCCATCAGACCTCTTCGCTCGGAAAGTATAGTACCTAATCTATGGCCTGAACCGGTACTGAGTCCGCCTGGCACAAAGAAGGTTAAAAAGAAAACAACCGCCGCTGCAAAGCCGATCATAATCAGCCCATCGAAGATGCGCTCGACCAGAATAGTCGCAACCGTAGCCGTCTTCTTGACGCCTTCTCGCATCTGGAGAACGTAAGCGCGCACCAACTCACCTATCCTGGCGGGTAGTACGTCGTTCGCCATATAACCGATGACTACGACCTCGAAAGTTTTGTTGAGGGTTACTTTTGGAGCTATTGGGCTAAGTAATATGCGCCACCTGACGGCACGAACCCAAACACCTATGAAATAGAGTAAAAGAGCTGGTATCAATGCCCATAGATTTGCGCTCAGTATTCCCTGGCCGACCTTGCCCAGGTCTTCCTTTGAGAGCGCCCACCCCAATGCTACTACACTAATGATGATGCCGATAATAAACTGCTTGGACTTAAACAAAACATTGCTCCCTTACGGAAGTTTTGAGTTATTCTAATCAACTCAAAACTCAAAACTCAAAACTCAAAACTTCCGTCACTCTTTGCCAAAGATGCGTTCTCGGTGGTGGCGGCTGATCACGTTTTGTAGCGTCTTTCGGAAGATGGGATAGCGCCGGACGCCCAGCTTGTTCAGCACGAACTTCCGCGACACGTTGAGCGTCGAAACGCCGTATATAACGCTCCTGCGAAAATTGACGCTGGACGCTTCGGGGAAGTAGCGCGTCGGCACGGGCACTTCCGCTATCCGGAAACCGAAGGCCACCGTTTGGGCTATCACTTCGCTGTCAAACACGAAGTCGTCCGAATTGAGCAGGAACGGGATAGTGGTAAGCAACCTGCGGGAGTAGGCGCGCAAGCCAGTATGTGCCTCCGACAGATTCGTCCCCAGGCAGACGTTCTCTGTGAGCGTCAAGAAGCGATTCGAGACGTATTTCCAGACAGGCATCCCGCCCCTCAGCGCGGCCTCCCTGCCGTCCAGCAGCCGCGAGCCAAGCACGAGGTCGGCTTCGCCCTCTACGATTGGCCTGATCATTCGGGGGATGCTGGTGGCATCGTACTGGTTGTCGGGGTGTACCATCACCACTATGTCCGCACCCGCGCTCAGGGCTTCCAGATAGCAAGTCTTCTGATTGCCGCCGTAACCCTTGTTCTGAACGTGTACGATAGTGTCTATCCCAAGTCGGCGCGCGATGTCCGCCGTGTCGTCTTGGCTGGCATCGTCAACCAGGATTACCTTATCCACCACGTCCTTGGGTAGATCGCCGTGCGTTTTCTCTACGGTCTTAGCGGCGTTGTAAGCTGGCATCACAATCACGACGCGCGGTTTGCGCGTGCCCTGTCCCGGATAGACCGGCTGCCCCATCACGCCAGCCGTTCCTCCCATCGGTTCCCTCGCCTTGAGGTCCGTGGTTTGCTGTTCCATAGTCCGAACTCCTGTCTGA
>JBBQIC010000247.1:0-6305 GCA_038324555.1 Chloroflexia bacterium
GCCACTCGCTGTAGTCGTCTTAGCAGCAGGTCTGGGCAAGCGAATGGTCTCGCAGCAACCTAAAGTGCTGCACCAACTTGCCGGATTACCCCTTGCCGCCCACGTACTACGCACCCTAATCCCACTCTCCCCATCGCGCACCGTGTTAGTAGTTGGCCATGGGGCCGTGCAGGTGAGCGCTGCTCTTGGGGAGAGCTACGGGTCGCCGACGATGGACGATGGACGATGGACGATGGACGCCCAACATAATGAGCCATCGTCCATCGTCCATCGTCCATCGTCCATCGTCCATTCACGCTTCCCAATAGAGTACGCGGTCCAATCCGACCAACTTGGCACGGGGCACGCGGTGCTCATGGCAGAGCCTATGTTGCGGGAGCATAAGGGGCCTGTGTTAGTCATGTACGGCGACGCTCCCTTGCTGCGCACCGTGACGATCTCCTCGATGCTCGCCAGGCATGACCAGTTGGGCGCAAACCTGACTATGCTCACCTGCATCGCCGCCGACCCTTCCGGCTATGGGCGTGTGGTGCGCGACCAGAACGGCAACCTGCAAGGCGTTGTGGAAGAGCGAGCCGCCACGCTCGTGCAGCGCGCCATCTCCGAAGTGAACAGCGGCGTATACATCTTCGATTCGAGCTGGCTGTGGCCCCATCTTGAGATGATTGAGCTTAACGCGCAGGGCGAATACTACCTGACCGATCTGGTGGGTATAGCCATCCAGGACGAGCAAAACCGCCGCCCGTCTCGTCCCGATAACACGCGACGCGCCGCCTCCAGCGTAATCACGTTCACCCAGGAAGGGTTGGACGAGACGATGGGCATCAACAGCCGCTCCCAACTCGCCAGGGCAGAACAGATAGTGCAAGCACGCCTCCGGCAGGAGTGGATGGACGCGGGCGTGACAATGCTGCTCCCCGAAACGGTCTATTTGAGCCTGGACGCGAAAATAGGGGCCGACACGGTGCTCTATCCAGGCGTCATCCTGGAAGGGCAGACGGAGATAGGCCCAGGTTGCCATATCGGGCCGAATACGCACATTATAGACTCTGTGGTGGGCGAGAATTGCCGCGTCGTATCCTCAACTATAGAAAAGAGCACGCTCGAACGCGGGGTCAGCGTGGGACCTTACAGCCACTTACGCGCAGGCGCTCATCTGAGTGAGGACGTACACCTGGGCAACTTCGCCGAAGTGAAGGGGTCTACATTAGGGCGAGGCGTGGTTATGGGTCATGTCGGTTATATAGGCGACGCCGATGTAGGCGAAGGCACGAATATCGGCGCGGGAACCATTACAGCTAATTATGACGGCGTGAAAAAGAACCGTACAACCATTGGTAAAAAGGCCTTCATCGGCGTGGACACTATGCTGCGCGCCCCCGTAGAGGTAGGCGATGGCGCTTACACCGGCGCGGGCAGCGTCGTTACAAAAGACGTGCCGCCAAACACCCTGGTAGCCGGCGTGCCCGCCCGCGTAGTCAGGCAACTGGACGCGAGGGCCGGAGGTAAAGAGGAGGAGAGCAAAGTTGGGGGGCCGGAAGAAGAGTAGAGAAAAGAATAGAGGAGAGAGGAGCAAAAGAGCGATGTCGGACCGCCTGCAAGTATTCACGGGTACGGCTCACCCGGCGCTGGCCCAGGCCATAGCCGAACACCTTGGGAAGCCGTTGGGAGAGGCCACAGTCAGCCAGTACAAGAATGGCGAAACGCGGGTCGTCATAGAGGAGAGTGTGCGCGGCTCGGACGTTTACGTCGTGCAGCCCGCCGCCCACCCGGTGAACCACCATCTGATGGAGATGCTTATCATGGTGGACGCCATCAAGCGCGCTTCTGCGTCCCGCATCACAGCCGTAATACCCTACTACGGCTATGCCAAGCAGGAGAAGAAGAGCCGCTCCCGCGAGCCTATCACCGCCAAATTGATGGCCGACCTGCTGCAAGTTGCCGGGGCCGACCGCATCCTGACGTGCGACCTCCACGCGCCCGCTATCGAAGGCTTCTTCAACATACCCGTTGACCACCTGCAAGCGCGCCGCCTGCTGGCCGACCGCTGCCGCGAGCTTGACCTGCCCAAGCCGGTGGTCGTAGCCCCAGACGCGGGCCGCGTGGGGTGGGCTGTAGAGATGCGCGACAGGTTGGGCGATCAGGCCGAACTAGCGATCATCGCCAAGCAACGCCCCACAGCCGACAAAGCGTTCGCGGTTGAGATGGTGGGCGATGTGCGCGACAAGACGGCTCTGTTGATAGACGATATGATAATGACCGGGGGCACGTTGGTCGCGGCGGCGGAGATGCTACTGAAGCGCGGGGCCTACGCTGTTTACGCCTGCGCCACACACGCCGCGTTCGCACCCGAAACGCGAGACCTGCTGGAAAGCTCGCCATTCACCAAAGTGCTGGTCAGCGACACCGTACCTCTGCCCGCCAACGACCACCACGAATACTCCAAGATAGAAGTGATTACCGTAGCGCCCCTCTTCGCCGAAGCTATCTTGCACATACACGAGGACAGATCGGTGAGCGCGCTATTTCGAGGGTGAGGGAATAGGGTGAGGGAATAGAATATCAACCACCCTATTCCCTCACCCTACTCCCTTGTATTTAGTAGGAGCATTCTAAGTTTTGTTGGAGCCTGACAGTTGGATAGCATTGCTTGTAGCAATGCTATGCCTCTTTTTGATAGCCATAGATTCCGCGATTGAAACTGCGCTCACTAATATATCCAGGCTGCGGCTGCGGCAACTGCTTGAACGGGGCGTGCCTCGCGCCCAGGCAATAAACGACCTGATAGACAATCCCCGTCGCTTCTCAATCACGCTCATCTTTGTTAACGCTATTTGCTTGCTGACTATTGGTTCGCTTGCCCTCTTCGTGTCAAATCATTTCGTGGTCTGGTGGTCGCACCCACTTGCAGTGGTTATAGCGGTTCTCGTCGTGATGGTTTTTGGGGTGGCGGCGCCCAAAGCGTTAGCTTTGCGCAACCCAGAGCGCACGGCCCTCACGCTGTACGCACCCGCAAACATCATCAAGCGGTTAGCGACCCCTGTTGTAGCCGTCACAACGGTTCTAGCAGCGCCATTCGTGCGCATAATCGGCGGGCGCACAGCGCCTGCGGGTCTCTTCGTCACGCAAGAGGAGATGCGAATGCTGGTCAACGTCGGTGAGGAAGAAGGCGTGATCCAGCAGGAGGAAGAAGAGCTAATACATTCGATATTCGAGTTCGGCGATACCGTCGTGCGCGAAGTGATGGTGCCCAGGCCGTACATCGTGGCGGTGGAAGATACCCAAACCGTAGGCGAGGCGGCTGACGTGGCGCTGGATTCGGGGCACACGCGCCTGCCTGTCTACAGGGAGTCGATAGATCATGTGGCGGGCGTCGCTACGGTGCAGGACCTGATGCGCGCCCTGCGCCTGAACGAGAAAGACCAGTTGGTTACACATGTGATGCGCCCCGTACACTACGTGCCCGAAACGAAGAAGGTAGACGAACTGCTACGGGAGTTACAGAAGGGGCGGATGCACCTGGCAATCGTCGTGGACGAATACGGCGGCACTGCGGGCCTGGTTACGATAGAAGACCTGCTCGAAGAGATAGTGGGCGAGATACAGGACGAATATGACGTTGAGCAGCCAATGACCGAATTCGTGAATGATAATGAGGTGCATATGGACGCCCGCGCCAACCTGGACGACGTGAACGAGTTGCTCCACGTCAACTGGGAGGCCGAAGACTCGGACACCATAGGCGGCTTCGTCTACGAAAGGCTGGGCCGCATCCCCAACCCCGGCGACACCGTGCAAATAGGCGAGCACACGATCACCGTACTGAGCACGGAAGGTACGCGGCTGAAGCAGTTGTCTATCGTGCGCCACCAACCCCCAGCCGAGCAGCACGAGAATGGAGTGGAGAATAGGGAGAAGGGTGGGGGAATAGGGTGAGGGAGTAGGATAAGAACTACTCCCTCACCCTATTCCCTCACCCTAGACTATGACTATTGACCAGGAAGCACTGATTAAGGCAGCATCAGAGGCGCGAGCAAACGCCTACTCGCCGTACTCGCATTTCAGGGTGGGTGCGGCGCTGCTCGCCGGGAGCGGGAAGGTATACAAGGGTTGCAATATAGAGAACATGTCGTATACACCCACTATGTGCGCCGAGCGGGTGGCGATGGGGTCGGCCATAGCAGCCGGGGAAAAACCGGGTAGCTTCGTCGCTATAGCGGTAGTGGGCGACGACCTCCAACCGTCAACACCTTGCGGAGTGTGCCGCCAAATCCTGGTTGAATTGGCGCCAGGCATCCCCGTAATCATGGCCGCCGCGCCGGAGAAGGGCGACGGCAGGTTGGTGCTGACGACGGAGGAGTTGTTGCCGCATGGGTTTACGTTCGAGGTGGAGAGGTAAGGAAAACATTGTGTGGGTATCATAGACTAATATAGAGTATTCGGTTATTCTGTAATAGAGCAGGTTTCCTGGTTACTGTCTTAGCTTGGGAGGGAGTTTCATATGTCGCTGACGCAAACCGGATACGAACATATAGTTATAAGTGAAGACAATATACCTATCGTCGCAGGCACTACCATGAAGATAGTAGAGCTTGTAGCCGAAAGAACAGCATACGGCTGGAGTCCGGAAGAGTTGCACTTCCAACACCCTTATTTGACGTTGGGGCAAATCTATTCGGCGCTGGCCTACTATTGGGACCATGTGGAGGAATTAGATAACGACCTAGAAAGGCGGTTGCAGTATGTTGAACAGATGCGCCAAACTGCTGGACCATCATCGTTGACAGCACGCCTGAAATCAGCAAGATGAGACTTATAGCAAAGGAAAGGAAGGAAAAGGCATATGTCAACTGTCAGTTATGACGAAATACTAAAACGAATTCAACATCTCGAACCTGCTGACCAACTCCGTTTATTAGAAGACCTAGAGACGATTGTTCGTCGCCAGGTTATACAGCCGCCAAGGAGTATCTTAGAGCTTCAAGGGTTGGGTAAAGAGATTTGGTCGCATATTGATGCCCAAGAGTACGTCGATCAGGAGCGAGATTCGTGGAATGGGTAAACGCGCTTAAAGGAAGAATTGTAGGTCTAGATACAAGTCCACTAATCTACTTTATTGAGGAAAACCCGACTTACCTGGAGACGATTCGGCCATTCTTCGAAGCGCTGGACCGGGGCGAGTTTAGGGCGATCACCTCCGTAGTGACCCTGCTGGAAGTATTAGTCCATCCTTTTCGGCATGGCGATGGGAAGTTAGTTCAGCAATATCGTGAAATTCTGCTAGGCGCCAATAGTTTGACTACCATTCCGCTTTCACAGGAAATTGCTGAAGAAGCTGCGCGTCTTCGAGCAAGCCACAATCTAAGTACTCCAGACGCTATCCAAATGGCTACTGTAATACATGAAGGAGCTTCGGTTTTCATTACGAACGATGCGCGACTGCTATCTTCAACAGAACTAAAAGTGTTGATATTAGATGAGCTAAGAGACACATCTCAAAATTCAAGATGAGTGAGTAATATAGCAAGGTAATCACAAGCGTGCCCCAACCCACTACTTTTCTCGAATACACACAAGGAACCCTGCGTTCCTGCCTCCACACCCGCATCCTGGGCCACCCCATCGAACTGCACGAACAGGTCGGTTCGACCAACGACCTTGCGAAACAGGCAGGGCGGCATGGAGAGCCGGAGGGCCTGGTTATCGTGGCAGAGGAGCAGGTGGCGGGTCGCGGGCGGTTGGGCAGGGTGTGGACCGCCCCTCCTGGATGCTGCATCCTTTGCTCCGTCCTCTTGAGGCCACGCTTCCCACCTCGGCAGGCTTTTTACCTCACTATAGCGACCTCCCTGGCTATTTACCGCACCATAAAGGCTCTTATCGAACCGGATAATCTGGGGACTTTGCATAAAGTTGGCATAAAGTGGCCTAATGATGTACTCATCAACGGGCGCAAAGTCTCAGGTATCTTATGCGAGACGGAGTTTGGCGGTGAGGGTTGGAGCTTCGCCGTTCTGGGCTTCGGCATCAATGTCAATCTTGAACCTGAGCAGTTTGGCAAATTGCAAGCTACAGCCACCTCGCTATCGGCTGAACTGGGTCAAAAAGTAGACCGTGCCACCTTGCTTTGCCGCGTGTTGGATGAATTAGAGGAGCTTTACCTGTCGCTGCAAAAAGAGCAATTCAGATCGATATATGATCAGTGGATCAATGCGCTTGAGACCGTAGGCAAGCGGGTATCTGTCAGGGACGGGAAGAGCATGATAGAGGGCGAGGCGTTGCGCGTAGACCCGGATGGCGCGCTTGTG
>JBBQIC010000248.1:0-6282 GCA_038324555.1 Chloroflexia bacterium
AACCACAACGCACTCGCCTGCGTCGGTATCGCCGACCATATAGGACGCGCAGCCCAGATCATCGCGTAAGAATTGTTTGAAGAACATAGCGTTCGCCTCCCAGAGAATATGGGTGTGTGAAACGTGAAACGTGAAACGTGAAACGTGAAACGTGATTACCGCAATTCACGTTTCACGTTTCACGTCCTCCTTCGCCTTGGCCGCCTGCCGCTCAATATCCTCATCAGGCCCACCAGGGCAAGTATCCAGAATAGGGCCAGGACGCCGACTACTGGGACCATAGGGCGGTAGGCGCTTGGCTCCTCGCCTTGCAAAAGGACCATTGTATCTTCTTTGTCTACGGTAATGCCTTTCTGCGCCAAATCCTTCACAACTTCTTCTGAACCTGCCTGGCTCTTTAGAGGTGTGACCTTGCCGTAGAAGTTCGCCACTTTGATCTGAGCGTCAAGATTCAGGTCCATGTTGCGGTAATAGGCGTGCAGGAAGTCGTCTCCGTCGGCGCGGACGAGCAAATGGTTGCCATAGCCAGGCAACG
This sequence comes from Chloroflexia bacterium, assembly GCA_038324555.1. Lineage (GTDB taxonomy): Bacteria > Chloroflexota > Chloroflexia > QHBQ01 > JADMIH01 > JADMIH01. Next base: position 536 of record JBBQIC010000248.1, read on the forward strand.
GTATCCAATGATAAGTAGCGTTGATGCTGTACGTGGTGACCATACGCTCGAGGTCCGGCAAAGCCGAGGTATATATGTAAGTACCTTCGACAGGTTTCTCTTTATCGTATAGCTGCTCGATCCTTGTGACCGGCTTCGGCCTGTCGTCTTGCAACGCATACGAAGCGGGCGCGGCGAAAGCCAGCATGAGCACGCTGGCAAACGCGAGCACTGCCACGCGAAGCAGCAACCGCCACTTACGGCTCTGAAGTATCATAATTGCTCTCCTGGGTCTGCTTTGTTGCTTCATAAGCAACTTTTGCGCCCTTATTATAACACATGGCGCTGACCTTCGGTGTCAATTCCCCTGTTGACACAAGGGTAGAATAGCTATAATAATGGTACGACATTTTGTTCTTTGGCAAGTATCGGGGAGAAATTATGGACGAACAAGAAGAGCCGTTTGGCTGGTGGGGTTGGCACTGGCAGCCGACTGTACCTCTCTCAATAATGCAAATCGTTGAAGCCGGAAGCGCAGATACCGATATTATGGCTCTCGTCTGGGCCATGATGGCGCGCAGAGCATCGGTGATAGTGGCGGCAGAGCCTCCTATGGCGGGCAAGACCACTACTCTAACCGCGCTGCTGGACCTGATGCCTCCCGACAACAAACGGGTCTATCTGCGAGGCCATTACGAGACCTTCGACTTCGTAAAGCAGCCCGACGCCGACCCTTCCAATACATACGTGTTGGCGAACGAGATGAGCGACCACCTGGCAATCTATCTATGGGGTTCGCGTATCTACAAGATGTTCGAGCTAATAGAAAAAGGCTATGCTATCGGCTCGACCATGCACGCCGAGACTGTAGAAGATGTGATGGCGATGCTCAACTCGGACCCTCTAAACGTACCCCCAAAATGGATAGCCCGCCTGACGCTAGTAATAAACCTCTACGTCAGCAGCATCTACGGCTCGGCAGTGCGCCGCTTCAACACAGTACACATGCTTGAACCGGATGGGGATCAGGGATCAGGGATCGGGGATCAGGGATCGGGGATCGGGGACCAAGACAAAAAACTCAAAACTCAGGTAGTGCCGGGTGTGCGCCCTGTGCTGCTCTCGCGCTGGGACCGCAAGGGCGATACTTTCGAGCATCTCTTCGAGCAACCGGCGCTTCAAGCGAAACTTGCCTCCTGGGCTTGCTGCACGCCCGAGGAATGGGTCGCCGACGTTGCGCGCCGTAAGGCCCACCTCGATACGATGCAGGCTAACGGGGTCACGAGTATAAACGCCACGCGAAGCGCGTTAGCGGACTTGGAAGCTCTATGAGCATGCTATGACACCAAAAACCCGACTAGACGACTTCCGAGAATACCGCCAGCGCATGAACGACCGCATCATGGCTGCTGACCACCTCGGCATAAAACGGTTCTTCAACCTGGATACCGCCGCATATAACGACGGCGCGCTCCCCAGCAAGGCCAAAGAACTGCTTGGATTGGTGGCCTCAACCGTTCTACGCTGCAACGACTGCATAGATTACCACCTCATCCAGTGCGTAGAAGCGGGCTGGACCGACGAAGAACTTGCCGACGCCCTGAACGTAGCCCTGGTAGTCGGCGGCAGCATAGTAATACCGCACCTGCGGCACGCAATGGAGACGCTAGACCTGTTGAGGGGAAGGGAGAGGGAATCGGGTGTGGGAGTCGGGGCGCACGGCCGGGCGCCCCTACTCCCTCACCCTATTCCCTCTCCCTACTAAGATGAAAGCTCAGACCGCCACCGCCCAAAAAACTGCCAGCCCGGACCTCAACGCCTACCTCGCGCCTGGAGAGAAGGTGTTGTGGAGTGGCAAGCCTGAGCTGAAGCTTTTCGTGCTGCGCACCTGGCCTTTGAGCATCTTTGGGGCTGTGCTCCTTGTCGCCATAATTGCCTTCGAGACCACTATTTTGACCACCGAAGCACCTGACTTCCTGGCATTATGGGGCGTGCCTTTCGCGCTGGCAGGTCTCTATATGGTGGTAGGCCATTTCCTCGTTACCTACCGCGAATGGGGCCACATAGAATACATGCTCACAGAAAGCCGCTTGCTCATCCGGCACGGCATACTCTCCCCCGCCGTCGCTATCTACAGCCTCCTGGGTCTCCCACACACACTAATCAAGATGCAGAGCCAGGATGTCGGAAACATAATGTTCGAGCCACGCGAAGGTCAAGGCTACGGCCCCTGGCCCGGCTACCAGACCATGTGGCCCTATACCCCAGGCTATATCCTCGGCCTGATGTATATCCGCAATCCCCAGCATGTCCAGCAAGCAATAGAAAAAGCCAGGGTGAGGGAGTAGGGTGAGGGGTAGTCTTGTTCCTATTCCCTCACCCTACTCCCTCACCCTACTCCCTCACCCTACTCCCTCACCCTACTCCCTCACCCTACTCCCTCACCCTATAGTGTATAATAATGGCGCTAGAGCCACGTCATGATTGAAGAGCATTCTCCTTCCAGGCAACCTTCCGCCTCTATTGTCGTCGTGAGTTACAACACGGAGGCTCATATTGGTTCGTGCCTGCTCTCTCTTATGCAGTTGCGCTATCCGAACTTTGAGATAATCGTGGTTGACAACGGCTCAACCGACGGGAGCGTCGAGATGGTTCGTTCTCACTTCCCGGACGTAGAGGTTGTGCCGCTAGGAACCAACAAAGGTTTCGCTGGCGCGGCGAGCGTGGGCCTCTATACTGCGAGCGGTGACATCGTCGCTACGGTCAACCCTGACGTGCGTCTCGATCCCGGTTGGCTCTCCGCCATTACGATGACCTTGCGGTCCAGGGCTGATGTCGGCGTGGTGGGCAGCAAAGTCCTCTACCCCGATGGGCGTACCATTCAGCACGCGGGCGGCGTGGTGCATTATCCCCTGGCAACCACCAGCCATATCGGGCGCGGCGAGCGTGACAACGGCCAGTACGACCAACCAACTGAGACAGATTTCGTCACGGGCGCGGCGTTGGCTATGTGGAAAGAGGTGGGGCGCTCTCTGAACTTCTTCGACGAGGAGTATTTTCCGCTCTACTACGAAGATGTAGACCTCTGCTGGCGCGCCCGCAAAGAGGGCTTGCGAATCGTTTACCAGCCGGACGCTCTGGCCTACCACGAAGAAACGGTCACCCTGGACAGGCAAAGTCACGAGTATTACAGCTACTACCACGCTAATCGCCTGCGCTTCGTGGTCAAGCGCTACTCGCCTCAACAGGTGATGCTCGATTTTCTACCCGCCGAGGCAGCCAGGGTGAGCGGCGACATGCCGCCCCACGACCGCCAGGCTTCCCTCGCGTTGCTCGATAATCGTACTCCCAACGGCGCGGAACCTGCCCCCACCCAGCGCAAGCTCGACACAATGCAGGAGCACATTGCTCAAGTTATGGACGGCTGGCATGTTTACAAGAAATCTCTGCATTCGTCGCGGCGCATGTCCGGTGGTCCGGTGGGTCGGTTGCGACAGCGTTTGAACAACCTTTCAAAACGCTGGTATGTGTGGCCCATTCTACAGCGACAAATAGAGTACAATGCTTCGGTTGCCCGCACCACACGGGAAATCTCCTGGCAACTGGCCGAACTGCAAGCGCGGGTAGGGCTTGAGGGCCTGCTAACCGCGGGACTGGTCACTCAGGTGACTAACGGCTCGATGGAAGACCTGTCCGCCGAGCTAGAGGCGTTACGCAGCAGAATGCAGCAACTGGAACACGAGATTGCACGCACACATAATACTCACGGTGTGGCGTGATGAGCAGGGTGATGGATAGCAACCAACGTAAGCCCAGCGCGACCCACAACGACCCCGGACCCGATCCTGACGTGGTTGCTACGCTGTCAGAGTTGCGCGAACAGGTGCGAGAACAGCGCGCCCGCCTCAGCTATAACGACCCCGACGATCCACGTGCCCGCAGCCTATCCGAAATGCGCCGCAGCGCCGACGCCGTGAACGACACATGGTTCGTATCTGCCCACCTCCCAATCACATGGGACCTGCGTATAGTAGGCAGACTCGGCGCTTATACCAAACGCCTCGTGCGTATTCTTCTGCGCTGGTACATCAACCCCATAGTCGAGCAGCAAAATCGCTTCAACTCGGCCACCGCCCGCGCCATCGTAGAAATAACCTCCTACCAGGAGCGCATGACCCGCGAATGGCAGGCGCTTGAGGAGAGGATTGCGAAGTTGGAGGAAGGGGGCGGGAGACGTGAAACGTGATGCGTGATGCGTGATGCGTGATTATTGCATTTCACGTTTCACGTTTCACGTTTCACGCACCATGACTGAAAGCCTTCACATCGCCTTATGCACCGCACAGGTTCCCTTCGTCTACGGAGGGAACGAGGTGCTGGTGGAGGGGCTGCGGGACGCGCTTGTGGCTCGTGGGCACACGGTGGAAGTCATAGCCCTGCCTTACAAGTGGTATCCTCGACCGCAGATCATATCTAGCGCGCTGGCCTGGCGTTTAGTTGACATAACTGAATCAGATGGGCGGCGCGTTGACGTGGCGATATGCACTAAATGGCCTTCTTATGTGGTGCGCCACCCCTGCAAGATAACCTGGCTTGTTCATCAGTTTCGGCAGGCGTATGATTGGATTGGGACACCGCTATCCGACTTCACCAACTCGCCCGAAGATGTGCGTATGCGTCGCTTCATAACCGACATGGACCGCAAGTCCCTCGCTGAAAGTCGCCGCATCTTCACCATATCGCGCAACGTGGCGAAGCGCCTGCATAGTTTCAACGGCCTGGAAGGTACGCCCTTGTATCCGCCCATCCGCTCCGGTCTGCGTCTCGAACCGGGACCTTACGGGGACTACATCTTCGCGCTCAATCGCCTGGACGCTGTCAAACGCCTTGATCTGCTGCTGGACGCTCTTGCTCTTGCGCCAGGCGTGCGAGCCGTAATCGGCGGCACAGGGCCGGAAGCTGAGGCTTTGCAACGCCACACTGCCCGGCTCGGTATCGCCAACAGGGTAGAGTTCGTGGGCTTCCTGTCTGACGAGTCTGCTTCTCGCTACTACGCCCACGCCAGGGCGGTCTATTTCGCCCCCATAGACGAAGATTACGGCTATGGAGCGGTAGAAGCGTTGCAAGCTGCCCGTCCAGTCATCACCACAGACGACTCGGGTGGCGTCTTAGAATTCGTAGAAGACGGCGTAACAGGCCTGGTAACTCCCCCCGAGCCTGCCGCCATCGCCCGCTCAATAACCCGCCTTATGTCCGACCCATCAGAAGCCGTCCGCCTGGGCACGGCTGGCCGCGAACGTGTGAAGGGTATAACGTGGGATGGCGTTGTTGATACTCTCCTGGGGAGCATAAAATAAAGATCAATTCAACACGAAGTGTTTGATTGATCTTTATTTGGGAATGCAAACGTGAAACTAGCCTTCTTCACCCCACTTAATCCAATCCAATCGGGCATCTCCGACTACAGCGAAGAACTCCTCCTGACCCTTGCAGGCGCGACTGTGGGAGGTCACACCGTAAATATTGACCTGTTCATTGACAGAGGCTACAAACCCTCTAATGAGGAGATCACCCGACGATTTCGGGTGTTGCAAGGCAAAGGATTTGACCGTGCAGCAGCCCAATACGACGCCACCGTCTACCAGATGGGCAATTCACCCGCCCATGCCTACATCTACAAGCAGATGTTGAGGCGTCCAGGCGTGGTAGTCCTACACGAGTTCGTGCTGCACCACCTGCGAATGTGGATGGCTCTCAACGGTGGCAGG
>JBBQIC010000249.1:0-6254 GCA_038324555.1 Chloroflexia bacterium
ACTCACCTTACCAACCTGTCTGAGAATTGGTACCGTTATCCCTAACGCTTACGACCGTGTAGTGATTCTTCGCTGCGGCTCAGAATGACACGGGTCAGTTGGTCCTGCTTCTTCTAGTGCCTGCGTAAGGTGAGTTATTAAAAAAACCTGGCGTTTGGCTCTATATCGAAGGTAAAGTCGTATTGCCTGCTATCCGCGTAGCGGTAATAGGCGGCGGCAGCTATCATGGCAGCGTTGTCTGTGCAAAGCGCCAGGGGTGGGTAGCGGAAAGGCACGTTCAGGCGCTGGCCCAATTGCTCGCGCAGATATGAGTTGGCAGCTACTCCGCCCGCGACAAGCACCTCTAGCGCCCCGGTCTGCGCGGCTGCTATAGATGTCTTTTCGACCAGGACGTCAACAGCAGCGGCCTGGAACGATGCGGCAAGGTCTGCCACTGGGAGTGTGCGCTCGACGGGCGCTACACGCTGTTTAGCCTCTGTAGACCCCACATGAGCTGCGCGCACATGGGGCGGCTGGGTCTTGGACGTATCTCCCCCCTGGCCCGCTTCGGAAATGAGACTGTTCTCGCTGTCAACTGACGATTGCTCCCCGATCCCCGATCCCTGGGTAAGCTGCCACGGTGCGGGCTTGTTTGCGGTGAAGCCGTACTCTTCTACTTTACGCAACAAGGCCGTTTTCAGGCCGCTAAAGGAGAAATCGAGCGTGCCTTTGAGTTGGGCGCGAGGGAAGTGGAAGCGGCTCGGGTTGCCTCCCTCTGCTGCCTTCTGGATGGCGGGACCGCCGGGGTAGCCAAGCCCCATGATACGCGCTGCTTTGTCGAACGCCTCCCCCGCCGCGTCATCTACGGTCTTACCCAGGAGGCGATATTGGCCGTGCCCTGTCATGAGTATGAGTTCGGTGTGCCCGCCCGATACTACCAGGCAGACGGCGGGCAGGCGAGGCTCGACCCTTGATTCGCCCTTCTCTGCTTCGGCTTCGGGTATGAGCCAGTTGGAGTAGATGTGGCCTTCTATGTGGTTGGCCGCAATGAGGGGCTTTTGGCGCGCGAATGCCAACGCTTTGGCGGCGTTCACGCCCACGAGCAGTGCAGGCGACAGGCCAGGACCCTTTGTGACCGCAATGGCGTCTATGTTCACCCAACTGAAGTTGGCCCTGTTTAGAGCTTCTTCCAGGACGGGGATGATCGTCAAGACGTGCTGGCGGGAGGCGAGTTCGGGGACCACGCCGCCGTATTTCTGGTGGAGCGGGATTTGGGACGCGATGGCGTTAGACAGTATGTGCCGCCCGTCGCGCACGATGGCGACGGATGTTTCGTCGCAGGAGGTTTCGATGGCAAGGATATTCATGGGGTATTATAGTCGGAAGGACGCGGGGTGAGTCAAGGCGTAGTTTTAACCGACTGGTCTATTTATGGTCTATCAACTAAGAACAGAACCACCCAGTCAACCACTAGACACCAAGGGCGAGTACCTTCTTTACCGAGAGCAGCCGCCTTTTGTTTGTCCCAATTCTGGCTACCTATAGTTCAATGAGTCTTACATTTGAAACTCCTACCCTGGCACTGTGCGGTGCGGCGTCGCCCAACTTCATCCGACTAGTTCCCTGTGGATTCTCTTTCCAATGGATTAAGTAATACTGCCCCTGTTATGCCTGCGAAGATTACCAAAGTAATAAAGCAAGCAAGTGAAAGATATATGACAGACTCGACCAGATAAAAGGGAAGCCCTTTCCAGTTACTCGGCAGCAAAACCCCAGTTAGCACAAGGCCTAGAGCCAGAGCAAACATCCACCCCACGCCACTAATCACAATCCACCAGTTTGCTTGTTTCGTTGAACGACGGAGTATTAGCCATTGCGCTAACCCATAGATAAATCCAGGTACTACAAATATCCCTATTATTGCGCCTACACCCATACTTATAAGAACGAGAACTATCATTGCTATAGATATGCCCAATAAGCTATGTATAGTCCACGATAACCATTCTCTATAATGCACAAATACCCGCAGCACTAAGCCTTGGCTGATACCTATCAATGGGCCAACAAATAGTAATATTCTTACGGCCCAGACCAAATAATGTGGAACAAGATTGTCGCCAGTAAGGCCAGCACTGCTGCTGAAATAGATGTCAGTCAATACCACATGCACAAAGGCAGCCGACAAAATAAGCGCGAGGCTGCCGGAAATAGCTGTTGCTGTTATCCAGGCTGCCCAGACGCCCAGACTAGAGATTCTAAGCATGTCGCTAAACTCCTAGGTTCAAATGTTTCAATTCAACTATGACGTATCTGCATACTATAACCAGAGTAGGATATCGGCAATAATGAGGAGAGAAATGAGAAGCTCACATGTGGACCTTAGTATACTGTTTACTGATTGTATGCCGGTTCTGCACGTTAATGCTCCTTTCAGTGAAAGCATGGTAACTTGGCTGTGGCTATTGCAAACGTGAAGCGTCTACCGGCCTTGCTGGAGGAAGGTGCTGGTGGAAGTTGTGCTTCATGCGGTCCGCTAAGTCCGTACGCAGATTGGCGGTCCTGGATTGGAACTCGCGTGAGGTTATGGGTTCGCTCCACATGATGTAGGCGTCTTCGCCGTTGTCGCTGTAGTAGCGTTTGCGCACACCGGCGTTCTCCATGCCGTACTTGCGATAGAGCGCCTGGGCCGAGGCGTTAGTGACACGCACTTCCAGGGTCATGCGGAAGGCTCGCATCTGGCGAGCGACGTCTGCCAGGGCGAGGAAAAGAAGCTCCCCGACGCCGCGCCCCCGGTGGTCGGGGTGAACGCCAATCGTGGTCACATGCGCTTCGTCCACCATAAGCCAGAGACCCGCGTATCCTACGATGGGGAAGGGCGACGTGCTGCGTGCAGGCTCGGAGCGACTGTGGTTGCCGTTGCGCAGCCAGGGCAGGAGGGTAGAGAGCAGCGAGCGGTTGCCGTTTTCGTGCGGCGTTGGGTGATTATTGGCCCTATCGGCGGCGTGAAGCCCCGGGTGTTCCAGGTTGGTAATGTTGCCGACCGTCGGCTCCGGTATGCCAAGCTGGATGGCGATCTCCGGCGGCACGAAGCGGGCCACTATGTAGCGGTTGGTTTCGGGAGTCTTTAGCTCGCGTCGGTACGCCGAAGTAGGCCAGGGCAGGCTAAAGCAAAGGCGCTCAATCGCTGCCACTTCGTGTATATCTTCCAGGGCCATGTCTTCGAGTATGTAAGGCATTGAGTATATATTATACTATTTTTCTGACGATAGACGATGGACGATAGACGATGGACGATAGACGATGGACGATGGACGATAGACGATGGACGATGGACGATAGACGATGGACGATGGACGATAGACGATGGACGATGGACGATAGACGATGGACGATGGACAATTGATAGCCATCGTCTATCGTCTATCGTCCATCGTCCGCTTGACCGCAGCTATTATGCCTAACGGAGGTTGGGGTTGCAAGTAGATAGCTTGCAAAGTGGCAGGGTCGTCGCGCTCTCCACGCACGTCTCGCTGCAAAGCAAGTTCGGCCAGGTATCCTGCCCTGCGAACGGCTGCGGAGGCGGGGGCTATGGCAGCTTCCTTGCCCAGCGCTTCCTTCAGCACGGCGGCTGCGTCCGGCCCTATTTCGCCGCAAAAGAGCGTCGCTACGTTCGACTTCAGTTGGAGCACAGCGGCTGCCAGTTCGTTCGGGCTGCTGTTTGCGTAAGGCGTCAGTCGCTGCCATTTGGTGGCGCGAGTGCGGTAGATAGCCCAGGCAAGGCGGCCCCTTCCGGCGTTGAGCACAGCGCACACCTGCGCGGCTGTGACGGCTACTTGCTGGTACGACAGTATGTCGAGGCTGGGCACGCCCCACACGGGTATAGCAAGCGCGTAGGCGAGGGTCTTGGCGGTGCTGATACCGATGCGCACACCGCTGAACGAGCCGGGGCCGGTCGCCACCGCAACTCCGGTCAGGTCGGTAACGCGCACATTCACGAGGGCCATCATGCGCTGCACGTTGGGCAAGAGTTGCGTAGTCTGCTCACGCCCCGACAACCATGACTGCTCGGCCAGCACGCCCCTGTCGCGGTCGAACAGCGCGATGCTTGCCATTTCGGTTGAGGTGTCTATTGCTAGTATCATGGGGTGAGGGTGAGGGAATAGGGTAAACCCGTAGGGGCGCACGGCCGTGCGCCCCTACGGGTTTACCCTATTCCCTCACGTCCCAAACGCATCCTTTCTAAAGCTATCGAGGAGTTCGGGGTATTTATCGCCGTGGGCGTAGAAGCGGAGAGTGCGTTTGGTGTCGTTCAGGTGGGCGAACCTCACTACTAGCCTTTCGGGTGGGAGCCATGCGGCGGCCTCCTGGGGCCATTCAATTACTGTGATGCCTTTGCCGTCGAAATAGTCGTCGAGGCCAAGGGTGGCTACCTGCTCCTGCCCTTCTAACCTATAGAGGTCTATATGATAGAGATGGTGGTGCGTGCCCCTATATTCGTTTATAAGCGTGAACGTGGGCGAATTGACATAGCGTGCATCAATACCCAGGCCGCGCGCTATACCCTGGGTGAAGGTGGTCTTGCCCGTGCCAAACTCACCCTCCAAGAGTATCACGTCGCCGGGCCGGGCTATTGCGCCCAGGTGTGTGCCTAGCCTGCGCGTCTGATCAACGCTGTGGCTGACGATGTCTAGATTTGCGCCTGTGGCCATGGTTGTACCCGTTGGCAAGTTGGCAAGTTGAAAGGTTGGCAAGTTAGAAGATTACGACGTATCAACCTTTCAACCTTTCAACTTGCCAACGCTTTGTTTATAGACCCGTGCTGTCTTGCTTGCCGATTGCTCCCAGGAGAATCTTACCGCCTGGGTCAGGCCCTTTTTGCTTAGTTCGGCGGCGGCTTCGGGGTTGCCCAGGAGGTGGCGCAGGGCGTTGGCCCATAACCCGACATCACGGGGGTCGAGCAAGACTCCCGCGTTGCCGATGACTTCTGGGAAGCAGGACGTATTTGAAGCAACCACCGGAGCGCCGCACGCCATCGCTTCGAGCGTCGGGAGGCCAAACCCCTCATAAAGCGAAGGATACGCAAAGACAGTAGAGATATTATACCACAAGGGCAGTTCATCATCAGGCACGCGCCCCAGGAAACGAACGCGGCCCTGCACGCTCAACCCCAGGCGTTCTGCCGTGTTGAATATCTCCTGGTAGTACCAGCCCTTGCTTCCGCCGATAAGCAGGGTAACGTCACTCAAGGCCGGTTCTTCGGCGATTGCGGCGAATGCGCGCAAGAGCGTTACCAGGTTCTTGCGCGGTTCCAACGTGCCCACATACAGGATAATCCTGCCAGACAGTTGCCTATCGTGCATGAACTTCAGCCTGGCTTCATCTGGGAGTCGTCTGAATTGCTCGCCTACGCCGTTATGGACGGTTGTAATCTTGTCGGGCTGTACTACCAGCAATTCGATTATGTCGCGGCGCGTAGCTTCAGAGACCGCTATGACGTGCGCTGCGTGACGTGCCGACCACATGGTCATGGCTTTGAGATAGCGGCGCTTCGCGGGTTTGAAGTTTTCGGGGTAGCGCAGGAAGATGAGGTCGTGTATGGTGACGATAGTCGGGCAAGGGCTGATAAAGGGGCGCACGTTGACCGGACAGTGTAGCAGGTCGAGCCGTTGCGTTACAGAGGCCAGGGGTAGGGCAGTTTGCTCCCAGGCTATACGCACGGGGGCTTTGATCGTCGGCAGGCGACTCTGAGCGATTTGCAGGTTCGCGGGTTTGGCTTTGAGGAAGTCGGCTGGCAGGAGGCCGTTGCCTACGAACGCGGTAAACTTATCCTGATGCTCTATGGCAGGGAGCCTCACGAGTAACTCATAAATATAGCGGCTGAGGCCTGCTTGCCTGTAGTTCTCGGTGAAGGCTAGAAGATGCGCGTTTATCCCAATATGCATACGTGGGCAATTATACTTCGCAGTGTGTCATCTCAGCAACACTATAGCGTAGCGCAAAATTTTCCTTGACATGCCTATTTCAATGCAGTATAATGGTCTGCGTCTCTAGGAAAGCCCTGTTTGAAAAGGCTCATTACAGGGTGCTGTACCTGAAAAATTTAGGGCACAGAGAAAGCCGGTCGTGCCGATGTAGCTCAGTGGTAGAGCAGCTGTTTTGTAAACAGCAGGTCGTCAGTTCGAATCTGACCGTCGGCTCCCTGGGCAGTTGCCGGAGTGGCCAATCGGAACTGGCTGTAAACCAGTCGGGCTTCGCCCTACGGAGGTTCGAAT
>JBBQIC010000250.1:0-6237 GCA_038324555.1 Chloroflexia bacterium
CCTGGAAGAGCGCAAGCGCATCCTGCTCGACAACATCTACGGCGTGGACATAGACACCCAGGCGGTGGAAGTGACCAAGCTGTCGCTCCTCCTGAAGGTGCTGGAACTGGAAGAAGAGGCCACCGCCCAGCTAGGCTTCGTCCGCATCCTTCCCGACCTCGACAGCAACATCAAGTGCGGCAACTCCCTCATCTGCTCCGACTTCTACCAACGCCAGGGCAGCTTCATGGACCAGGATGAAGCTTACCGCGTCAACGCCTTCGATTGGGAGGACGCTTTCCCAGCGATTATGAAGGCGGGTGGGTTTGATGCGGTGATTGGGAATCCGCCTTATATCCGAAGCCAATCACTCGGTATTGAACAGCGTGATTATTACGACCGCAAGTACAGGGCTGCTACGGGCACATATGACATCTATGCCTTGTTTATTGAGCAAGCGATAACGATTACGAACGATCAGGCGAGGGTTGGCCTCATTCTTCCAAACAAGTTCTTCACTACGGATTATGGTGAGGGTATCAGAAGGATTTTGGGACGTGAACGGCTTATAGAACGGCTCGTAGATTTTGAAGATGCCCAAGTATTTAGTAACGCAGGTACATATACCACCCTGTTATTCCTATCTCGAACCTCAACCCTACAGCCAGAATATGCGCGCTTAGGTGAAATATTTAGAAATGCTGGCAGCACAGGCTTGGCAAATGCTCTTGCATCCGGAAATCTCAGCTTTGCTCCCATTTCACTAACAGAGGATGGGTCAAGGTGGACATTGGCCACTGGTGGTAGCGGTGCAGTGTTGCTTCGCTTGCAGCAGGCTTATTCTTCCTTCTCTGCGTTAGGGCCGCATATATTTCAGGGTCTAAAGACGAGTGCCGACAAGGTCTACATCCTGAAAATACAGAAAAATGATGGTCTCTTATTCGAGGGCACTAATGGACTTGGAGAGCAAGTTACATTAGAACAAGATGTACTTATGCCTATGGTTAAAGGAGAGCATGTCCAGAGATATTCAATAAATATGTCTGCGGGCTTATTCGTTCTGTATCCATATATCATTGATCCTTCGGGACGCGCCAAATTGAGGGAAGAAGGTGAACTTGCCAGCAGGTTTCCTAGAGCGTGGGAATATTTGAATAGATATCGTAGCATCTTAGGCGCAAGAGATATGGGGAAGTGGCAGGATCGGGCTGACTGGTATGCTTATGCCAGAGGTCAGAATATCGGGACGTTCTTGGGACACAAATATATGGTGCCCTATATGACGACACGGTTGCGTGCAGCACTTGACTCAATTGGAGAAATCTTCTTTGTAAACATCACTACAGGGGGGTATGGTCTTAGGGTGGAAATAGGTCTTCATAATGAGGCTTATATTCTTGCACTGCTGAACTCGACGCTCATGAATTACTGTATATGCCAAATGACGAACCGTTTTCGTGGAGGATACTTTGCGATAAATAAGCAGGCACTAGAGCGGCTACCCATCCGCACCATAGACTTCGCCTCCCCCGCCGACAAAACCCGCCACGACCAGATGGTCCAACTCGTCACCACCATGCTAGACCTGCACAGACAACTCGCCGCCGCCAACACCCCCCACGACAAAACCTTCATCGAACGCCGCATCCGCGACACCGACCGCCAGATAGACCGCCTCGTCTACGACCTCTACGGCCTCACCGATGAGGAGATAACCATCGTGGAAGGCGGCAAATCGTAGGGGAGAATACTGCTTACTGCTTACTCAAAACGTCACCAACCGCAACCACCCCAAGCTCCCCCGGCAACGCCAGCGTATCCCCTCGCTTTGCCTGCTTCATGCTGCCATAAGCGCCACCAGCAGGGTCTGTGTAGACCTCAATCACCCCTTGGCGCAAGTCCACCAGCCAATATTCGGGTATGCCCGCCTCGGCGTAGAGCGGCCCTTTCACAGAGCGGTCAGACTTCGCGGATGTTTCGGCTACCTCGATTATTAGAAGCACGTCACTGGCTGTCGCAGGCTTGCCGGTGTCATAATCTTGTCGCTTTACCAGGGCAAGATCGGGTTGAGGCCGTGCATTGTTGGCAAGTTGGATAGGGTTTTGCACCCATACGATTGCCGCACCGCGTACTTTCTCTGCAAGCAGCATTGTAAGCCGCCCTACACTTCCCGCGTGTCCATCGCCAATCGGAGGCATCTGTACAATCTCTCCTCTAATAAGCTCAATATGTTCGTCGGTACGGAAAATCTCTGCTGCTATCATGCGCTTGTATTCATCAACCGTAAACAAGCGCCTCTTTAGCTCCGTTTGCTCCGCCGATTGTATTTGCTGTATTGCCATATCTATTCCTACCTTACTGTCTACTAAGAAGACCCAATAGCCCTAGCACGATTATAGCACAAACCCTTGACAAACCACTCCACCATCCAGCGCGCCGCATGCACCTACCACCTCACCCGCCGACAAAACCCGCCACGACCAGATGGTCCAACTCGTCACCACCATGCTAGACTTGCACAAACAACTCGCCGCCGCCAACACCCCCCGCGACAAAACCTTCATCGAACGCCGCATCCGCGACACCGACCGCCAGATAGACCGCCTCGTCTACGACCTCTACGCCCTCACCGATGAGGAGATAGCCATCGTGGAAGGATAAAGGGCGAGGCGTGTGTCGCCTCCTACGGCAACCCTCTAAATTGGGGTAGTTCGCCTTCGCGGACTTTGCTATCAGTAGCCCGCGACTTTAGTCGCCGGGCGATCTCGGCGGTACATGAAGCGTCATAAATCACCCAATCGTCCCCTAGCCAACCGGCTTCATCCGTACTACAATAGAGGCATGAAGCCTAGAAAGAGGAGGCTACCGCGCATCCGGCTCTGGAAGGCGGTCTTGCTTCTGTTGTTTACCCTGCTCTGCGTGGGGACCATCGCGCTCGTAGTGCTGACGGACCAGACTACGTTCATGGGCGTTGCGTATCTGCGGGCGGTGAACGCGAACAGCATCTGGGCGGCGGAGTTGCTGGGTGACCAGTATTCAAAGGACCGCAACTGGCATCAGCGTTTCTACAAGCTAGACATCCAGCGCGACGAAGGCTATCTGTCCGGCGCGGAGCTATCCGACGTGACGACCTCGCGCGAGCAGACGTTGAGCGGGCAGTGGGTAACGGTAGTGCGCTTCAAATGGCGCGGCCAGACCTCGCTAGGCAACTGGCAGCCCGCCGCATTGCGCGTAAAGACCGACAAATGGCTGGTCTTCACTTATATAAGGGCGGTGGAGGTGGCGCAGCCGTGATGGTAGGGAGTAGGGAATAGGGTGAGGGAGTAGAACTATTCCCTACTCCCTCACCCTATTCCCTACTCTAACTGTTGTCCAGCATTTCGTTCTTGCTGGCGTCGAAGAGCGCGCCCACCGAGCCTCCTGTGTGGATGCGCCCTATTGTGTCGGCCAGCAAAGGGGCCACGCTCAACACAGTAAATTTCCCACGCCACTTTTCGGGCGGGAGGGGTATCGTATCGGTGGTTACAAGCTCGCTGATAGGGCTGTCGGCCAGGCGCTCAACAGCCGATCCTGACAGCACGGCGTGGGTGCAACACGCATATACATCTCGTGCGCCCCGGTCGAGGACCGTGCGCGCTGCCTGCGTGATCGAGCCTGCGGTGTCTATCTCGTCGTCAACCAATATGGCGGTCTTGCCCTCTACCTCTCCGATCAGGTTGAGCACTTCGGTACGGTCGGCGTTGCCCGCCCGCCGCTTCTCCACGATAGCCAGGGGAGCATCAATTAGCTGGGCGAAGTTTCGCGCTCGCTTGGCGTTGCCGATGTCAGTCGAAACTACCACTCTATCAGGGATGTGCTTGGACTTGAAGTAGTCGGCGAGCAGATACATCGCGGTCAGTTCGTCCACTGGAATATTGAAGAAGCCCTGTATCTGTCCCGCGTGCAAGTCAATAGTAAGCACGCGATTAGCGCCAGCCACCGTGATGAGGTCGGCTATGAGGCGTGCGGTGATGGGCACGCGGGGCTGGTCTTTTTTGTCTGTACGTCCATAGGCATAGTATGGGATAACCGCCGTGACCCGCCCCGCAGAGGCCCGCTTGGCGGCGTCTATGATTATCAGCAGTTCCAGGATAGAGCGGTTGACGGGCGTGGAGAAGGGCTGCACGATATAAACGTCGTTATCGCGCACGCTTTCGTTGATTTTGACGAAGATATTCTCGTTGGAGAACTCGAACACCTGTAAGTTACCCAGGCCCACGCCCAACTCATGCGCTATGGCCTCGGCCAGCATTGGGTTGGCATTGCCCGTAAAGATGGTCAGATCCTCGTAATAGGCCATGGTCGCTTTGCTCCTGATGCGTGAAACGTGAAACGTGAAACGTGATTACAGCAATTCACATTTCACGTTTCACGTTTCACGTTCCGCCAGCGCAAGCAACGCCTGCTGCGCCGCCGCCTGTTCGGCTATTTGCTTGTTGCGGCCAACTCCCCCTGCCAATATGCGCTCGCCCACAAGCGCCTCGACGTGGAACTGCTTGGAATGCTCCGGCCCGCTCGTACCTATCAGGCGGTACGTAGGGGTAAGTCGCAGGTGCGCCTGGGTGAACTGCTGCAATTTGCTTTTGTAATCGCCTCGCAAGACTTCTTCGAGGCGATCATTGCTTTGCTCACCCAGGATAGTATGCCAGACCTTTACAGATGCGCCCAGGCCGCCGTCCAGGTAGACCGCGCCCAATATGGCCTCTACCGTGCGCGCCAGGTTGCCGTCGCGGTGTCTGCCACCCGCCGCTTCTTCGCCCCTGCTCATGTAGAGGTACTCGGCCAGCTTGAGAGACGCTCCCAGTTCGGCGAGCGTATTCTTGCGCACTTGCGCCCCTCTAAGCGCGGTCAACTCGCCCTCCGATAGACCGGGGCCTGCCAGAAACAACTCGCCGGAGACGATAAGCCCAAGCACGGAGTCGCCCAGGAACTCCAGCCGCTCGTTCGACCCCAGGTAAAAATCCGGTACGTCGTGTAAATACGACTTATGGATCAAGGCGTTTTTCAGATACTCTTTGTTCTGAAAGACGTAATCTAACGCCTCCTCCAACTCGGATAATGCCCTGGCAGGTGGCGAACCAGCCTCTAGCAGAGGGTGGTCACCCGCCTGCACTGCGATTTCCGCTTGCGGTTCGCTAAATTGTTCGCTTATGAGCGGCCCGTTCATATTCAGCACTCACACCGTAGGGGCAGGCCCCCGTGCCTGCCCTGTTCACGAACCAGTAGGTTTGGTGGTACAGAAAGAGGGCAGGCACGGGAGCCTGCCCATAGGCGCGAACTTACGGGCAAACAAACCCTCTGACCCGTGTCATTCTGAACGCAGTGAAGAATCTCGTCGTGGGGTAGGATGGTTGGGACACGGTAAATCCAGCATCTACGCGAGGGACGAGATTCTTCACTCCGTTCAGAATGACACGGGATAAGTGGAATGACACGGGTAAGTGGGTTTGTTTGCCACAGCCTCCTTAAGTTCGCGCCTATGGGGGCCTGCCCCTGCGGCTGTTAAATTCAGAATACTCACCATACGTACTTACTGATTGCCACGTAGGGCGTTGTCTAAGTTTATGCCCGCTTGTTGGGCCAGGGCGCGCAGCGCGTCCCAGTTGACATCGAAGGTATAGCTGAAATGGTTATCGGGCAGTTCCGTGCTCTGGGAGGTCGCCAGGCCCGGTACTACCAGATAGCGTGCAAAGGCTTCTGCTATCTTGTTGCCGTCCGCGCTGGTGTCATCTACCACGAGTGGAGGGTGGGCAGCCGCCTTGCGAAGGCCCTCCTCGAAATTAGGAACTAACTTCACGGCGTCTTTCTTCAATTCCTGCGTCACCGCCTCGATTTCAGCGGCTACATCCTGCACCGCGCTAGCGTCAAGTTCCACTTCGCGGCTCTCTACTTGCCTGAGCGGGTGTTCTACAATGTACATAAGTAACCTGTTAAAATCATCTGCCATGCTGCTTGTTTCCTCCGTTCTATGCGCTCTCTGCTAGTATTATACACCAAGTAGGGTGAGGGAGTAGGGTGAGGGAATAGGGTATGAACTACTCCCACACCCTATTCCCTCACCCTACTCCCTCACCCCCCACAACTGTGTTATAATCGGCACATGCAAAAGGGTTCGCCGCAGGATAGTAAGATACGCTCGCAGGGCTTGTTCAAGGTGAGTTTGCCGTTGCCTCCTGGGGTGAACAACCTGTACGTGTCGGTGAACGGGCGCCGCGTGTT
>JBBQIC010000251.1:0-6222 GCA_038324555.1 Chloroflexia bacterium
CCCAGCCAGGTTGAAAACGCGCTGGCGACCCAGTAGCGGAGATTGGCTCCCAGGAACGCCCCAGCGCCTATCAACAGGAAATCACGCATAGCAGCCACTTCCATTGCGCCTCACCTGCCACCGCGAGGAAGGTTCGGGTGAAAGTAGCGATGCACCTCCAAATCCTGAATAGTCAGCAGGCCGCCGTTGGGTTGAACCAGGGCCTCAAACCTGGGCAGCATCATTTCGATCCAGGCCACATCTTCGACGATAACGATGACGAGTGGCAATTCTTGCTTGAGATCGGCGAAACCAGAGGTGCGGATCGCGTGGCTCGATGCGCTGTAGCCTGCCAGCCCTTTGAGCACGGTTGCGCCTGCGCCGTCATGCTCTTTGACTAGCTCAAGTATCTTCAGGAAGAGAGGCCTATGCTCTACGTGGTCGGTCTCTTTGATATAAATGGTGAGTTGCTGCTTTGGCTCGAAGCCTTCGTGAGGCGCTCCAGAAGGCGATGAAGTTGCCATCTCTATTCCTCCCAAGCTCTTTACGTCTCTATGGCTCTATGTCAGCAATGATGATAGCTCGTTGTCCAGCATGGTATAATAGACTGCACGCATATAATACCATGCTATTGCAAATGGACAAACGGAGAGGTAACATATAATGTCTGACACAATAACGACAAACGAAGCAAAGATAAACTCAGCGCCACTGGAACTTCAGCCCTACCAGCGCCCAGGAGGTCCCGCACGGCCTGTAAGTACCGAGCCGGTACACCTAGAGCGTAAACCGTCCTGGCTGACCGTCAAGTGGCAGCAGGGCGAGAATTACCGCGACCTCAAGGGGCTTATGCGCGGCGCGGGTCTGCATACAGTGTGTGAAGAAGCCCACTGCCCCAACATCTCGGAATGCTGGGAGAATCGCACCGCCACGTTCCTCATCCTGGGTGACACCTGCACGCGCTCCTGCGGCTTCTGCGCAATAAAGACCGGGCGGCCTGGTGCGCTCGACAGAGGCGAGCCTGAGCGTGTGGCCCGCGCTATCGAAACGCTCCAACTCAAGCACGCCGTTATCACATCGGTGAACCGCGACGAATTGGCGGACGGCGGAGCCGAAATATTCGCCGAGTTGATACGCAAGACCCGCGAGTACGTGCCCGGCTGCGGTATCGAGGTGCTCATTCCCGACTTCAAGGGCGTGTGGTGGGCGCTGCAAATCGTCATGGACGCCAGACCGGACATCCTGAATCACAATATCGAATCGGTGCCGCGTCTCTACTATATTGTGCGCCCACAGGCCAAATACGAGCGATCACTCGAACTGCTCAAGCACGCCAAAGAGATGGTCCCCGATGGTCTGACCAAGTCGGGCCTGATGGTGGGTCTGGGCGAAGAATGGGAAGAGGTTGTGCAGGCGCTGCGCGACCTGCGCGACCACGACGTGGACATCATCACTATAGGCCAGTATCTACGCCCGTCGTTCCGCCATTTGCCTGTGATGAGATATTACACCCCTGACGAGTTCAAGGAGCTAAAGGCGATAGCTAACGGGATGGGCTTTAAGCATGTCGAGAGCGGCCCGCTTGTGCGCTCGTCCTACCATGCTCACGAGCAAGTCAAGCAAGCGGCTGGATAGAATAAACAAAGAACAATCACTTCGTGATTGTTCTTTGTTTATTAGTAGGATTTTCGCCGATGAACGTTATAGGGAGTGTAATAAGTGAGCAGACTAGGGACGGCAGAGAGTTGCGCCCTCTGCGCGTCATAGACCTGGGGATGATACCCTATGCCGACTGCTGGGAGTTGCAGAATCGTCTGGCTCGCTCTCTAGGACAGGGAGAGGGTCAAGAAACGCTGCTCTTGCTTGAGCACCCTCACACTTATACTTGCGGACGGCGTGGCGGACGAGATCATATCCTGGCGAGCGACGAGACGCTTGAGCGCGAGGGCATCACGGTGCTGGACGTGGACAGGGGAGGCGACGTAACCTATCACGGGCCTGGACAACTCGTGGCGTACCCGATCATTGATTTATCTACAGACAGCAAGAACATAGATTATCCAGGATATGTACGCACGCTGGAACGGGTACTTGTTGATACGTTGGCCGATTTTGCAATTGACGCATTGACGATTCCTGGGTATAGCGGCGTGTGGCTGTGCGGGGGCGGTCAGGACGTGAAGATCGCCGCTATCGGCGTGAAGGTGGATGGTCGCGGCATTACTACGCATGGGATCGCCCTGAACGTCACCACTGATTTGCGTCTCTTCAGTTTGATAGTACCCTGCGGCATCACGGACAAAGGCGTTACCTCGATGGCCCATGTTATGAGCGAACCGCCGCCGATGAGCCTGGTCAAAGAGAGTTTCAGCAGGCGCTTTTGCGAGACGTTTGGTTTCTCTATTCTTTGATCCAAACATGAGGCATATCGAATTTTGAGTGGCAAGGTAGGTCGAGATAAAGAAACCGCAAAGACGCAAAGACGCAAAGGTTTCTATAGTTACTTGTCGTACCTAGGCGGGATACAATCATAGAAACCTTTGCGTCTTTGCGTCTTTGCGGTTTCTTATGGAAGTTCGGGATGGCACATGTTTGAGTCGGACATACCCAAATGTCATAGCTGAATCACCATAAAGTACTAATACTTTTTCCTCCAAAACGTGCGATACTATTTGACGCACGTATATGCGCACGGTACAATTAACCGAGGTAACGTGATCCTTGATGAACATGCCATTGTTGAGTATGGGCCACGATAAAATAACTCAATCTTCGGATTCGACGCTTCGCGCAACGGTGCGCGGTCAGGTTCAGGGTGTGTTCTTTCGCGCTTTCGTGCGCGACGCGGCGGAGCGCTTGAGGTTGGGAGGCTCTGTGCGTAATCAGCCGGATGGGAGTGTCTACGTCGAAGCTCGCGGCGACAGCGCAAAGCTGGAAGAATTGTTGAGCTTGCTGCGGAGCGGCCCCGAAAGTGCCCACGTCTTGGCGGTCGAATGCGAATGGTTGGAAGGCGAGACGAGCGTCAGCAATGAGCGCTTCGAGGTATATCGCTGATGGCTGTCGGCGCAGGCGCTCAGACTCGGACGCTGTACGCACGGCGGGCGCGGCGCGTCTGGGGCATACTCGCTCTCAGCATGACGTTGTTTCTCGCCCTTTGCGCGGTCGGCGCGGCGAGCAGTTACAGCTATCTGGAGAGCATTACGCGCAGCAAGGACGCGCGCCTGCAACTGGTGAGCGGCTCGCAACTCAGCGTAGTAAGGCACGGCAGGCTCGATAGCGATAGGGAAGTAGTATCGAAAGAGACCGTCCTCAATGAAAACGACGAGGTGTATACAGGGCGGGACACCGAAGCTAACATGAGCCTCTTCGACGGGAGTACGGTTCGCCTTTCGTTCAACACGCATATCAAGCTGGACAGCTTACGCACAGGCCGCTTTTTCAGCAACAGGAAAGAAATCGGTTTGCGCATCGATTCGGGCACTGCGGTGTTGAGCACGGCGGACCGAGCCGGTTATTCGTCTGCCAGCTACCTGATCAACACGCCACACGCCCTGATCAAGGTTGATCCCAATTCGACGGTGCGCGTGCGTATCAGCGGTGAGGAGACGCCGGGTAGCACGGAAATATCGGTGACCGCCGATTCTGGCGGTTCAGCAACTGTGACCTCCGGCGGCAAGAGTATACCTGTCGGCCCGCGCAACATGACTACCGCCAGGCTCAGTACCGGACCAACCGACCCGCAGCCTGACGAGCAAGAGCTAATCCGCAACGGCGACTTCACGGAGCCTCCCACTAGCTACGCCGAAGGTCCCGAAACAGGGTTGAACACGGCGGCCTGGTTGCCGATCCTTGAGCGGCCAGGCGACGACAGCGCCACAGGCGTCGTGACGGTCACGACGGAGTACAACAAGCGGATCGCCCTGATTAACCGAGAGGCACAAGGTGACCGTTACGCCAGGCTTGGATTGCTCCAGGCTGTAGATACGTCAGCTTCGTACTTCCGTATCATAGAATTGAGCGCCACGGTCAAGGTCGTAGCTCAAACAGAGACGGATCCTCTGGGCGGCCCACAAGGGGATGTCTTCCCTTTGACAATAAAGGTGCGGTTTACAGACTCTAGCGGCAAGCCGCAGGAATGGAGACATTCGTTTTACGTTTGCCCGGCGGGGTTTGGGAAGTGTGAGTTGGAGAACGCCAGCGATGTACATCTCGGCGCGGCGGAACCCGTCAAGTTTCTCCTCAAAGGACTTGGCGACAGCAGCCCAACCAACAAAGTTGAGCCGAGTCTGAACCTGGATATTTCGGCGGTCAATTCCATCGAAATATACAGCATCGGGAACACGTTTCAGAGTTGGATTACGGATATTTCGTTGAAGGCACGGTGATGGAAAGTCCAAAGTCCAAAGTCCAAAGTCCAAAGTCCAAAGTTTAGCCTTGGACTTTGGACTTTGGACTTTGGACTTTGGACCCAATAGAGATGGAGGTATGTTTTGAGTAAAATAGTAGTAACGGGTACTGGATACGTCGGCCTGGTGACGGGCACCTGCTTTGCCGATCTGGGCAATGACGTGGCTTGCGTGGACGTTGACGAGGACAAAATAAGCAAACTGAAGAAGGGTCAGTCACCAATCTACGAGCCTGGACTCGAAGAGATGATTGGCCGCAACCTGAAGTCACGCCGCCTGAACTTCACCACGAGCTACGAAGAAGCATTACAGGGTGCGGAGTTCGTTTTTATCGCCGTAGGCACGCCCGAATCTTCAGACGGCTCGGCTGATATGAAGTACGTTGAAGCGGCGGCGCGCTCCATAGGCAAGATAGCTCCCGGACGGGCAATAGAGCCTTTGATTATCGTGAACAAGAGCACAGTGCCCATCGGCACAGGAGACGTTGTAAGCAAGCTGGTGCGCGAAGTGTGCCCTTCAGGTTTCAAGTTCAACGTGGTATCCAACCCCGAATTTACGCGAGAGGGACAGGCGGTGCTAGACTTCCTACAGCCCGACCGCGTTGTGCTTGGCTCTGACGAAGACGGCGCGGCGGAGAGGGTAAAAGTGCTGTACGAGCCTCTGGACGCCCCGGTTATCATCACCAACATCCGCACTGCGGAGATGATAAAGTACGCATCTAACGCAATACTGGCGACCTATATTTCTTTCATAAACGAGATCGCCCACATTTGCGAGCATCTGGGCGCGGACGTGAAGCTGGTGGCGCAGGGCATGGGGTACGACAAGCGTATCAACGCCCAGTTCTTGCAGGCGGGAGTGGGCTTCGGCGGAAGCTGCTTCCCGAAGGACGTAAAGGCGCTGGCGCACATGGCCGCGAGCAATGACGCGCACCCGCAGTTGCTGAACGCCGTATTGGAAATCAACCGCGACGCCCGCAGGCTATTCGTTGAGAAGGTTGAGGAGATGCTCGGCGGTAACGTCAAAGGTAAAAAGGTTGGCGTGCTGGGACTTACGTTCAAACCCGACACTGACGATCTGCGCGAAAGTCCATCCATCGAGATTATTGCCGCCCTCATGCAGAAAGGCGCGCAAGTGCAGGCGTTCGACCCGGTGGGCATGGAGCCTGCAAGGAAAATCCTGGACGGCGCTCACTATTGCACGGACGCTTACGAGGCCGCGTCAGGGGCGGACGCTTTATTGCTGCTCACCGCCTGGAACGAGTTCAAGCACCTGGATATGAAGCGGCTGCGCGAATCGATGCGCCAACCCATCCTGGTTGACGGGCGCAACGTGTACGACCCTAAAGAGATGAGAGACTACGGCTTCAAGTACGGCGGCGTGGGACGCACTTAGGGAATAGGGTGAGGGAGTAGTTTTCTCACCCTACTCCCTCACCCTATTCCCTGGTTATGTTGAGCTTTCCAGACTCCCAAGACAGCCACCTGCAATGCGGCGTTGATCTCATTGAGATAGACCGTATAGAGGCGGCTATCAACAGATGGGGCGACCGCTTTTTGCATCGGGTGTGGACGGACCGCGAGCTTGCCTACTGCCGGGGAAGGTATCCTCAGTTGGCGGCGCGCTTTGCGGCAAAGGAAGCGGTCTCTAAGGCGCTTGGCACGGGCATACATGGGTTGGTGTGGCGGGACATTGAGGTGTTACCCGATAGGCGCGGCAAGCCCCTGGTGTTCCTGTACGGAGGGGCCAAAGAGAGGGCCGCGTATCTGGGCCTCGATAATTGGTCTATCAGTATTACACACAGCCGCCAACTGGCGTGCGCGATGGTAGTGGCCTC
>JBBQIC010000252.1:0-6198 GCA_038324555.1 Chloroflexia bacterium
CCCCCTGATGAGAGCGCCCGCGAGCGCAGCCATCCCCATGTAGCTCAGGTAGAAGCGCATCCGCGACTTGAAGGTCTTTTCGGGGGAGGCCCACACCCACAGCCGCAGCACGTCCACTCCATCCTCCGTTACGCGCTCGGAAAGGCGCTGGCGATATTTAGGTGGGATTATACCCGAAGGGTGGTTGGGCACTTCGGTGATAACCGTAACCTTATGGCCCTGTGCGGCAAGATAACGGCTCATCTCGGCGGCACGGGTCTGGGTAGCGCCTACTTCGGGTGGAAAATACTGTGTGAAATAGAGGATACGCATGAGGGGATTGTAAGAGATTTCTCTGCATAAAACAAACGCAATGCGTTTGTTTTATGCAGAGAAATCTTTTGTTCTTGTCATTTCTATGAGAACATGGTCCCCTAGCTTGTAGAAGGGCCACGTACACGCAGTGCGTCTCTCCACGCGATTGAGAGCGGCGAAGATGCGGGGTCTGCGCTTGAGAAACGAGGAGGCGTAGGTGGGTAGGAGCGCCCAGGGGAGGGCGCGCCGAGAATCCACCCGGAAGTGTGGCTTGAAGGTGTGCTCCACCTGATTTACGGGCCAATAGAAAACGTCTATAGACGGGCCGCCGGGCAAGGCCGTACCCTGTGCGTGGCCGCTCCATCGCCGGAATGCTAAACTGGGTTTGAGGGCCGCCACGTACCAGGCGGTTTCCCAGAGACAATATTTGTTCAGTATGGAAATTGTTAGCTTACCGCCTGGTCTGACAAGTGTTGCAAGCGTGTGCGCCATTCCTGCCAGATCAGGAGCGCAGTTAAGCGCACCCAGGCTTGAATATGCGCCATCCAGGCTGGCTGCGCCATACACATCCAGCAGCGTAGCTAACTGTTGAGCGGGCAAAACTTGCGTCCTAATCCTCTCTGAGAGAACCACGTCCCCGCGCAGCTTGTCATTCACGACCTTTATCATGCCAGGCGACGCATCGGTGGCTATTACGCGCACGCCTCGCCGGGCAAGAGCTATCGCCTCTTCTCCCGTGCCACAGCCTATTTCTAGGACCGTATCGCCCTCTTTGAAGCATTTGACCAGGTGGCGCAGGCTCTCCCGCCTCAACCAGCGCATCATCAAGTTGGCGGAGGCGTCGGCATCATAACTGCTTGCGGCGGCGTTGAATGCTGTAGCCGAGGGCAAGGGGTGTGGAACGAAATGTGGATTTGCTTTACGCACATGGCGCTGGTCTGATAAAATCATCTGTGTTTCTTGCGTCCCAAAGCCTCGCTCTTGATGAGAGCACAATTGAGATTCAGCGTAGCGGCCCGGTTCTGCACGGCGCGGCTCATGTAAGCGCATGGCGTAGGCTGCATCTCGGCGCGCTGCTCACTCACCTGATTCTGACACTTTTCTTCACATGGCCGCTCGTGGGCAACTTCCTGCCCGGCGCGGGCACTCTGGTGCCCGGTGTGCTGCTTGAAGACCGCGACCAGAACCTCTGGAACCTGTGGTGGGTGCGTGACGCGCTGCTGCACGGGCATAACCCATTTGTCACCGATCTGCTTTATTATCCCACCCCGGTGAGCCTATATTACCATACTCTGGATATATTCAATGCTTTCCTTGCCCTGCCGATGTTGAGCGTCTTTTCACTAACGGCCACGTACAACATTATCGTGCTCTTCTCGTTCGTGATGGGTGGGTACGGGGCCTTCCTGCTGGTGCATTACCTGTGCGGCAACAGGTGGGCGGCGCTCGTCGGCAGCGTAGTATTCGCCTACTCAGCTTACCATATCGCCACTTTGCGCGGCGTATTGAACCTCGTCTCGCTGGAGTGGGCGCCTTTCTTTGTGCTCTTTCTCCTAAAAGCGGTGTATGAACAGGGCAGGCACGGAGACCAGGGCAGGCACGGGGACCTGCCCCTACGGAGGTCGCGGCGGGATTTCGGTATGTGGCTGTTGCATAGGGCGTTGCCCGCAGGTTTCACCTTGTTCCTGGTGTCTCTGGTGGACTGGTATTATACGATGTACGCGCTCGTCCTGGCGGGGTTCCTGGGTGTGTATGTGCTGCTGCGCGGCCTGTGGGGCGGCAGGCGGGAGAGGTCGGGCCAATTGCTGGCGCGCATAGGGATTTGCCTGGCGATATATGGCTTACTCATCAGCCCTATATTACTCCCCATGTACCGCGAGTTGCGCACCAGCAATTACATGCAGCCCGCGCCTGACGCCTCCCTTCGCTATTCGGCTGACCTGTTGGCCTTCTTCCAACCAACCCGCAACCAGAAGCTGTGGGGCAAGCTCTTCACTAACAGAAGCGAATGGCCCTTTGCCAGCAACCAGTATGAAGTATACGCCACCTACACTGCCCTCTTCCTGGCGGGAGTTGGCCTGTTCGCAACGCGTAAGGCTCGACCCTGGATAACGGACGATGGACGATGGACGATGGACGGCAGACGATGGACGATGAACGATGGAGAGTCAGAAGCCGATAATCCGCAATCCGCGATCCGCGATCCGCAATCTGCTCTGCCTGGTAAGTGGTTTTGGGCGACCTGTTTGCTCATCTTTTTCACGCTGGCGCTTGGCCCGGTCTTGCAGGTGAACGGCAAGCAGATACGCGGCCTGCCAATGCCATACAGTCTCATTGAGCGCGTGCCCGCGTTCAACATCAGCCGCAGCCCCGACCGCTTCGATATGCCCTTGACGCTCTGCCTGGGTGTGCTTGCAGGCTTTGGCGTCAATGTGCTCCTACAAAGTTGGGGCACGCGCCTGTCGTTTGATACAAGAGGGGCGCTGTTAGCCGTGTCCTCAATCGCGCTTATTGCCTTTGAATTGGAACCTGTGCCCTACCCGCAGAAAACAGCGGACATCCCTGCGTGGTATTACGAACTAGGCAAGCAGCCGGGCGACTTTTCGATACTTGAACTACCGGCACAAGATGATTACTGGCGCGGCGCGTTCAGGATGTACTTCCAGACCGCGCACGGCAAGAGGATATTCGGCGGCGATTTGTCCCATGAGTTCCCACACCCGTTCTTGAGTAGCACGCCAGGCTACCAGGAATTGACCTATGCGGACGGCAGCGGCGACATGTTTGCCGCAGGACCCGATCAATGGCTCTCGGCGTTTGCCCAATATAGCACTCGCTACATAGTGCTACAGAAGGAGCGCCTGCCGGATTATCCCAAGGGCCATGTTGATGTCTCTCCATGGAGAGAAGCTGTACATAGGGTGTTGAGCAGTAAGGCTCTGCCCGTTCACACTGACAATCAACTGGAAGTTTATCTAGTTCCCAGCCCAGGCGAGCGCGTACCCTTCCTGAGCGTGGGCGACGGTTGGGAAACCCGCGAAACAGCGCCGGGTGGACAGGCGCACCGATGGATGGGCAACGCGGCCACCCTGCGCATAGACTCGCCACGCGCCGAGAACGCCTATCTGACGTTTAAGTCGTCAAGCCTGGGCGCACCCCACCGGCTGCAAATATATTACGGTGCTAATCTGGTGTTCGATGAGGTTGTGCAGCCAAATATACGCAGTTACCGAACGAAAGGCCCGTTGAATATACCATCTGGAGTCAGCACGCTACGGTTCGTAAGCCCTGAGGGCGCGTCCAGCCCCGCCGACCTCGGCATCGGCGACGACCCTCGCCAACTGAGCTTTGTTTTCTTGGAAGTAGCTTTGGAGCAGATGAAGTGATAAGTACCGAGTATAAATCGCAAGCCACCAGGGGCGAGACCTCTGAGCGGCGGTATGTTGGACGGTCGGGAAAGGGTGAGGGAATAGGGAATAGGGTGAGGGATGAGCGAATTTTGCCTACTCCCTCACCCTATTCCCTCACCCTTTCCCGTCCCTGGTCGCTCAGGCTGTTCATGGCTGTTTCGCTCGTGGGCGCGCTTGCCATAGCGTTGCGGGTAACGGGTATCTTGACGCTGCCGGTTGACCCACCGGTTGGCGTCGAAGCGACCCACGCGAACTTTGCGAAACTCCTGGCCGGGCAGGTAGATGGCGCAATAGACCCGGTGCGCTATTTCCCGCCTCCGGTCCCCTGGCACGGCCTTGCTCCCGCCCTCCCCGGCGCGGGCTTACCCTTGTTTGGGTGGCTCGTCGCGGCGGCGATGCAGTTGACAGGCGCGGGCGATTGGCTGGGCAGGGCGATTTCGGTGTTTTTCAGCGTGGTCACGGGGCTGCTGCTGTTCGGCATCGTGCGGCGAACCGCTGGAGCGCGTGCTGCCCTGTATGCCCTCTTGTTCTTTAGCATTTCGCCGTTGAGCGTGACCCTTGGACAGCAGTTCTCTCCGGCTACAGTCATAATGGCGACGCAGGGGTTGGCAGTGCTGGCGCTATGTAGTCCAAAGTCCAAAGTCCAAAGTCCAAAGTCCAAAGTCCAGAGTCCAGGGTCCAAAGTCCAAAGTCCAAAGTCGGGCAATGGAGACTTCAAACTTGGGACTTTGGACTTTGGACTTGCGGCCATATCGGGAGCATTGGCAGCGTTGGTTGACCCTGGCAGCGTCTTTCTGGCTTTGCCCGCCGCTTATGTCATGCTGTCGCCAGGCGGGAATGAGCAGGATACTAAGGATGTGACCCACAAATCTGTTACGGGAGCGCGTGGTTGGTGGGCGATATTCGATACTTCGCCTAACAAGGGCAAGTTCCTGGGCTATCTTGCGGTACTCGCAGGCTGCGCCGCGCTCTGGCAACTCCTGATGGCGAGCGCCGGGGCTTCCATGTCGCTGGGCAGTGGGGATGGTGGCGGGGGCATCGGCACGGGGCTGGCGGCATTGCTACAAGGCGGCACCTATGTGCAAATCGTGGGCGCGATCATGGAAAAGCTGCTGACGATACTGGGCGCGCTCCTGATGCTTGGCGGGCTATTGCTGGGCGCTCGCCGCCCTTTCACTCTATTATTCCACGCTTGGCTGCTTGCGGGGATGCTGCATGTGCTGGCCGACGCGAGCAGAATTGGCAGGCACGACGATGTTTTGCTGCCTTTGATACTTCCATGTTGCGCTCTGGTTGGCCTGGGCTGTGGGTGGACCGGTTCGCTGCCTGCGCGGATATGGCTGGCTATCACAGAGCAGCGCAAGGAAAACGATTCTGAGTATACGGTCTCACCCTCAACATCCTGGTTACTGGACCTGCCGGAAGAGATGGCGACTCCGGCCAAGACAACAAGACCCCAGGCGCATGGACCACTGAGCCTCAAAGTAGCACAACGAGCGCAGGTGGCCGGTGCCAGGGCGCGCCGAGCGTGGGCGATGGGGTTCGGCAACTTTGTTGTGGTAGGGGCGTTAGCCGTCATGCTGCTCACAGGCTGGCAAAGCACCCAGGCGAGGTTACAGCCCTCGGCGGCGGCTATCGAACTGGCCGAAATCGGGCAACAGGTGCGCGATTCTATGCAGAGCGCAGCGACGCCAGGCTCCAGGTTGATTATCGCAGGGCCTTCCGCGCCCGAATTGTTCTACGCATCGGGGCGTACCGGCTGGGCGCTGTCCGAAGATGATTTCAGCATGGCGCGGGTACAGGCCCTACATCAGAACGGCGCGGCCTATCTCCTCTGCGTAGACCAGGAATGGCTCGGCCATCACCCCGATTACCTGGGCCTGCTGACCAGTTACAGTGTGCTCAAGCTGGGCAGGGACTTCGTGCTTTTCGACCTCAACACAAAGCCGGCAGCCAACGACCGGCTCTACTTCCTTGAGAGTGGGCATACGTTGCGTGGTGAGTTCAGGCGCTATTGGGAGCAGAATGGCGATGTCCGCAAGTTGGGCTATCCTATTTCGGAAGAGTTAGAGGAAGTGAACCCCCTGGACGGCCAGAAGCGCACAGTGCAGTATTTCGAGAGGGCCGTGTTGGAATACCACCCGGAACTTGTCGGCGCGCCCAATACGGTAATGCTGGCGGCGGTGGGCCGCTGGGTGACAATGGGACACGACTTCCCAACCGTAGCCCCCTTCAAGAATACGCCTGACCGCACCTATTTCCCCGAAACGGGGCATTCGGTAAAGGAAGCATTTCTGCGCTACTGGCAGAGGGAAGGCGGATTGGCAAAGTTTGGGTACCCAATTTCCGAAGAATTGCCGGAGATAAGCAGCGCGGACGGAAAAGTGTATACTGTACAATATTTCGAGCGAGCGCGCTTCGAGTGGCACCCAACAGATGCGGACACGTCCAACGAAGTGCAGCTTGGCTTGATAGGCAAACAGGCGTGGGAGCG
>JBBQIC010000253.1:0-6198 GCA_038324555.1 Chloroflexia bacterium
GGATGCGCAGGAGTCTAAGAAGGTGTTGGACGAAGTGCTCTATCCTGAGCGCGTGCGAAAGCTGGACCTGAACAGGCTGAAGGGGGGGTACCGAGACGCCATGCAGCGTGCCTTGGATACGCGCCAGAAGATAGAGCGCGCCGTAGCCGGGACCGACGACTCGTCCATTCGCAAGGCGTTGGCCGACTCCACACGAGACCTGGAAGAGCTTACGGGCACCATATATGACATAGCTCTGAAGGCCCAGAGCCTGCAAGCCTCGTTGCAGACCTCCAACGTCAACGTTAGCGCCATTTCTGACGACATCAAGAGGCTAGGGCGGGTAATCTCTACGACACAGGACGAATTCGCAAAGGGGCAGTACCAGGCTACACTTGACGGCAAACGCCAACAACTACAAAACTTCAGCGACACTGACGAAGCCCTGAACCGTTGGCGCGCCCAACAGGACAACGCCCTCAGCACCCTGGATACCATCCTGTCTCAGGTGTTGCGAATTCGCTCGTCGGAGGTGTTGAGTCTATCCACAGCTACGGACCAGGTGTCTACCAGTCTGAAGCAGGAGGTTGATGCTTTGAAGGCGACCTCCGATGCGCTGGATAGTGTTTACGGGATAAGTAAATAGCCAATGAGCCAACTATGAAATATTTTATTCCCAAAACAAAGCGGCTTGCCAACCTCATTAGCGTGTTTAGTGCGCTGGCGATGCTCCTTACCGCCTGCGATACAGGCGCGCCTGGACCTAAACCTACGCCCAACTTCACTGGCAGCATAAAGATTGGCGTGTCGGCACCCTATACAGGCGATACATCGGACGGCGGCATCCAAATTATGCAAGGCGCGCAACTCGCAGCCGACGAAGCCAACGCCCAGGGCGGCATCGAGGGCAAGAAGATCGAGGTCGTGGCAGCCGATGACCAGGCTAGCGCGTCTAAAGCCGCCGACGTAGCCAAGAAGCTGGTAGACGCGGGCGTGGTCGCGGTCGTGGGCCACAAGGACAGCGGCGTGTCTATTCCCGCTTCGGCGGTATACCACGCGGCGGGCGTTGTGGAAATCACCCCCACGTCGAGCAACCCGACTCTTACAAGCCAGGGCTACGACACCGTTTTCAGGGTGTGCCCCAACGACGGCACGCAAGGCCCGGTTCTCGCGCAATTCTTGATTCAGAAGCTGGGTAAGAAGCAAATAGCCGTAATCTACGCCAATACACCTTACGGGCAGGGTCTACGGGCTGCGTTCGAGGCTAAAGCCAAAGAGCTAGGGGTCAAGCCGTTGATTTCGCAGGAGATCAAGCGCGGCGACAAGGATTTCACGAGCACTTTGCAGGCCATCCAACCGCTATCGCCGGAAGCCATCTTCTACGCGGGCAGTCTGCCCGAAGGGATAATAATTGCATCGCAAATGAAGGAACTTGGCATCAAGACCACTTTCCTGGGCGGCGATACGCTCTTCCAGGCCGATTTCCCCAGGCAGACCGGCTCTGCCTCAGAGGGTGCTTACGTATCGTCCTTCTTCCCCGACGTAGCTAAGTCTCAGGACAAAGTAGACACAGATTGGGTGACGTCGTACCGCGAGGAGTTCAAGCGCAACCCCGGAGGCAATTCATCTGGTGGCTACGTCGCAGCCCAGGCGCTCCTAAAGGCCATGCGTGACGCCAATTCTACCGACCCCAAGCAAATCAAAAGCGCCCTGCAAAAACTGGACATGCAAAGTCTGATAGGCCGCATAGCCTTCGACCAAAAAGGCGACTTACAAGACCAAAGCGCCCACCTGCACATCTTCCAGGTCAAAGATGGTGATTTCGTCGAGGTACAACCGTAAGTAGGGAGTAGGGTGAGGGAGTAGGGTGAGAAGTTAAGCAAGTCTCACCCTACTCCCTCACCCTACTCCCTATTCTCACACCATCTCATTAGACAGCAAGACCGCCTCGGCGACTTCTCTCATTGATTTGCGGGTGTCCATGCTGCGCTTTTGGATGCGGCGAAAAGCGTCTGCCTCGGTGAGCTTGTATTGTTCCATCAGCAGGCCCTTGGCGCGGTCTATGATTTTTCGCGCTTCGAGGGCTTCTTTCAAATCGCCCAACTCTTTGCGTAGTTGCTGGAATTCGCGGAAGCGGGTGAGCGTTATTTCTATCTCAGGGCTAAGTTGCGACTCCCTGATGGGCTTTACCAGATAGCCTATGACGCCCGCGTATTTGGCGCGCTGCACCAAATCAGGATCGTCGTAGCCGGTGAGCAGGAGCACAGGAGCTATGTCCTCGCTCGTCAGCATCTGGGCAGCCTCTATGCCGTCAACCTCCGGCATCTTTATGTCCATAATGACCACGTCAGGGCGAAGCTCGCGCGCCAGGTTGACGGCGCTCTGTCCATCACCCGCCTCTCCAACGACAAGATAGCCCAACCCCGCCAGCATTTCGCGCAAGTTCATGCGGATAATTGGATCATCGTCGGCTATTACCACTCGTGTTTGTGCCACAGTCGGTCCCCTAAATCAAAGATAAAACTAACAATACTCTCCACGCGATTATAGGGGTAGGGTTTCGCTGCTGTCAACCCCAAGATTAGAAGGTCAGATGCTAAACAACCTGACGTGGGGCAACAAGGTAAGGATAGAATAAGAAACCGCAAAGTAACTATGAGCTGGGGCACAGCACCCGTGGATGAAAATGGGAACGCACCCGTAGGGGCGCACGGCCGTGCGCCCCTACCCGCCAATTATCCTATTTTCATATCAGACGCAAAGACGCAAAGATCACTATTGTTCTTTGCGCTCTTTGCGTCTTTGCGGTTTCGTAAAAATGGTTCCGAATATCCGGCGCCTGCCCTGGGGAAAAACTGACCTGGTCGCCCGCATTATGGTATAATTGCTATATGCACATACGTTCTAATAACGGCGCGTCGCAGACCGCTCTCAGGCGTGATTTTGATGCGCCCCTCGCAGCCCGGATGCGCCCGCGTACGCTTGACGAAATCGTGGGACAGGAGCATATCCTCGGCCAGGGCAAGACGCTTCGCAAGGCTATCGAGGCCGACCGGCTGCCTTCCCTGATATTGTGGGGGCCGCCGGGCAGCGGCAAGACTACCCTGGCGCGCGTCATCGCTGACATGACCAGTTCTGAGTTTGCACCCGTTAGCGCGGTCTCGGCTGGCGTGGCCGACCTGCGCAGGATCGTCAAAGAGGCCGCCGACCGCTACGGCGATACCGGACAGCGCACCATTCTATTCATTGACGAGATACACCGCTTCAACAAGAACCAGCAGGACGCCATCCTTCCATACGTCGAAGACGGTACCGTCACCCTCATAGGCGCGACCACCGAGAACCCGTCTTTCGAGGTAAACTCGGCGCTCTTATCACGCGCTCGTGTGGTAGTTCTCCACGCCCTGGACGACGCACAATTGACCGCGCTGATGGAGCGCGCCCTGAGCGATGAACGCGGTCTGGCCTCGCTCAATGTGCGGTTGACTGAGGAAGCGCGGGCGCATCTCTTGAGCATCTCCAATGGGGACGCCCGTTCACTTTTGAACACCCTGGAACTCGCTGCGAGCGCGGCTGCGCCCGATCCAAATGGGGGGCGCGTACTCGACCTCCCCGCAGTTGAAGACGCGGCGCAGAAGCGATGGCTGCAATACGACCGAGCAGGCGACGGTCATTACGACGCGATTTCAGCCCTGCACAAGTCGGTGCGCGACTCGGACCCGGACGGCTCACTATACTGGCTGGGCAGGATGTTGGAGGCCGGGGAGGACCCGCTCTATGTTGTGCGGCGCATGATCCGCATGGCGAGCGAGGATATTGGGTTGGCCGACCCGCACGCGCTCGGCCTGTGCATGGCGGCTCAGCAAGCCGCGCACTTTGTGGGTATGCCCGAATGCGAGTTGACGCTCGCAGAGGCAGTGGTCTATTTAGCCCTCGCGCCCAAGAGCAACGCCCTCTACACCGCGTACAAGGCTGTGAAGGACGATGTCGCCCGCACCCGCAACGAGCCTGTGCCTATGCACCTGCGAAACGCGCCCACAGGGTTGATGAAGGCGCTGGGTCATGGTAAAGGCTACAAGTACGCTCACGACTACGAGGGAGCGCAAGTCGAACAAAGCCATCTGCCGGACTCGCTTGCGAACAGGCGCTACTATCGCCCGACTGACAGAGGTTACGAAGCCCGCCTCGCCCAGCGAATCGAAGAGTGGGCGCGACTTCGTGGAGAAGAGAATAGAGGCTTGTGATTATCCGGCGTTTTGGCCCAAACATCGGGTTGCCCCGATGTTGGTAGTAAACAGACAGGGCAGGCACGGAGTAGTCCCCCAAGCCTACGATCTTTTCTCCATTCCCAACTCCTCTGAAAATAGAAAGGGCGGACCCCGTAGGGGCGCACGGCCGTGCGCCCCTACACAGATGGCTATTTTCATTTGAGCGGGCATCGTCTATCGTCTATCGTCTATCGTCTATCGTCTATCGTCTATCGTCCGATATGCGACTTTGACACAGCCCTAGACCCCTTACCATCATGCTTGACAGCACCCCTAACCTACCATATACTGGAATTGGATAAAGGCTAATTGAATACTACGCAGACTTTCAGGGCAGGGTGAAATTCCCGATCGGCGGTAAGGCTCAGGCCAAGCCCGCGAGCCGCAAGGCAGACTCTGGTGGGACTCCAGGGCCGACGGTTACAGTCCGGATGGAAGAAGGTCGGTAGGGGCGGGTCTCCGTGCCCTCCCACGCTATGGCTCTTTTCGTTGTGCGAATGCGCGCGAACGATTAGCTCTGGCGTGTTGTGAGGGACAACCCTCCTTGCTTACTGTCCCCTGGTAGCTGCGATGCAACCAGGGTTTTTTGTTGCCATGAACTCAAAGATCGAAACAGAGACGCCCACCGCCAAATTGCGGGCGCTAAACAGAATAGGCGCGATATTGCGCCGCACCAATCCAGCGTCGCCCCAAAGCGCAATACCGCGCCTTGGGATCGAACTACCCGCACACGACGAAGAGCCAATCGAACATCCAGGGCTTGCCCCCTTATTGACGCATGACGGCAAGGTTCCAGGGCAAAGCGGTCGGCGAAGCGCCATCGTTCGCATGTCCTTCGGCCTGCTATCACTCATGCTGCTGGTCCTGGCGTGGTGGGCTGTGGCCGTGCTGGGCAATTACCCTTCGTACATTCTACCCACCCCCGCGCAAGTCGGCGAACAACTCTGGGCGAGCGTCCTGGACGGCTCGTTGATAGGCGACAGGCCGGGCCACCTCTGGTTCACCGTCACCGAAGCCGGGCTGGGTTTCATGCTGGCGTTCGTGATCGGCACGAGCCTGGGATACCTGATAGGGCATTCGCGCCTCCTTGAAAAGCTGCTGTCACCTTATATCGCGGTCAGCCAGGGCCTGCCGGTGGTGGCGCTCGCCCCGCTCCTGGCGATTTGGATCAATGACGACCTGCTGCGCAAAGTAGTAGTGGTGGCGCTGATCGTCTTCTTCCCCATATTGGTCAACACCATCGTGGCCGTCCGCAGCATAGACCGCTCGATGTACGAGGTAGCGCGCATATCGGGAGCCAACCGCCTCCAAACCATATATTACGTCGAACTGCCGCTCGGCCTGCGCGCGCTCCTGGGCGGGGTGAAACTGGGCCTGACGCTGGCGATCACGGGCGCGGTTATAAGCGAGTTTATATCGTCGGGCGCGGGCCTCGGCTTTCTGCTGACCTTCGGGCGAGACAACTTCCAGACGACTCTGATCTTCGTTGGCCTGGTATCGCTCGCTGCCCTGACCATTATGGCCTACACGCTAGTGACCCTTCTCGAGAAGGCGCTGATTACCTGGGAAGATTGATAAAGTTAACTCAAGTCAAAAACAACGTAAAACGGAGGAGCGAATGACACGTAATAACTGGCGGCGTCTTGTGATACTTGTATTGATTGTGCTCTTGCTGACGAGTTGCGATGGCGGCAACAGCCCCACCGCTACCCCTATCGCGGGGGATCCATCGGGCGGGCCGGTATCCAGCCAGACGCCTGCTGCCATCCCTACGAGCGACACTTCCGATGGGCCGACGCCTATAACCAAGCCGTTTCCCACACCCGACAAAGCCCACCCTACGAAGATTACTATCGCCCTCGGCTTCAACCCTGATATACAGTTCGCGCCCTTCTACGTCGCCTTGAAC
This sequence comes from Chloroflexia bacterium, assembly GCA_038324555.1. Classification (GTDB taxonomy): domain Bacteria; phylum Chloroflexota; class Chloroflexia; order QHBQ01; family JADMIH01; genus JADMIH01. The sequence continues at coordinate 6,157 of JBBQIC010000253.1, forward strand.
AAGGGTTATTATGCGGACGAGGGGCTTGATGTGACCTTCAAG
>JBBQIC010000254.1:0-6197 GCA_038324555.1 Chloroflexia bacterium
TATGCCTCAGTTGCCACTGGTTATCCTTTCGCCGTTGGAAGGGTTTTTCTTTGTAAAATAGGTGACTAATTTTGGCAACAATCAAAACACTCCGTGTTTTGATTGTTGCCTGTTAATTATACCATACCCTTCTCGCCTGGGGTGTGGAAGCCTGTGCCTACGGTGTCGCCTATCGCGCCTGACATTACTAGATGGCGGAGCATGGGAGCGGGACGGTATCGCTCTTCGCCCAAGGTCTCCTGTAGGGTTTTGAGGACGTTGTAGACCAGGTCGATCCCGATGTGGTCGGCCCATTTGAGCGGACCCTTTGGGTAGTTTGTGCCAAGTTTCATGGCTGTGTTGATGTCGCGCACGGAGGCCACGCCCTCGCCGTAGGCGAAAGCTGCCTCGTTGATGATCATGGAGAGGACGCGCACTATGACCTCGGAGTAGGGTTCGACTTCGGCGTGTACTTCGATTTCGCCTTTGCGGAGGAAGTCGGCTGTCATCTGGTCGGGGATGAGCGGGTGGCGGCGTTTGTGCATGTGGTTCAAGAGTAGGGTGAGCGCGGGGTCGCCTTTTTCGCCGCCTGGATATTCGTAGAAGCCCTTGCCCGTCTTGCGGCCAAGCGTGCCGCCTTCGACCATGCGCTGCTGGATGGGGTGGGGGCGATAGCGCGGCTCACCGAAGAAGGCTTCATAGACCGATTTAGTGACGGCGAAATTGATGTCTATGCCGATGAGGTCCATTAGCTCGAACGGACCCATGCGGAAGCCTGCTGCTCGCATGGCGTCGTCTATCTGGGGTATGGTGGCGCTGCCTTCGCCCAGGATTTTGAGGCTCTCGCCGTAGAAGGGGCGGGCCACGCGGTTGACGATGAAGCCGGGCGTGTCGGCTGACAGCACGGGCGACTTGTCCATGTCTCTCGCTATGTCGGTGACGGTTTGCACTACATCGGGCGAGGTTCTACTACCTGGGATTATCTCAACGAGAGGCATGGCGGGCGCGGGGTTGAAGAAGTGCATACCCACGACGCATTCGGGACGCTTGGCGGCTGATGCGATCAGGGTGATGGAGAGAGATGACGTGTTCGTCGCCAGTATGGTTTCCGACCCAGCCAGGCTGCTGAGCGAACTGAATATCTCGCGCTTCAGGGATATGTCTTCTGGCGCGGCTTCGATTATCAGGGGATAGGAGGCAGCATCATCACGTTGGGTGGTGACGTGGATTCGGCCCAAGTAGGAAGCCATGTCGTCTGCGGCGACTTTGCCCTGGTCAACGCGCTTTTGCAAGTTGGCTTTTATGTTGTTGAGGCCGCGCTGCACGAACTCGTCTTTGATGTCGTACATCAGCACGTCGTAGCCACATTGGGCGGCGAGTTGGGCGATACCCGCGCCCATTGTGCCTGCGCCTAGGACAGCGAGTTTTTTGTCTGGCATGGTGCTCCTTTGCAGGGAGTTTTGAGTTTCGCTGCGATGTGTTTTGGTGCAACGGTTGTGGCGCATTATATGTTAAAGGGGCGCGATGGTTCAAGATGGAGATGGAACATTTACGGGCGCTGAGGCGTTACCATACAAGCAGTCTTTTAACTGGTATCTGATATACTTCAACTATCCGGCAAATTGGTACAGCAATTGGCGCGGCTATTTAGAGTGAGCGAGGCTAGTGGCATGAAAACGTATTGGTTAGGGTCGAGTGTGCGGGCCGCTTGGTGGTGTGGCATTGCGCTTTGCCTTCTCGTAGTATCGGGTTGTGACCTGATAGCGGCGAGTCCACACCAACCGCAATCTACTCCAACCTTACAGATCACTCCAATCGTGAATATTGACCATGTTCATGAGGTCTTTCAGTCTGGCGGTCAGTTGACATATCAAGAGCTGGCAGCCCTTATGAGTGATAATGAGTTTCTGGTTAGAGAACGGGAAAGCGGACATGAATTGGAGAGTCAGTTGGCGAAATGCAGGCTCAAGAAGACTATCGGGTGGCTAGGTGACTGGTATCCTGAACGAACGGAAGCCTCGAAGGAAGTGCCAGGAGTTAAACTTTTATACGTTTACTTGGACGACCCTTATTCAGGGTTGGATGATGATTACAGAATAAATGAAGGGATGCACATCATCGGTCTGAGCGATAAGCAGGTAGCCGAGATGAAGTACGGACAGCGAATCCGGTTTTCAGGCGACCTGGCATTTGATGGCGGACTCGCGGTAAAGAACGCTAAGTACGAGCTCCTAGATGATGCGCCTGCAATGCCAACCCCAACTGCTAATGAATTGGAAGACTTACACATAGTACTGGAGCGGACCGGAGGGTATGGTTCCAGTGGCTACACAATAACAATAGCGTCTGACGGACAAGTAACTTTCGAGAGCAGCGATTCAACAAGAGTACAGGGCACGGTCACCACAAGAATGGACGAAAACAACAAACTCGCAGAATTCGTGACGGCCACCACAAGAATTGGCAAAGACAAACTCGCAGAACTTGTGAAGGAGTTCAAGAAGGCTGACTTCTTTAGTCTCTCAGAAGGCTACTACAATTATGATATAACCGATGCACCCTCCTATCGAGTCAGTATTCAGACAGGCGGCAGAAGCAAGAGCGTTGGGGCTTATGCAGCAGGCCCTCGAAGGCTATATATACTGATGAATCGAATTGACCAGATTGTGAATTCCGACCAGTGGGTAAGGTGTGACCAGGTGCCTGAGCCTTGCCCTTAGGCGTATAGGGTTTGCGCTTCTTTGAATGGGCAAAAGGCAGTTGCGTGCTGTACGCCTTTTGCCCTTCGCTTTTGTCTCTATCTCCCTTGGTAGTCCGGCGTCCGCTTCTCCAAGAACGCCGCCAGGCCCTCTTTGTGATCTTCGGTTTGGCCTGCGGTCTGCTGAGAGTGGACTTCGTATTCTAGCAGTTGCTCGAGGTCCAGGTTGAGGCCGCGATTGATGGTGCGTTTCATCAGGCCGATGGCTCTGGTCGGCCCTTTTGCCAGTTTCAGGGCAAACTCGCGGGTGGCGGTCTCCAACTCCTCGGCGGGCACAACGCGGTTGACCAGGCCGATGCGGTAGGCTTCTTCGGCGTTTACGGCGTCGCCTGTGAAGCACATCTCGTAAGCTTTTGCCAGTCCAACAAGCCTGGGTAGGAAGTAGGACGAGCCTGCGTCTGGGACCAGGCCGATGCGGACAAATACCTCGATGAAACTGGCTTTGTCGGACGCGATACGGATGTCGCAAGCCAGCGCGAGCGAGAGACCCGCCCCGGCAGCCACGCCGTTGATGGCGCCTATGACCGGCTTTTCGATGTTTCGCATCTTGAGCACGATGGGGTTGTAGCGTTCCTTGAGAGTAGATTCAAAGCCGACTGTACCGGCGGCTTGGCGCGCCTTGAGGTCTTCACCAGAGGAGAAGGCCCGGCCCGCGCCAGTGAGGACTATGCAGCGCACGTTAGGGTCGCGCTCGGCTTTTTTGAGGGCATCCTGAATTTCGTCGGTCATCTGGCGATTGCAGGCGTTTAGTACGTCAGGGCGGTTGAGGGTTATGGTTAGAATGCCTTCATCGAGGGTGTATAGGATGGTTTCGTATGCCATTGGTTTCTCCTAGAGCGCCCGACGACTGAAGTCGCGGGCTACGTTTGAGCAAAGTCCGCCTTCGCGGACTACCGCAATGATGTGTTTATGGAGTCCCCGAAGGGGGACTTTGCTTCCCGTAGCCCGCGAGTTTAGTCGCCGGGCGGGGATTACCAGTGTGTCTGTAGATATGCCCCGGTGCTATTACTTCCCCCTAAACTCCGCCTTCCTCTTCTCCACAAACGCCGCCATGCCTTCCCTCTGGTCCTCTGTGTTGAATAGCAGGTAGAAGTTCTTGCGCTCGAACTCCAGGCCGTCTTGCAGGGAGGTGTCGTAGACTTTGAGGACGGCTTCTTTGGCGAGTTGGAGGGCTATAGGCCCCTTTTCGGCTATCTTGGCAGCGAGGCGTTGGGCCTCTTGCAGGTAGACTTCTAAGGGCACTACTCTGTTGACGAGGCCGAACTGTAGTGCTTCCCTGGCGGTGAGGGTACGTCCCGCCAGGATGACTTCCATGGCTATGGCCTTGCCGACGGCCCTGGTGAGGCGTTGGGTTCCGCCCGCGCCGGGCATGACGCCTATGTTGATTTCGGGTTGGCCGAACTGGGCGGTCTCGGAGGCCACTATCATGTCGCAGAGCATGGCTAATTCGTTGCCTCCTCCCAGGGCGTAGCCGCTCACGGCGGCGATTAGAGGCTTTTTGAAGCGGCGTATGCGGTCCCACCTGGCGAACTGGTCGCGCACGAGCATTTCGACGGCGGAGGCGTCGGCCATCTCTTTGATGTCAGCGCCCGCCGCGAAAGCCCGCTCGTTGCCTGTGAGGACGACGACGCGGGTTTGGGGGTCGTCCTGTAGCTGTTGGAGGGCGGCTATTAGCTCGTCCATGAGTTGCAGGTTGAGGGCGTTAAGAACTTCGGGGCGGTTTAGCTGGATGGTGGCTACGTGGGCGTCGTGGGTTAGGTTGATCAGGGTGTAGGGTTGGTTGTTGGTCATGTGGTGGGTTCCTCCCCAATAGGACTAGCTTTCAGAATAGGTGTCAATCGAGAATTGGCTAGTGTTAGCGTCAGGCGCACCTGCAACTATGGTTGCTCGCCTCCCTCGTCGAACGTTTCGGGCCAGCGCCTTCTACTATGCAAGACGCGCAGAATCCAAACGGTGTTAGTCTGAGTGTTTACTGTGTAGGCTACGATATATGGGGTTCTGGCTATTACCAGTTCACGGGTGTTCTCTACCCTGCCAGGACGCCCCATGTGCGGGTGGTCAGCCAGAAGTTCCACTTTCTGCATGATAATATCGTAGGTGCGAAACGCAATTTGTGGATCGCTCTTAAGCAGGTAGTTAGAAGTTTCGTCTAGGTCGGCCTCGGCTGATTTGAGCCATCTGATTTTCATTGGCCCATCTTCGCCCTGATTTTTGCCTCTAGCCGCTCCTTCACTTCCTCATGCGGCACAGATTCCGCTTTACCTGAACGGTACTCTTCCATAGCTTCCCTGATTGCTTGCACCTGCCATGCTTGCTCATCTACATAGCTTTTTATAGCCTGTTCTATAAGCCACGCTTTAGGCCGATCCATCGAGGCGGCGAGCGCATCTAGTTTGTTTGCAAGGTCTTCTTCTAAACGGACTGATGTGGTTTTTGTCATGGTTGCCTCCTTTGTAATCAAATGTATTCTATCACATTCATCCGCATTAAACAACATCGGGGGAACAACCTATCCTATCTGCTATGAGCTCGTATTTTGTGCCGCGATTTGGTCTTATACCGGGGGCCAGACCAGAGCAGCGCCACACTCCCCGCAGAACTTGAACCCGGCGGGCATGAGCGCGCCACAATCTGCGCACGTAACCTGGCCGTGCGCCATTTTCTGACGAAGGCCGTCATAGTCAACTTCGCGCTTTTCGTGGAAGGCATCCAGACCCTCGGCGGTCTCGTTGGCGTCGGCGTGGATGGAGAGCCAGTCGCGGGCGTGGCCTACCGTCATCGTCCAGGCGAAGTCGCGCCAGAAGTTGGTCTGCTGCTTGGTGTAGCGGATGATTTCGGGCATTTTGTCCAGCAGCTTCTTCGCCATAGTTTCGACGGCAGCGTCTAGTTCGGCGGCGGGGACGACCTGGTTTATCAGACCCCAGTCCAGGGCTTTTTGCGCGCTGACAGGTTCGCAGAGCCACAGCATCTCGCGGGCGCGGCGGTCGCCTATGATGATGGGGAGCCATTGGGTGGCGCCGCCTGCCGGAACCGAGCCGCGCGCGGGACCGACGTGGCGGATGATGACGTGGTCGGCGGCGATTGCCAGGTCGCACGCCATGTTGAACTCGTTGCCGCCGCCTACGACTATGCCGTTTAGGCGGGCTATGGTGGGTTTGCCGATATTGCGGAGGCGGTCGTGGGCTTCGATGAAGGAACCCATCCACTTCCAGTAGTCGGCGCGCTTGGCTAGAAAGTTCTCCTGTTCTTCCAGGTCAGCGCCTGTGCAGAAAGCCCTCTCGCCCGCGCCCGTAAGCACGAGCACGCCTATCTCGTCGTCATAGGAAGCGTCCTCGAATGCCCGGCTCATCTCCTTCATCGTAGGGAAGTTGAGGGCGTTGAGCACTTTGGGGCGGTTGATTGTGAGGGTGGCGATGCCATTGGCTTTGGTGTAGATGATGTTCTTGAAGCCCAGTTCTTC
>JBBQIC010000255.1:0-6162 GCA_038324555.1 Chloroflexia bacterium
CTGGATCGAAGTGTCAAGCGACATGAGTTGCAGGTTGGTGGGGGGAGCTATGTTGACAGCCTCCGGTCCGGGGGGTGGCCCGGCCAGGGCAGTGTCGGCAGCGCCCAGGACATGATGTGGGAGAGCAGGGAATGGTCCCACAAACAGGATGATTGGTATGAGCAGCATCAGTGCGACGCGCAACAGTCGCACAGCAGGTGAGAACGTAACCCGCATCGTTGTTTTTACAGAAGAATCGCTAAAGCCATGCCCATTTATGGGGTGTGGTGAGGTAGAAATAAGGCTATCCATAAGGTCTCCTTTATGGTAGAATGTGTGTAGCACTTGCACCTTAAGAACTTAATTATGTTTGGACGTTTCAAGGTAAATCGTTCCCTTGAGTAAAAGCATAAACGTAAACTCCCAAAGTGCCATTCAATACACAGAGCTTATTGAGCTTTGCTCGCCTGTGTGAATGTAATGCGTCACAATGGGTATGGGGCAACATACCATCGGTGAAAGACCATAGAAGCCTCCGGCATTTTTGCCGTGAGGAGTTGTCACATGATCTCCTAATCTATGTAACGACATTCACGCCCGTTTCATTACACGGAATTATACAGACACGCCCGTTTTATTACACAGAATTATACAGAGCATGAAATATTGTGCTTATTATGGCGCATTCACAGTCGGATATGTTATAGTTTTGCCGTATGAATAGATTTCCTTCGCTCGGCCAACTTGTCGGCGGGCAAAGGCTCCGTTGCCTGACTTTCTTTGTTATCTCCTTGGTGTCAATGGTGTCAATGGCGCTAACGCTCTCAGCATGTGACCTATTTCCTACGCAGAATACCCCGAATGTCCGCCCAACCGCCACATCTTTGGGCACAGTAGCGTCCATTATCATCGAAGATGGCAATGCGACACTACAGCCCGGTACCCGGGTGGCTCTCCCATCCATACGAACATACACAGCGTCGCCAACGAGCACAGTTTCACCCACAATCACACCGGGCACGCCCCTGCCGACCGCCACGTCCACCATTACATTGACGCCTTTCGCCACACCTACCAGGTTCACGACGCCGACGGTTATTCAAGCGCCGCCCACCGTGACGCCACGACTTTCAAGTAGCCCGACGCCTACGATTACTCTAACGTTTATACCCGCGCCAACCACGACAATCACGCCGACTCCCACTCCCCTTGAGGTGTTCAGCACAGTTCCTCCAACGCCCGAGGAGCCGCCAACGCCTACTGAGACAGCGGGGACGACGCCGTGAAACGTGATGTGTGAAACGTGAAACGTGATGCGTGATTATTGCATTTCACGTTTCACGCTTCACGCTTCACGTACTCAAACTCATGGGGAATTGCCTGAAAGAACTATTGGCGATTGGCGGAAAGCTGTGGTATAATCGGAACAAGGCCTGATTTGGCATGGGGGCAGCCTAGCTATGCGCGCCGAAATTGTGTCCATTGGTACAGAGTTGCTTTTGGGCGCTATCACAGATACTAATGCTTCCTACCTCGCGCAGAGACTAGCTGCACTGGGCGTTGACTGTTACTATGTATCACAGGTCGGTGATAATATTGGCAGGCTCGTCGAGACGCTGAGGCGCGCGTGGGAGCGAAGCGACCTCATCATCACGACGGGTGGGCTTGGCCCGACCGGAGACGACCTCACACGCGAGGCGATCTCGACTATGTTGGACGAGCGCATGGAAGTGGACCCCAATTTGGAGTCCGACCTGCGGGCCTTCTTCCAGCGACGGGGCGTTGATATGCCTGCGACGAATCTCAAGCAGGCTGCGCTTATACCGTCGGCACAATCGCTCCCCAATCCTGTGGGTACGGCGCCCGGTTGGTGGGTCACGCAAGAGAACTCTCACGGGCCTCGCATCATCGTAGCGATGCCTGGTGTGCCATACGAAATGAAGCGAATGTGGGAGCACGAGGTTGAGCCTCGTTTGCGCTCCTATAGTTCAACAGTAATTGTATCACGCACTCTGAAGATACTCGGCGTAGGCGAGTCGGCTGTTGAAGATAAGGTGAAGGACCTTATGACCGGTTCTAATCCAACTTTAGCTCCCTATGCGAAACCCGACGGAGTACATCTACGTATAACAGCCAAAGCGGATGATGCGTTGAGCGCAGCGCCTTTGATAGCGGGCCTCGAAGATGAAGTGCGATCTCGCCTGGGCGAAACGATCTATGGAGCGGATAACGACACACCATGGGGTGTGGCAAGGCTATTGCTAGAGCAGATGGGATACAGTTGCGTGCTGTTGGAGATCGGCAGCAGCGTCGCGGGGTCGCTTGCACCGTTGCTTGCAGATGACGACGACGCGCCGGTTTTGGGTGTCGTATCTGTTGCGAGCCTCGACGCTCTGACCGCAGTATTCGGCTCCGCACCGACCTGGACAGATCAGGACGGCTTGCAGGGAGCGGCGTCGGGCATAAGGACGCTTACTCATGCTGACGTAGTGCTCGCTGTTGCGTCCGAAGTTACGCCGATTGGTTTGGGTGGCGCGGCGGTTACGGCGGAGGTAGAAGTCCTCCTGTTGACGCCCGACAGCGACGAGACAAACCGGCTTACGAGAGTGCGGCAGACATGGAAAACGGATATACTGGAGGTGAGGCGGCTCGCAGGTCTTTTGGGGTTCAACCTTCTGCGCCTCCGGTTATTCAAGATAAGAAAGCAGGAAAGTTAGCTATGCGCTATATCCACGTAAACGCAGACAAGGGGGTCAGAAATACTGCTCCGAAGCCACTTAGGGCCTTGCGAGCAGTTGCAATGGCGTTGACCTTGTTTGTCGCGCTTACTTTGTCGGTTGCAGTCGCATTAAACGCATTCTCTACTGAGCATTCTACCGTATTTGCCCATCGCGTTATTCTCCCACCCCCAACTCCCATGCCACCATCAAAGGGCAAGGCTCCGACCGATACGCCGACCTCTGTTGAAGGCAAGCCGACCTCGACTGTTGGTAAGCCAATTTCTACTACTGTCAAGGGTACGACCGTCGTTGGTAAGCCAACGGCTACGGCTGATAAGCCTACATATACTGCGACTGTCCCCAAGGCTACTTCCGTATCGGTCAAGAAGAGTACTGCTACCCCGACTTCGGACGCTAACAAGAAAGAGAACAAGGCCCCCACGCCGACCGGCACTTCGACTGACACCCCGCCTACCATCGAAAGCATGCCAACTTTCATCATTAATATGACGCCTATTCCTGAAGCACGCTATGAGGGCTGGGAAAGGCCCACGCTACGCGATCTGGCCGATGTGAATGCTTGGCCGACGGTGGTCGTTTATGACACATCGGGCCGTCTGAAAGTTCAAAATACCACTACGGAGGCGCTGTGGGGCGTTCGAGCACACGTTCGCGCATTTGATTTCGGGGCTGGTGCGTCCGCGGCCTTCAACGCCGAGCAAGAAGACGCGCAACTTGGCGGTTTCCAGGTTACGCCCCAGACCTTCTACACTTATCGCGCCTACGAAGGCAGCATAGTGGACCGTAACGGCGTGGTTCGAGAAGCGCGTTTTCGCTGGCTAGCCGCAACGTGGATCTTCGGGATAGATATTCGCCCGACCCAGGGCCAGACCACGCCGGACATGCGCCTGCTTTCTGAGCAGCTTTTGACGCTGGCTACGAATCGCGGCCTGCCTCCACCGCCGATTGTGATTCCGACTGCCAACCCGACCTGGCACCTGCCCCCTAACGCAACTCCAACTGTGCAGAGTTGTGGTATCGTATTCTCCGATGTCAGCCCTGACTACTGGGCATACAGATATATCGTCGAACTAGCGTGCGCTGGCAAGATTACCGGATATGAGGACGGCACTTTTCGGCCAGACAGCCCCACTACCCGCGCACAAATCGCCAAGTTGCTAGTGCTTACGCAGGGCTGGTCACTCGTCACTTCACACCCCCAGTCGTTCCAGGATGTAGGCCGAAACCATCCGTTCTACCAATATATTGAAACGGCAGCCGATCATGGTGTGGTCTCCGGCTACGCCGACGGCGCTTATCGGCCCGACGCTTATGTAACACGCGCCCAACTAGCCAAGATGCTCGTTCTGGCCCGCCATTGGCAGCCCTTCCAGCCAACCCCTGTGCTTATGTGCGATGTTACCCCCGACCATTGGGCCTGGTACTACGTGCAAGCAGCCTTCCAGAACGGCCTCTTCACTGGCTACGAAGAGCGATGCTTCCACCCCGACAAAGCTGCTACCCGGTCCGAACTCGCTAAACTGTTGGTATACGCCTCCCGCTAACGCCAATCTACCTTTTACTAATTCGCTCGTGGAGAGCGCCCGGCAGATAAATCTGCCGGGCGGGGTCGAACCAGTGTTTTAGTTGGAACAAATGGCCCCCTCGCTTGCCCCTACGATACCATCCCCAATCTGAACATTACCCTTATATCACTTTCTTGACAGCCCCATACACTCATGTTATAGTGAAATTAAACAACCAGGTTTTATCACACTAAACACGGGACCCGATATGACCCTTGGCGACAGAGTAAAATCTACACGGCAGGCGCGTCAAATGACGATAGCTGCACTCGCTGGAACAAGTGGCTTGACGAAGGGATTCATCAGCCAGCTTGAACATGGTCGCTCGAATCCCTCATTGGAGAGCCTCGGACGTATAGCGGCTTCGCTGGGTGTTCCTGCTCAGGCGCTTTTGGCCGATCAGGGGCGCGTCTTGCTGGAACATATAGAGCAAGGGTCGCTGCCTGTGCTATTTCGTCAGAGCGATTGGAGCAGCGAAGGGTCTTCTGTCACACCGCTGCAAACAGGCCAAGCCGTTACTTGCGCAGCCGTTCGCCTCACGCCCGGTGGCGCTCTACAGGGAGGGCCTGACCTCTCCCAGTCCGGGGCACCGACCTTCTGTGTCGTGCTTGATGGCGACGCTGTCTTTACCCAGGGGAACACAGAGCTAGTATTGTCACAAGGGGACTCGCTTGTCTGGAATACCTCTGAGACCTACGTGATCGAGAATCGTAGCTCGGCTCCTACATCTCTATTGGTAGTCGTGGAGGCTCGAAGCAGGCTGCCTGACTTGAGAGCAGAGGTCCCAGACTATTATGACAACGTGCGGCGGGCATCGAGCCAGGCGCTTGTAGGGGACGGTCCACTGCGTCTGGTAGCATTGCGCGAGCAGATGCGCAACCGGAGAGGCGGCTAATCGTGTATGTGCAGCCTGTGATCGGTGGCCCGCTCGAAACCGTGGGCTATCTGGTTTATGATAGGCAGGGCGGCTCCGCGCTGATTGTTGATGCGCCCTTTGGCTCTACTGCTCGCTTCAGTAAGGCTTTGGCTTCAGAAAAGTTGACGCTGCTCTACATCGTCAATACGCACGGCCATTGGGACCACATCGCCGATAACGTTGCGCTCACCAAAGCAACGGGTGCGACACTTTGCGCCCACTCGTGGGACGCTACGCGACTGGCGAATCCAACGCTGGCAACCGAAGGCGAGTCTGCCTTGCCGGTGCTGCCAAGCAAGGCAGACCGGAACCTGAATGATGGCGATGTCGTGGAAATTGGGGCGATACAATTCACCGTACTCCATACACCCGGTCACTCCCCAGGGAGCATTTGCCTCTATAATCACAAGGATTCCATAATCTTCACGGGTGACACCCTGCACCGACACGCTGTTGGTGGCGTCAGTTTCGCTGGTGGCAACATTGCGCAATTAGCCAACAGCCTCCGACGCCTGGCAGAACTCCCTGACGACACAAGGGTCTACTCTGGACACGGTTTGAGTACGACCATAAAGGAAGAACGCTGGCTGCTGGAACTGGGGTTAGATGGTTGAAGGTTAGAACGTTAGAAGGTTAGAAGGTTAGAAGGTTGAAGCCGTTCCAACGTTCCAACGTTCTAACGTTCCAACGTTCTAACCTTCAACACATAAAAAGGAGAGAACAATGCCCGAAGAAAGAATGCGCTTGCTTGGACTGGTCCGTTCGGAGAGTAGCGTGGGGCACGCCGAGAGGAGCGCCCAGCCGTACAACCTGAACACAGGCGACAACGAGTGGTTTCTTGCCAACATATCGTGCCAGTATGCCTGCCCTGCTTATACCGACGTAGCGCGCTATATAGCTCACATTGCGGCAGAGGACTACGAGGCGTCTTACCAGATAAATCTGGAGGATAACGTCATAC
>JBBQIC010000256.1:0-6121 GCA_038324555.1 Chloroflexia bacterium
TACCATCGGGATAAACACAATCGTGTTGTAGAACAAATGTAACTCGACGCGATTCCCAGGTATAAGCGCCTGGAGGATGCTGGTCGGCGCTTTACCGCCGAACAGGAATACACCTGTGATTGCCTGCAACAAGAGCAGCAAGTGCTCAAAGTGATGCCACACCTGTATCCCCAGCGCGAGGTTCCACCTGGCGCGGGCGCGTCCCACGAAAGCCGGGCGAAGGATAATCAGCCCCGCGAGCATAATGAGGGCGTACCCATAATGCAGCCATTCCGAACTAACCAGCCAGGGCCATACCATCCCCAGAGCGCCTTTGGCTGCTGGCCTGGGCATACCTTGAACATAAATCTGATGTGCCTGGAAAATATGCTCCGCCCAATGGGCAAGCACGATCACCATAAATACTGCCAGGGCCTGCTTATGCCAGGGTCCATTCAGTTTATCTATAAATGCCCGCACGGACGACAAAGGGGTCGGGGTTTCCGAATGATAACTTATGCTAGCCATGTCTCTCTCTTTTCTGATGCGGGAGACGTGAAACGTGAATTACGATAATCACGTTTCGTTTCACGTTTCTCCGTACAGCCGCAACGCCTCTCTCAACCCGTCCGGTATGGGCGTGGGGACTATGCGGTCGCCTTCCTGGCGCATACAGGCCGCCCCCTGCTCGCCTTTGGCTACCAATTCTTCTTTGCCGTCGGGGGTGCGCCGCCAGTACTCGAACAGCATCGTTATGCGGTTCTGTATTACCGGCCCTAGACGCATTCGGACTATCACTTCGTCGAAAGCGAACAGTTCGCTGAGAAATTCGCACGACACCTTCGTAGTGACAAGGTGCAGACCCTGGGCAAGCTGTTGCAGCACTTCGGGTGCGTGGTCGCGCAGAAACATCTCGCGGCAACGGCCCTGCCAGCTAAGGTAATTCACGTAGTAGACGTTCCCCACCAGGTTAGTCTCCTGGAAGCCCACTACGTGCCGGTACTCATAAGCCCGCGTCACTACTCTACTACACGCTCCCCAGGCCTTCCACAGTCACCGACAGCGCCAACCTCTCGTCGAATCCCCTTACCCGCGCTGCCAAAGTAGCGCAAAATAGCCGTCCCGACTGTAGCGCCACCCAGCCATCGGCGGTTGTTGAGGCAAGCACGAGCGGCGCATCGGGCATGGCTCCCGCTTTCTTCAAGCTCTCGCCCGCCGCCCACACGCGGGTCGCCGCCGTATCGTAATCCTCGCCGACAGTCTGGGCGACAATTTGCGTCAGCTTAGACCGCTCCACGCCGAGTAGACCTTGCCACGCCTCGGTAGACCTGGGTATGATTGGTTCTATGTCGCAGCCAATTGGACCTGCGCCGGCTACAGCCATCGTCAAATCTCCGGCGTGCGCCACCGATACGCTGCGGTTACACTTCCCATCCACTTCCGGCTTGCCATCAGATCGCCTCGCCACGCTCACGCCTTCCCCCACCGCCCTAGCAATAGCGGCATCACTCCGCAGGGTGCGTTCTGAGCTATCCCCCCGCTCAAACGCAACCCTGATCCCCGATCCCTGATCCCTGATCCCCAATACCAACTCTTCCAATCGCCGCTCGATATACGGCACGAGCAGAGGTTCCGCCCACGGCTTCTGAGGCAACTTATCTTCAACACGCCGAAGATGCAGCCCTTCCCATCGTTCGCGCAAACACCCATCCGGCCCACTCACTTCCAGGTCGTAAATAAAGGTATCGCCATCTCGCGCTCGCTCTATTGCGTGCAACGTCCAGGGACCGGGCGTGTGCGCTGCGAATATGGTCAACCGTTCCACACCTACAGGCAGAAGCGTCGCGTGAGGTATGCAAGCCTGCACAGCGTGTATCACAGCGTCCCTGGCGGCGAAATCTCCCAACTCCAACCCCTGCGGCATATAGCGCCCAAACCACTCCGACCCCTCGTAAGGCGCTATTTCTGCAATGCACTCCTTAGCTCTGAGCAACCTGTATCCCCGAAGCCGCCTGAACCGCCCCGTATGGAATAGTATCTCCTCATAAAGATCGTGCTCAGGGTCAAGAGGCAGCATATCTCCTTCATAAGAAACCGATCCCCGATCCCCGATCCCCGATCCCTGGTCCCCAAACAAACACCTCGCCCAAAAATGGTCCACCTGGAAACCGCTCTCCTCGCTGCGCAGCGCTACCTCGACCACGCCCGGCTCGCGCACCAGGGCCGCCAGGCGAATTGTGACGGTGGCGTCCTTCGACACAACTACGGGCCGTGTCAGTTTCACGTCCGCGAAGGCAGGCGGCGTGTCTGATCCCACCAGTGCCATAGCGGCCTGCGCCATTGCTTCAAGGCCCACAACCGCAGGCAGGAGCGGTTCGCCATGAAATACGTGGTCTTCCAAATATGGGTCTGAACCTGTAGACAACTCGGCGTCAACCACAAGCTCGACCCCTGGGTAGTAGGCGCGGGACCTCTCCATGAAGCGCAGGAAAGGCAGTTCCGGCTTCTCCATCCCCAGCGTAGGGGGCTCCCCGAAGCGGCCCGCGACCACTATGGGTACAGAAGGCAACGGCTGCGCGAGCAGGCGGCGTAACATGGAGATGCCCTCATCGGGTGGGATAGGCGAGATTCCTTCGCGCATGAGCGACTCTACTTTGCCGAGTCGCTCACCCATGCCGACTCCTGCCCATACTGACCACTCTACAGACAGACACCGGCAGTGCGGGTGCTCTCTCTGCCAATCTTCGGCTAGACGGGACAGCCATTCGTTGGCGAGCGCGTAATCCGCTTCGCCTTTCATACCTGTGCGTGCGATGATGGAGCCAAACGCAACAAACAGCCGCAGGCGTTCAGGGTTGACGGCGGCAAGCACATTGCGCGCACCTTGCACTTTGGGCGCGAGCGTCTGCAACATGGCGTCCTCCTCCATCACACTCAACAGTTGAGGCGCGTTTGTGCCTGCTCCGTGCAAAACAGCGGTGATAGGCCCCAATTCGGCCTCGACCTCGCGCACCGCCTCCCGTACCGCCTCCACGTCTGTCACGTCAGCCGCGACATATCGGAAAGTCACGCCCGATGAGGTCATCCTATCGAGGTTGGCCGAGAGTTTATCACCGGCTACAGGCTGCGAACGCCCCATCAACGCCAGCCGCACACCCGTTTCCCGCGCCAGGACAAGCGCACATTCGGCGGCGATGCCCTTCCCCCCGCCCGTGACCAGCAGCACATCGTCAGGTTCAAGTAGGGGCAAGGGTAGGGGCAAGGGTAGGGGCAAGGGTAGGGGCGCACGGCCGTGCGCCCCTACGGTGGGCATGGCAGCCAGGCGCAACACAGGCTCTCGTCGCGCTCCATAGGCGTCGTAGTGAGCCTCGGAATAGCCACGCGCTGCCCCGGCCTCGGCCAGCGCCCATTCTACGGCTTGCGGGTGGTCTACAGGAACGTCAACCACGCAGACCGTGATCTCAGGCGCTTCCAGGTGGAGAGTCTTAGCGAAACTCGCTGCCCCACCGCCATGCTGGACGAGCACAAATCTCGCCTTCTCCCTGTTCGCAAGCGCCGCACGCGCTCCCTCTAGAAGCAGGCTTACGTGCTGTTCGTCAGGGCCAGGAGGTAGGCATACAACGACCCCGCTCCCAGGGCAAGCGTCAAACGCCTTTCGTAGAGTGTCTGTAAGCGCATACCCGCCAGGAGCTATTACTTGCCAATCGCTCGCTCCCTTGGGCATCTGGCGAGGCAGTAGTAACGGACGCTCGACCAGTTCCACAGTGAAAGTTCGCACCCACGAATCGACGCCTGGCGGCACGCGCTCGTCCTCGGCCTTCGCATCGCCGCCTGTACGTGCTATTTCTTCTAATGCCTGGGCTACTTCTGCGATTGTAGCGTCCGCAAAATCGGTTGGCGAGAGGGGCGGCGCTAGGCCAAGCTGCCCGGCGGCTTCTATGACGAGTTGGCCCACAGTGATCGAGTTCAAGTGCAGATTACTCAACAGGCGACTGTCGTCTTTCACGGCTGAGAGAGGCAGTTCCGCTCGCGCTGCTACGAGTTGGCGAACGAGGCTTAATGCATCGAGTTTTGAGTTTTGACCCTTCACTGCGTTCGAGGGCATGGTTTTGAGTTTTGAGTTATTCTGCTCATGAATAAGAAGTTCTGAGCGATTCTCAGGCGCTTTCTCCCTGACCCCTGACCCCTGATCCCTGATCCCTGATCCCTGATCCCCGATCCCTGGCGCAGGCAATGGCGCAAGCTCGCATGGGTTCGCAAAGAAGCTGGGCTGCCAATCGAGGTTGAATGGGCGAGTGAAACGCCCGGCGAATAGAGCCTGGTGGTTTATGGGCGCGCCGAGCGCATAGGCGGCTCCTGCTGCTTGCAATAAGCCACGCAGAGATGGCCCGCCCGCGTCCATAGACATAACAGGCACGTCAACAGACTCTGACGCCAGCCCGCCCAACACACGGCCTGGGCCGGCTTCGATGAAGAGATCAATGCCCTCTGACGCCGCTTGGACTGCTTCCATGAAGCGCACCGGCTCGGTAATCTGCCGCCGAATCAGTAACTGTAAATCTGCTTCTCTTGCGAGCAGCGCGCCGGTTACGGTTGACACCACTTTGCCCTGCAACGGCTGGAATCTTTCGCGTGAGAGCTGTTGTATGAGAGGAGGGGTTGACGCAGCCACGAGCGGAGAGTGGAAGGCGTGCGACACAGGCAGGCTGGTGGCGTGTAAACCCCTGGTGCGGGCACGGGCCACAACGGTAGCTATCGAGGTCGTCTCTCCAGAGATAACCGTCTGCTGAGGTGAATTCAGCCCCGCTATGGTCACTGCGTCGCCGTTTATCAACGCCTTGACGTCTATATGGCTGGCGCTAATACTCGCCATAGCCCCGGTAGGGCTGCCGAGGTCGGCCATCGCCTTGCCTCGCGTGCTGACGATGCGCAGCAGCGCGTCCTTGTCAATAGCCCCTCCCCAATAGAGAGCGGTCAGTTCGCCCAGGCTGTGCCCCACCGCGACACTAGCCGTAATATCCAGCAGGTCTAACATATACAGAGCGGCAAGCGAAGCGGTAACGATAGCGGGTTGCGCCACTTCTGTCGCCACGCCGTCAACACCGATAGGCAGATTAGCCCAGGCGTATATCTCACGCACCGACTCGAACCGGCGACGCATAGCCCCACCGTCAATGTGCGAGGGCGACCCCTGGCCGGGGAAGAGGAAGCCTATGCGCGGCGCGGCGCTACCTTTGCCCAGGAATACGCCGTTGCGCGCGTCAATTCTCTCTGCCACGCCATCTACGAGCCACGATTTCAGAGTTCGGAGTCGGTCCGTCAACTCGGCAGGCGTTGAGGCTACAACAGCAGCGCGTACCTGACAGGCATCAAGCATCCTTTCCATTTGGGCAGCCAGGTCGCCCAGTTCCGCCCGTGAGAGGCGCCGCGCTATCGCTAGTACATGCTCCACCTGCGCCTGCAAATCGCCTGCATCCCGCGCACCGAACAGGAATAGTTCGCCGTCCTGAGCCGAAGACAGCAGCGTGCGGTCCCGCGAACCGAGGGCGCGACGGCGCTCGGTACTTGTACCTTCCAGGACGATATGAGTGTTGATACCCCCGAAGCCCATGGCGCTCACGCCTGCCCGCAAGGGGCGGTTTTGAGGCCAGGCTTCGCCTTCGCGCAATATGCGGAGGGCGGGCGCTTCTCCCTCTAACACAGGGTGTGGCTCTTCGCAGCCTGTAGTGGGCGGCAATATCTGCGTATGCACGGCCATTGCTGCCTTGATAAGCCCCGCGAGCCCGGCGGCAGCCTTCGTATGCCCGATGTTAGCCTTGATGGAACCTATAGCCGCCGGAGGCGCGCCAGGATCGGCTTCTTTTCGAGCGCGGGATAACGCCTGCAATTCGGTAGCATCGCCCACGCTCGTGCCCGTGCCGTGCCCCTCAAAATAGCCTATTGTGTCTATGCCAAAGTCTGCGCGCCGATATGCGCGCCCTACGGCCAGCATCTGCCCTTCGACTTCGGGCCGGGTTATCCCTCCACTCCCGTCGGACGACACGCCCCAGCCGCGAATAGTCGCGTAGATTCTGCGGCCCATCGCCAGCGCGTCGTCATAGCGCATCAGCGTGAGGAAGCCGCAGCCCTCTCCGGGCCAGAA
>JBBQIC010000257.1:0-6088 GCA_038324555.1 Chloroflexia bacterium
GGGCTGCGTGCTGGTCAACCAGGAACAGCCCTTCAGGACCTTCTGCGATGATGTAAGTCGTGCCTACCTGTCCTATCACCCGCAAGGGAGGCAGATTGCGCGGGGGAGGCGGCGGCAGGGCTTCTATACCTGCGTCGGGTAGTGGTCTGGAACCTTCGCTCCATAGGCCGGACTGGGAAGATTGTGGTGGAACATTAGCTGTCGCGTCCCAGTCTATCGCTGGTGGCGCGGTAGGCTCCCCATCCCCGCTTGGGAGCGCCCAACCCTCGTTACTGCGCGAGCCGTAGACCGGCGCGGGCACATGCGCCGTGAGGGACGAGCGCACGGCTCGTTGGACCGCGCTGAAAGTAGCGCGGTCGTCCCTGAACTTGACCTCCGCCTTTGCTGGATGCACGTTCACGTCCAGCATAGATGGGTCCACAGTGACGTTGATTATCGAAATCGGATGGCGACCGACCATCAGCAGCGAATGATAGGCTTCCTCCACCGCGTATTGCAGCATACGACTCTGCACGGCACGGCTGTTGATGAAGAAGTGCATCGCCGACCTGTTCGAGCGAGAGACGGCAGGAGGCGAGGCATATCCGTAAACTGTTATGCCATCGGGCGAGGCTGCCGTTACCTCTTGATCGTCAGACGGTTCAAGGCCCACAGGCAGCAACGAGCGTGAGACTTCGGCTCCGTACACGCACGCTGTTGCTTCGCGCAATTCACCGTTACCGGGAGACTGGAAAGTCGGACGGCCCTCGCTGGTAAGCATGAAGCGGATTGATGGGTGGGCCAGGGCGTATTGTTGGACAAGTCCTGCGATGTAGGCCGACTCTGCGGGTGCGCTCTTGAGGAACTTCAAACGAGCCGGGAGGTTGTAAAAGAGGTCGCGCACCGTAGCGACCGTGCCCGCCGGAATGCCGCGAGCCGCTTGCGATACGAACTTGCCGCCTTCCAGCGTAATCTCGTGCCCGGCTGGCGACTGCTTCGGGCGGCTGGCGAGAGTTGTGCGGCTCACGGCGGCGATTGAGAAGAGGGCTTCACCCCGAAAGCCGAGCGTGGTGATCGCCCAAAGGTCGTCGGCTTTGCTGATCTTGCTGGTAGCATGGCGTAGAAACGCATTGGGCATATCAACAGCCGGTATGCCGGAGCCGTCGTCAATGACCCTGATAAGCTCGCGCCCACCCCCGCGTATCTCTATATTCACACGGCGGGACCCAGCGTCAATAGCGTTATCAAGCAGTTCCCGCACTACAGATGCCGGGCGTTCAACAACCTCGCCTGCGGCGATCTTGGAGGCCACATCATCGGGAAGTACGCGAATGGCGCGCTGCTGCACGGAGTTCGCAAGGCTGGCAGGCGGAAGGCTCATGTTTGGAACATTGTATCATAACCGGCAGTGTATATGCCATGTTTTGCACGGTTCACACTGCTCTACATTCAGGGTCTATTCAAAGTCGTCGGGGGAGTATTCGTAGGGGCAGGTCTCCGTGCCTGCCCTCTCTCCCTACCATCAACATCCGGGTACGCGAACAGGGCAGGCACGGAGACCTGCCCCTACGCCTCCGCTCCCTCAACGACTTTGAATAGACCCTGCCTTCCTCCTGGCCTACTTGACAGAATCATACACCTGCACTATAATCTGAGAACAGTTCTAGGCTCTGGCTCAGTCCGTAATTTTACGCTTACTTTTACTTATGCGCATACACAAGCCGCGCTACCTCAACTGTCCCTTTAGTTTGATGACGACCTGTGGCGCAACGTGGCGCTATTGCAGAGTTCGGTAGAACAACAGGGTGTTCAGTTCTCACTTGCTTCCTGTAGCCACCGAACATGCAGCTATGCACATAACGGCCTATATTAAAAGCCACCAGGAGGAGTTAATTCGCCAATGATAGGTCCCTTGAACGCCTTATTCGGCCTCTTTAGCCGCGACCTCGGCATAGACCTCGGCACGGCCAACACTCTCGTTCACGTTAGAGGCAAGGGCATCGTTGTGTCCGAACCCTCTGTCGTGGCTGTTGACAAAAGGAACCGCAACAAAACCTATGCCGTGGGCGCCGAAGCGAAAGCTATGGTAGGCAAGACCCCCGGCCACATCATCGCCATACGCCCGCTCAAAGACGGCGTAATTGCCGACTTCGACATGGTTGAGGCTATGTTGAAGCACTTTATCCAGAAGGTGCATTCGCAGAATCTGATGACGCCCAAACCGCGCGTGGTTATCGGCATCCCTTCGGGTGTGACCGAGGTTGAGCGACGCGCCGCCCACGATGCCGCCATCAACGCGGGCGCTCGTGAAGCCTATCCGATAGAGGAACCTATGGCCGCCGCTATCGGCGCGGGTCTGCCCGTGCAGGAGCCTATAGGTTCGATGATAGTGGACATAGGCGGCGGCACTACCGAGGTGGCCGTTATCTCGCTCGGTGGCATCGTCATCAACCACTCGATACGCACGGCAGGCGATGAGATTGACGAATCTATCATCCAATACGCCCGCCGGGAGCACAATCTGCACATAGGCGAGCGCATGGCGGAAGCTGCGAAGATAGCCGCAGGGTCGGCATATCCGCTAGACGAAGAACTTGCCGTTACGCTGCGCGGGCGCGACGTTGTTACCGGCCTGCCCAAGGCCGTTGACGTGAGCAGCGTAGAACTACGCGAGGCTATCAGCCAACCCGTATCAGAGCTTATCGAGGTTGTCAAGATCGCCCTCGAAGAGACCCCACCCGAACTGGTCGCCGACATCATGCAGAATGGCATCACGTTGGCGGGGGGTGGCGCGCTCCTCAAGGGGCTGGACAGACGACTCGCCGCCGAAACCAAAATGCCGGTTACTATTGCTGACGACCCGCTCACCTGCGTGGTGCGTGGCGCGGGGCGCATAGTGGAAAGCCTTGAGCAATACGACAGGGTGCTAAAATCCAGCGCCCAAAATCGGCGCGTCATTGCAGTACACTAATGGGGTGAGGGAGTAGGGTGAGGGAATAGTCTTTATTCCTACTCCCTCACCCTACTCCCTCACCCTACTCCCTCACCCTAGGACTATGAAAAGCAAAGAGCGCCCTCTTACCTGGACACGCACCCTTTATCTATTTGTGGCCCTGGTGCTTGTCAGCCTCGCGCTTATTTTGTTGAGCCAGGGACGCCAGCTTCTGCCCGTTGAGAGCGCCGCGAGCCAGGTGCTTACTCCCATCCAGCAGGCAGCACACGACGTTACTTCGACGGTTGGAGGCTGGATAGACACCCTCCACCGCATGAACGACCTCGAAGATGAGAACAAGAAACTGCGAGCCGCCCTCGACTCTGTGACCGCTGAGAACGCGCAATTCCAGGAGTTGAAGCGCGAAAATACAAATTTACGGGCTTTGCTTAAGTTCCAGGCCGAGCGCCCTGATATAAATGGTGTGCTGGCTAACGTGATAGGCGGCGACCCCAGCAGCACTATGGAAATCCTGACCATAGACAAGGGCATTCAGGACGGAGTGACGGCGGGCATGGCGGTGGTCAGTTCGGGCGGCATCCTGGTCGGCCAGATCAAGGACGCCAAAGTTAGCCGTTCTACCGTGCTGCTGATTACCGATGTTTCTTCTTCCCTGGCCGTCGCCACGCAGAATACACTTGTCCCCGGCACTCTTGAGGGCCGATGGCAAAAGCAAGGCCGATTGCTTATGCGTCACATCCCGCGCGACAAAAAAATCGTAAGCGGTGACATATTGCTCACTTCAGGCGTAGGCGGCGTCTTCCCAAGGGGTCTGATAGCCGGAGAGGTCTACAACGTCCGGCAAAGCGACGTAGACACCGAAAAAGAAGCCGAAGCCTATCCACTCGTGGAATTGCATTCATTAGAGAACGTGTTGGTTATTACTAATGGACCGGGGAAATAGGGTGAGGGAGTAGGGTGAGGGAATAGAATTCACCCCACTCCCTCACCCTACTCCCTCACCCTATTCCCTATGAGCTACATCGGCGCAATCCTCCTCTTCATAGCCAGCATCGTGCAGTCGGTGGTATTGCCGCAGACCGTGCCTGTGGCGGCGCGCCCACAACTGGTAGTGCTGCTGGTTATAGCGGTTTGCCTGGTAGAAAGCCTCCACGATGCCGCTATCTGGGGCTTCATGGGTGGGCTGATGCTCGACCTAATGAACGGACCTCTCTTTCCGGTGGGCAGCAACGCGCTCATAATGGTGTTAGTGGCGCTGCTGGCAAGCATGGGAAGGGCCAGTCCTTTTCATAACCGGCTGATACTACCTCTCATAGTTGCGTTTGCGGGCACACTCTTTTATATTATGATGAACATGGCGCTGTCGTTTGCCCTGGGAAACCAGGTCGCTTTCCTGGACAATATGCTGCGGGTGGCCCTCCCTAGCGCGATACTAAACGCCATCTTGATGCCGGTCGCATACAGCGGCATTCTGTGGTTGAGTTTGCGGGTTGGCCGCCGCGTGCAGGTAGAATGGTAGCTTAATAGGGAATAGGGTGAGGGAATAGGGTGAATTTCTATTCCCTCACCCTATTCCCTCACCCTATTCCCTCACCCTATTCCCTAATTAATATGAAACGCACTTACATCGCCTTCCAAATAATCCTCGTACTCATGTTCTGCGCCCTGGGGGTGCAGCTTTACCGGATGCAGATCATCGAGGGGCCGCGCTACGCTGAACAGGCGAAGGGCAACCGCGAGCGCATCATCACCCAAAAGGCCAGCCGGGGCATCATCTACGACCGGAACAGCGTGCAACTCGTTTTCAACAACCCTTCTTACTCTATTGCTATCACTCCTGCGGACTTCCCGGACGCCGGAACTTCTACAGGGCGTAAAGAACGAGACCGTATCTTCGCCCAACTTGCCCAGATATTGGGCACTCACGATGTCATCGCCCTGAAGCCCAGCGACTTGCCGCCGGATAAGGTCGGCGAGGTAGCCAATCGCCTATCGGTGCTGCTGCAAGTGCCTGCTGACGCGCTAGGCCCTGCCATCAAAAAGATAAAGGCCGATGCACCCACCAGCCAATCCCTCTTCCTCGCCCGCAAGGACCTGACACCGCAGGCCGCTGACGCTGTGCGCACCCAACTTACTAACCTGCCTGGCTTATCTGTCTATAACGGGCTTGAGTTCAACTACATCACCCGCTTTGAGCGTTGGCTTACTCCAGTAACTATCATGCACGGTGTTGACTATACCATCATGCAACGTATTGACGTAGAGCGCACCAGTATGGCAGGTGTTATGGTTGTGCCTGAGCCTGTACGGTACTACGCCCAGGGGTCTGTTTTTTCGCACCTGCTCGGTTACGTGGGGCCGATTGACCCGTTGGAATACCAGGCCGCCAAAAACCCCACAGGCCCAGACGCCCCTCCGCTCTACGACCTTGATGATAAGGTAGGTAAGATGGGCCTGGAGGCCAGCCTGGAGGGGCAGTTGCGCGGCACGAAGGGCGCGGCCCGCGTGGTGGTCAACTCCGACGAACATATCGTCACCCAACTGGAATCAACCTCGCCTATTACAGGCAACAACGTCACGCTGACTATTGACGCAGGGTTACAGGAGGCCGCGACCCAGGCCCTCGCCGATGGTATCAACAAGGCCAAAGTAAAGGCTGGTGTGGCGGTGGTTATGCGCGTGGACAACGGACAGGTCCTGTCCCTGGTGTCGCTGCCCTCGTATGACAACAATCTCTTTTCCGGGGGCATATCACAGACGGACTTTGACCGCCTCAACACCGACCCAACTCTGCCTATGTTCAACAGGGCGACCAGCGGAGCGTACCCGCCCGGCTCTACCTTCAAAATGGTTACAGCCTCCGCGGCTTTGCAAGAGACCATCGTCAAACCAGATACATTGGTCAGTTGCCCAGGCTACATCCAGATACCCGCTACCTGGAACGACAACTTGCGCAACACGTTCCGCGACTGGAAAGCGGGAGGGCATGGCATCATCAACATAGTGCAGGCTCTCACGGTGTCGAGCGACGTGTTCTTCTATATCATGGCAGGCCCCCATCAGCAGGACGACCGAGGCAACTGGACGCGCTTTTACACGCCCAGCGGCGGAAAACCCATCGAGTTCAACGGTTTGGGCATCCAGAGGCTCCATAAC
>JBBQIC010000258.1:0-6086 GCA_038324555.1 Chloroflexia bacterium
GATCTCCGATATGGCGGCTGCGGCCATCCCCTTGCGCACGGCAATAGCCTCGAACTCTTCGCGCCAACCCGCCCTCTCAATCAGGCCGAGCCTTGTGAGCAGAGGCTTCATTGTCAGGGCCTGCACCAACAGGGAGAAGAGGATAACACCGAAGGTCATCACTTGCAGGAGATCGCGGTCCTGCGGCCAGTTTGCGCTGTTCAGGCTGAGTGGCAGGCTGAGGGCCATCGCCAGGGCCAGCGAACCGCGCAGCCCGCCCCATACCATCACTGTCTGCCACCTGTAGGGTAGCGGTCTGTGTATATAGCGTAATACCCAACCGGACGCGACGACCACAGCCGTGCGCACGACCAATACTACGGCAATAGCCAGTAGGGTCGGCGGCCAGAACCGGCTGAGTTGGCCCAGGTTCACTTCCAGGCCGATCAGCAAAAAGATGAGAGAGTTAGCGAGGAAGCCGAAGAACTCCCAGGTCGAAGAGACCGACAGGCGCGTGGTTGGAGACATCGAGGCGGTTCGCCCGTAGTTGCCCAGCACAAGCGCCGCGACCACCACGGCAATGACCCCCGATACGTGGAGCCATTCGGCGAGCAGATAGGTCCCGTAGGCTACGACGAGTGTCATGGTGGATTCGACCAGGTAGTCGTTCACGCGGGACAGCAGCAAAGAGACGCAATAGCCGATTGCCGCGCCCAACGCCAGCGCGCCCGCCACCACTAGCACGAACCCCCCGATGGTCTGCGCCGGACTGCTCACCTGGCCGGACAGCACGATACCAAGTATTATCTTGAAGAGCACCAGAGATGTGCCGTCGTTGAACAGGCTCTCCCCTTCGATAATAACCGACAGGCGACGCGGCGCGCCTATCTGCCGGAAGATAGCCAGCACCGACACGGGATCGGTGGCCGACATTATGGCCCCAAAGAGGAAGGCGGTCTCCCAGCTTACCCCGGCGGTGTAGCGCATGGCCGCCGCCACAAATAGCGCGGTGAAAAGCACACCTGGTATCGCCAGGAGCGTAATGGGGCGCACGTTATCGCGCACCTCCGGGAAGTGCAGGTTATAAGCCGACTCGAAGAGCAGAGCAGGCAAGAAGATGAACAGGATGAGATCAGGTGTGAGGTCAATTGCGCGCCGGCTGGTGGTGAGGGCGATAATGAGGCCAGCGACGACCAGGGCTACCGTGTAGGGTATGCGTATATACTTAGAGGCGACCGCCACCACCATTATGGCGATGAGGAGCCATACTACCGTTGTAACGCCTGTGCTTGCCAGCCCGTTTTCCATAAGAGAACCAACTGAAAGTATACAGGACAAAGGACGAAAGACAAAAGACGTAGGCTGAGTAGATCTGTTTCAAAGTCATTTAGCAGACGATAGACGATAGACGATAGACGATTGAGTTGGCATCATCTACTGTCTATCGTCAAGGGGCACGCCCGTCACATAATCAAAAAGAGGTTGTTCCAAGTAGGGAACAACCTCTTTACTACAGATAGGGTGGCTGACCGGGCTCGAACCGGCAACATCTTCATCCACAGTGAAGCGCTCTGCCATTGAACTACAGCCACCACGTTGGAAAATAAGAAGTAAGAATTATGAAGCCTGTAGTTTATCATGATTCATAATTCATAATTCTTACTTCTTATTTCTCTTAGTTGTAGGGTTGGTAGGGAACTGCCCGCGCTCGTAAGCCGAGTTCTGTTCTAGGCGGTCATCTATCTCGGTCCCTTGTGGGGACCGGCTACCTCGTCGCCTCGGTAGCTGCTCTCAGCTTTCGACCGGCTCGGTGAGCCACCTGTCGCGCCTGACCGCCCTTGCGAGCGACCCGACACAGCGGTCGTTTCGGAGATTGCTGCAGGGAGGATTGCCCTTTTCACTCCACACCTGAGTGTGGCATCGGTCTCTGTTGCTCTCGCCCTCCGAGGAGGACGCCAATCTGGACTGTCAGGACCCACGACCGGCCCTTCCCCCGCTTTCACGAGGCACCCTGCTCTTGTGCAGCTCGGACTTTCCTCTACCCCGAAGGGCAGCGACCACCCGGCGCAGACAAGTCTTGCCCAACCCCATTGTCGTGTAAATTTTGACCGCCCACTTGGGACGGTGTTTGTTAAAGTCGCTGGTACTGGTAAGTTCCAGGATAGGAGCGATGCTTCCTAATCTTAAAGGCTCGGCAGCAAGGATTCGAACCTCAACCCTCGCAGCCAAAGTGCGATGTTCTACCATTAAACTACTGCCGACCAAGCCTACCGCAATTAGACGACCCCGGAGCATTACGCGAGTCTAATTATATCTGATGTAAGCTTCTAAGTCAATTTTTGGTTGGCGGTAAGACAGGGCTGTGTCAAAGTCACATATCCGACGATGGACGATAGACGATGGACGATTGAACAGGCATCGTCCATCGTCTATCGTCTATCGTCAAGAGGCACGCTCCACCGACTTTGACACAGCCCTAGGCGGTAAGAGTGCAGATTAGGTGTGGAGTCGGAGGCTTGTGGATTACCCCGTGCCTGCCTTGTTCGCGTACCCGGATGTTGGCGGTAAGGAAAGAGGGCAGGCACGGGGGGTCTGCCCATAGGCGCGAACTTAAGCACCTTAACAAACATAAATAGACCTCTCATGCAGCTACTTGAAGGGCAGGAAGTACAGTGGCTATGCGTATGAAGCGTTTGCTCATTCTATGCAACCATTCACACACCTGCGTTTCCTGGTGAGGGCGCTCCCTGGCACTGCCACACAAATAGCGTCTCAACATGGGCAAACACTCCTTTAGTCTTCCCATCGTCCACTGCCCAACCACTTGATGACATAGGGTCTGCACACATAGGCGAGTTAGTAACCAAACGCTAAGACAACCTTCACTCTCTCTTTGATCCGCAACTCGTCCAACGATATTATCTGCTTCATACGCTTGAACACCAACTCAATCTGCCATCTCGCTTGGTACAACCGCAGCACAGCTTCGTCACTCCACTCCTCTTTGGATAGAGTAGTCACTAATATGACCCACCCAGCAACCCAGAGCGATTGGGCGCTAGGCTTGTAGCCATGCTTTTGGGCACAACGCTCTTTACGCTTTGCGGCTTTGTGTCCTCGTTTGCGCTGCAATGCCCCAAGAGCATGAGCTTGGGCTTCGAGGTCGGCTGGTAGGCGAGGGGTAACCTGCACAGCCCATTCATCACATGCTAATGTGGCCTGTACTTGTAATTGCCCTTGCCCTCCTATATTGCCCTTGCCCTCCTACATTGCCATTGGTATCATATTCATACGGAAGTACCGACATGTTTGACCTCCTGTACTGTTTGGATAATGAGATACCCATACAGTATCACAGGCTCGGCCTGTCGGTACAACCTTTTTACTTTAGGACTTACGCAGTTGGCGCATTATGAGCCATCTTGTGCGTAAAAATATGCCTATCCGTGCGGCTTGCCAAGCGTGATGTGGCGTACAGACGTTCAACTGCGTAAGTCCTATACTTGTTAATGTGCCTACTAATGCCCTTAAGTTCGCGCCTATGGGCGCCTGCCCCTGCAATTTGTTCTCTACCCCAAATCTGAACACTTACACCATCATTGCGAAGACTTGACAGCCCTACGCCAACTTAGGTAAGCTACAGTTGCGGACTGGCTCGTGGAAAAGCTGGCAATCAGCCCTGAAAGCGCCCGTAGCGTAGTGGATTAACGCGACTGCCTTCGAAGCAGTAGATCGCAGGTTCGAATCCTGCCGGGCGCACCAACTGTCATATAAGATAGCCCAGGCATTATAGCCTGGGCTATCTGTGTGTCGTACACCTTTAGCTCTAATGCGGCGCTGGCCCAGAAACAATCTTGCTTATCTGCCCGCGCGTTGCGTTAGTGTACGGTCTGAAAGTGCGGTCGGAGAAGCCGGTGATAATGTTGTTATTGAAGGCGGTCTCGATGTACTGGTAGAACTCGTTGCTTGCCGGTACGTCGCTGAAGTGAGGCCCACCTGACACGTTGTTAGTGATATTTGCGGCCTTCACCACCATCTTGGCAACCTGGCCGCGTTTGACCAGGTCCCAGGGCTTAAACAGGCGGTTAGCATAGCCTGTGATGATCTGGCTGTTGTAGGCAGTCTCCACGTAGTTGTACGTATCCCCAAGAGATTGTGGTACGTCGGTGAAGTGCGGGCCGCCCGCTGTGTTAGTTCTGATTCTAAAGGCGAGCACAATTATCTTGGCTAGTTGCGCGCGCTTGGTGTTCTCGTATGGGCGGAACGTGCCGTTAGAAAAACCTGTGATTATCCTCGGACTGGTGTCCCGGCAGTAAAGCTGCTGGATGTATTGGTAGAACTCATTGCTGGAGGGCACATCACTGAAGTTCATGGGACACTGAGCGCCAGGAGGTGACGTTGGCTCGACGCCAGGCGTCCAGGTGGGTGGGCCAGGAGTGGCAGTAATGCCCTGGACGTTAATGACGTAGTCTTGATAACGAGACCGGTCTTGAACGAGAGAGCCATCAAATAGCACGATTTCAGAGTCGCGGGTGGCAGGAACTTGCGGAGCGAACTGCCAGTGAATAGTGCTAGTCCCTCCGCCGACGGCGCAAAACGTAATACTGGCGACCTTAAAGTTTGGATCGGTGTGCGTAGCGTCGGGGCAGCCCGTAGGGCAGTCCGCCAGGGCGCCGGACGCGAAGGCCAAATTTCCGGGCTGGAGCGACACTCCACGCAGTGTGCATCCTACTGGGCCGTTGCAAACCTCGTTCTGCAATACGGAATCGAATACGGTTGGGTCGGGTGCAATCGTAGTGTTATTGGGAATAGAAGAGCAACTGCCATTTGCAGGTATTACCGCAATAACCGAACTGTTGTAGGTCATATAGCTCTGCACGGCGGTAGCGCCATTAGGCGACGCATTTGAGCCAACATTGACATAAAGGTCGAGAATAAACTTTGTGCCTACTGTGGTTGACCCGTTAGGCGCTGGGGCGCCTTCTGTAGGCACAAGGTGCACGAAGCCATTTCTGACTGCTGTGGGGCTGACCACAGCAGTCAATTGGCCCGAAGCGTTCGGTTGTGCCTGCGCGCTGCCCGCAAGCAGCAAGATGCCTGTGAGTAGCGCCAATGTTGGTATCAAAACTAGTTGGAAAGGCCTCTTGGCTTTGTATTCTGACATGCATTCTCCTCGCTGTCCAAAGTAACAGGGTCTAGTCGGTCGATAAAGGGGCGATCACCTGCTGGGTAGTATTCCGCCTCGGTCCATAGCGCGGTGTCCTATTATACATGCAATCTTACGAATCTGTACAGCCTCTGTCAAGATGCACTCCCCTTCCAATCCTCCATAATGGCGCAAAAGTGGTGGAAAACCCTATTGACTAAAACATACGTTCTAATTTATTATAAGGACAGGAGTTATTAGAACAAACGTTCCATTACGAAGACGGAGGAATATCCAATGAAACAGGATAGAAGTAATCCCAGGGCCTTTGAGCACACACCCTCGTGGGTTGATCGGACAATGCCGCCGTCGGCAACCCTGGGCGATATGCCCTCAGTACTGCTGATCAAAGCCCTGGATGAACAGTGCTGGGTGGTGGCGAGTCGCGTGGCTGCCGACATCATCGCTGATCCCCATTCCGCGTTGGGCGGCTTCATGCGGTCCCATTGTGCGCTTCTAGCCTTGCGACACTTATCGAACAACTAGCTTCCAGCCAGGAACTAATGGCTTGCAGTTACCAAAGTATGGAGATCAAGATGGCAAATTATACACGAACCAATGGAGCTAACGCCCAGGCCCCGAGTTGGGACGATTTTGACGAGAGCCCACGAACAGAACGCAGAGCCGCATGGCTCCCGCTTGATATTCTCACTGAACCGGTGTACGAATCAAGTCCACCACTACGAACTATGCCGGCAGCCCCCGCCGCGCCACGGCGCAGCATCTTCGGGCCTCGGCAGCAGCCCCAACCTTCGCCAACCACAGCGCATCCAAACCGACAGCGAGCATCAAAAAAGGAAAGGCAGACTCGAACGGCATCGAGCCAGCCGAGCGCACAGACGCGAGTGTTAGCCCCCGTGCTGGGAGTTGCGCTCACCCTCCTGGCGGCGTATGCTGCGAT
>JBBQIC010000259.1:0-6062 GCA_038324555.1 Chloroflexia bacterium
CCAATACACCTACCATTACACCTACCAATACACCTACCAATACACCTACCAATACACCTACCAATACACCTACCAATACACCTACCAATACACCTACCAATACACCTACCAATACACCTACCAATACACCTACCAATACACCTACCGCTCTCACCGCTACAGGCACACCCGCTACCCCTACACGCACGGGCACACCTGGCCTGACCAATACCCCCACCTCAACTGCAACCAACACGTCCAGCGTTATACCTACAGTGACCAGGACGCCTCCCGTCTCTACAGCTACCAGTACGCCTGTCAATACGAACACAGCCACCAGTACGCCTGTCAATACGAACACAGCCACCAGAACTTCGACTGCCCCTGCCTCTACCTCTACAGGCACGGTCATCTCTACGGCTACACGCACCCAGGCACCGACCGAGACCAATACGCGCCCGGCAGCCCCGACACATGCGCCCTCGGATACCCCATCCGCCAACACTCCTACGAATACGCCCACTGACACGCCTACGCCCTCGTCACCCGGCAATACAGCTACTAATACGCCATCGTCGCCTGAGAACACAGCCACCAGCACCAGTGTTGCCCTCACACCGAGCGCCACACCACAGCCGAACACGGGCACACCCACGACAGGCCCGGGTAACCGGGCAAATACACCCGCGCCCACGAATACAGCCAGTAAGCCCGTATCACCTCCTGCGCCTACAGGTCGGGTATTGCCAGTGAGCCAGGCTGCTGCGCCAAGCACCCCCAGACCTGTAAGCCAGGCGTTGCCTTTGGCGAGCACACCAGGCACTACGCCTGCCGCAAGGCCAACACCGTCCCAAGAACTGCCTGCGACAGGTTTGAACCTGGGCAACCTCTTCCTCTTGATTGCGGTGGCAGCTTCAGCTGCAAGTATATGCCTGTTAGGTCTATACCTCGGACGCAAACGAAGGCCAACAGACCTGGAGTTGTAACAGATTATTAGCTGAAATAAAACAAGCCGGTCGTTGAGCGACCGGCTTGTTTTATTCCTCAGCAACGAGATAAGATCAGCGATTCAAGCAAACAAAATCACTTCGTGATTTTGTTTGCTTGAATCGCTGATCTTTTGTTTATAATATAAAGGCAGAGTAATGTTGAGAAAGGGCTTATCATGGCATTAGAGACTATGGACAACCAGGCGGAAGTCGGCAGGCACAGCATTGCCGACATGATAGCGCTTCTCGCCGAGGCTTTGGCTCGGAGCGGGCGGTTGGTCGCTCTCACCGGCGCGGGCATCAGCACAGAGTCGGGTATACCGGACTACCGCAGCCCCGACGGCCTTTGGGCCAAGCATACACCCATCTATTACGCAGACTTCGTGCGCAACCCCAGCGTCCGCCGCCGCTACTGGGCGCGCAGCCTGAACGGCTATAGCCGCTTCCGCAGCGCGCAGCCCAACATCGGGCACAAGGCGCTGGCGGCTATGGAACGCGCCGGGCGTCTGCACTACCTGGTGACGCAAAACGTAGATCGCCTGCATACCCTCGCGGGCAGCCGTAAGGTCATCGAGTTGCACGGCGAAAACAGCACCGTCCACTGTATTGACTGCGGCTACAGAGAACCGCGCCCCCAGACGCAAGCCCGTCTGGAATGGGATAATCGTCACTTGCCCCTCCCAGCCGACGAAGTTGGCGATGCCGAGGACGTGCAGACTCCGCTTTGCCCCAAATGCGGTGGGTTGCTAAAGCCCGCAGTGGTTTTCTTCGGCGAGCCACTACCTGGAGAAGTGGTGGAACGCGCGTTCAACGTGGTAAACGAGGCCGATGCGCTGCTGGTAGTGGGTTCCTCGCTCACTGTCTGGTCGGGCTATAGATTAGTACGCGCCGCCCGCGACGAGGGCAAGCCGGTCTACATACTGAACCTGGGCCAGACGCGAGCCGATGGCGACGCCACCCTGAAGGTCGAAGCGCCTGCGGGCGCGGCGCTCGCCGAGGTAGCTTCTTATTTGGGTATAGACATCGAGAGATACGAAAGATAAAGGAGATCGCGTGGAAACACAATTCGACGAGCAAGAGTGGCTTGGCACGCTCAAGGAAGACCGAGAACAGACGACCGATTACTATCTCACCAGCTTTGATTGGCGCGGCGTGGCGGTCCCTGAGGACTATAACGGGCCAAGATATTACCCGCCAGACGCAAGTTGGAGGTTCAACGCCAGGCTGGACCGCCAGGCTCCAGGCACAGGCGCTCACGTCCAATTGCTTACATCTGTGGGTGATCTGCGCGACTTCAACGTTGCAGGCGACTTCGTGTTCACCGTGGACGGCCAGGAACATCGCCTGACGGCGTATAGCGCGCTGCCCGCCCATCCTGGGCACGACGAGTTGTTTGTGCCTTTTCAAGACGCCACGTCCGGCGGAGAGACTTATGGCGCGGGACGCTACCTTGATGTTCCCCAGCAGGAGGAAGATGGCAAAGACAGCAACTACATACTCGACTTCAACACAGCCTACAACCCGTCGTGCGCCTATAGCCCACGCTGGAACTGCCCCTACCCACCTCCCCAGAACAAGCTAAAGATAGCGATAGAGGCCGGTGAAAAAGTCCCGTACAAGCACTAAAGACATTCCAAGAAACATACGTCATGACGAATCTTTCATATCAATTCCCCCTCTTGGTCCCACCCCACCCTGGTTTTGTTGGCCCTGCCTCCTAACTGGACGTAGGCTGTC
The DNA here is from genome assembly GCA_038324555.1 of Chloroflexia bacterium. Lineage (GTDB taxonomy): Bacteria > Chloroflexota > Chloroflexia > QHBQ01 > JADMIH01 > JADMIH01. Next base: position 2,706 of record JBBQIC010000259.1, read on the forward strand.
TCCACGTTCCAGCGATGGGGGGTCTCGTTCTCCGAGCGATTGCGGAAGGGCATGTTTAGGCACAGCTCTACCGTTTCTTCCATCGTTTTGCCCTGATGCAGGGCGGTCTGTACGGTGGCTCGCAGTTGGTCCAGATAAGCTATGTCTTCTGTTAGGCGAGCGTGTATTTCTTGCGGGTCCGTCGTGGTGTGACCGTGACCGGGTATGAGGGCGCGGATGTCCCACGCGGCGAGGGTTACGAGAGTGCGCCGGTAGGCTTCCAGGTCGTGGCTGACGAAGGGGATCTCTAGGTCGTTGAGCATGTCGGCGGCCCATAGGGTAGCGCTTTCTGGGTGATACACAGTAAGCTGGTCGGCGGCGTGACCGGGAGCGTGGGTAAGCCGTAGGGTGAGATTGCCGAGCGTGAGGGTGGTGGTTTGGTCGAAGGTTTCGGTGGGGATTGGGATGGCGAACGGCCCGGCAGGCTGGATATGATCCCCTTTCTGCCAGGCGGCTATGCTTTTGAGTATCACATCTTTACCTTCCCGTATCGAAGTCAGATAGCCCGCTTGCGCGATGATTTTGGCAGCGGGGAAGCGTTTCGGGCCGAGGATGTGGTCCCAATGGCTGTGGGTAAGGATTATGCTTTGAACCGTCGCGCCCTGCCCCGATACGAAGCGCGCTAGGGCGTCTAGTTCGTCAGGGTAGATGCCTGGGTCAATAAGGCACGCTTGTCCTGCGCTGATAAAAATACCGTGATTCGTGTGGAACAGGCGGCTCCTGCCTACGTAGAGGTTGGGAGTTAGTTGGGTGTATGCTGTGGGCATTAGATTAGCCCTTGTTCCCTGGCGAATTCAACTGCGGCTCTGCGATTGGTGACGTGCAACTTGGTGCGGATGGAGTTCATATGAGCATTCACGGTCCGCACATCCACATTTAGCTTCCTGGATGTTTCAGCATCGGTCAGATTAGCAGCTACCTCTCGCAACACCTGTAGTTCGCGCCTGGTTAGCCCATATTTCTTATCCTTCGCGGGAGTTTTCTTGACGACATGGTTATCCGGCTGTAAGATGAGCCATTCCATAGCGAGCCTGATAGCCTCATCGAGGGACATCAGCCGCCCAGCCTCCCACGCTGCACCTGAAACATCGTCGCTCAAACCGGCTCGGGCTTCCGTCACGTTACGGTCATAGTGGGTGCGTTCACTGAGCGGCACCGGGTAGCCAATATTTTCCCGTATGGACTCAGCTGCCCCGAACAGCCTCAGAGAGCGCTCCTGGTAACTTGTCAACTCTGCCGCTGCCAGCCCTTCCAGGCACTGCGCGACGCTTTGCTTGTCCCCTTGTTCGTGGAATATGCGAAGGCTCTCCTGATACAGTTCCGACGCCAGCTTAGGATTACCCTGCTCGTTCTCCAGACATCCGAGGTTCTTTTTGACGCCGGCAATACTCGGTTTGTCGTCAAGCTCTTCGGCCTTAGCCAGCGCGTCGTTGAAATATGCGCGCGCCTGCCCATAGTCACCCTGGGCTTGCGTTGCTTCACCCAGGTTATTCAAGGAGATGACCACCCATGGTAATCTACCCAACCCCCGGAAGATGCCTAGCGCCTCGTTATGAAGCTCTATCGCCCGCTCGTAGTTACCCTGGCACTGTATGGCGTACCCCAGGTTGCAAAGCGCAGTAGCGATCACCTCCTCATCGCCGATCTCCCTGGCAATTGCCAGACCTTCCTCGGTAAGCCGTGCTGCTACTTCGTACTCGCCCCTCCTGCGGGCAGCAACCCCCATGTTGAGTAGCGACTTCGCGCTTCCTGGCAGGTCGCCCAACTGTCTGCGCAGGATCAAGGCTCCCTGGTAAAGCTCTTCAGCGCGTGAATAATCACTCTGCTGTAGCGCCAGGTTGCCCGCCGCGTTCAATGCCTTGGCGCGCACGAGCGTAGGGGAACTGCCGCTAACGTTTAGAGCGGCAGTCATCCACTTACGGCCTTCAGCTATGTAGCCGCGCGTTTCCCAGAAGCGCCATACAGCCCCAACCAGCCGCAGGGCTGCCTCCGCGTCGCCATCGTGTGTAGCGCTCCACTCCAAAGCCGCCCTTATGTTGTCGTGCTCCCGTTCCAGACGGTCAAGCCAGACTCTCGACCCTTCCCCTGACAACCCCTCTTGCGCCCTTTCCGCGAAGCCTACATACCAATCTCTGTGCTTATCACTCAATAGTGCAGCTTCCTCTGCTTCTTTCAGTCTGTTGAGAGCATATTGGCGTATAGTTTCCAACAACCTGTATCGCGCTTCTCCCTGATGTTCATCAACGACGATGAGCGATTTTTCAGCCAGCCCTCCCAGCAGGTCTAATACCTCGATCTCCTCCCACCCCTCTCCACAGACCGCTATCACTGCGTCAAGAGTGAAGCTGCCCACAAAGACGGAAAGCCTGCGTAGCAGCGTCTTTTCTCCCTCTCCTAGCAAGTCGTAGCTCCAATCTATGAGAGCCTTGAGTGTTTGCTGGCGCGGTTCGCTATCATGGACGTTATGGGTGAGCAGTTTGAACCGCCAGTCCAGCCGCTCAACTATTTCCTTTACGCTCATCGCCCGTACTCTTGCCGCCGCCAATTCGATTGCCAGTGGCAAACCATCCAATTGCCTGCATAACTCGGCCACCGCGTGTCCGTTTTCGGACGTCAAGGCGAAGTTGCTTCGGATACGCACAGCGCGTTCTACGAAAAGCTGTATGGCCTCGTACCGGCTGAGGTGTTCGACGGGTACGTGTTCCCTGGGGTCGGGCAAGGAGAGGGGAGGCACTTGCCAGGCTATTTCGCCCTCTATGTTGAGGGCCTCTCGGCTGGTGGCAAGAATAGTGAGATCACGGCAAGCGTGCAGCAGGGCATCGGCTAACAACAAGCAAGGAAGTACCATATGCTCGCAATTGTCGAGGACGAGCAGTATCTTCCGAGGCTTAATGTATTCGGCCAGGGTAGGGGTCAATTCGCGCCCCGGCTCTTCACGGACCTCCAGAGCAGTGGCGACAGCCTGAGGCACGAGCGCCGGGTTGGTCAACGTGGCAAGTCCTACAAACCACACTCCATCAGGGTATCGTTCAAGCGCCCTGGCGGCTACCTTCAATGATAGGCGCGTTTTCCCGGCGCCACCAGTTCCCGTAAGGCTCAAGATGCGAGTAGTACCGAGTAATAGATCTATCTCGTTTATCTCTCGCTCGCGCCCTATAAAGCTGGTCAATTGTTGAGGCAGATTATTTCTGGCGGACAATGATAAACTCCTCTAAGCTCGACTTTGTACAATTTCGCAGATGCCTGCGCCATGTCGCCCCGCTAGGCACGATTACTTCTTCGACACTTATCACACATCCCGCGAAAAGGAGGATGTTT
>JBBQIC010000260.1:0-6050 GCA_038324555.1 Chloroflexia bacterium
GCGAAAGCGTTCATACTGGTCGAGTGGATCATTTAGCTCGCTGAAGGCGTTGCCTATCTCAAACGACACCACGAACGGCTCGAAGCGCTCCACAACGGCGAGGTCGCCGGGCTTGCGCTTGGCGAGTGGCGATACCTCTACCGGATAGTCAATCAAGAACGTAGGCTGCACCAGCAACGGCTCAATGAAGTGTCCCTGCAACTCATCGAGTATCTTGGCTCGGCTGGCTCCCGTTTCAACGTCTACACCCTTCTCGCGGGCGACCTTTAGAAGGCTCTCTGCGTCGGGATAATCGGCTATGTCTATGCCCGATTGCGTCTTCAGAGCAGTACGCCAATCCACGCGGGGCCAGGGCGGGGTGAAGTCTAACTCCTGCCCCTGGTAGGTGAGCGTATTGCCACCGTGTAGCTCACGCACCGCCTCGGATACCATCTCTTCGAGCAGGGTCATCATACCGTTGTAATCAGCATATGCCTGGTAAAGCTCTAACATGGTAAACTCAGGGTTGTGCTTGATGTCTATGCCTTCGTTGCGGAAGTCGTGGCCGATCTCGTAAACGCGCTCGAAGCCGCCCACGACTAGGCGCTTGAGGTATAGCTCGTCGGCTATGCGCAGGTAGAGCTCCTGGTCCAGGGTGTTGTGGTGGGTCTTGAAGGGCCGAGCCGTCGCGCCGCCGTAGATGGGCTGCAAGACGGGAGTCTCCACTTCGAGGAAGCCGCGCCCATCCAGGAAGCGCCGTATGTGAGATATAAAGCGCGACCGGGTGAGGAAGACCTCTTTGGACCCCTCGTTGGCTAGCAGGTCGAGGTATCGTTGGCGGTAGCGAGTTTCTACGTCTGATAGGCCGTGATACTTCTCCGGCAGTGGGTGAAGCGCCTTCGACAGCAGGTGGTACTTCTGAACGTGCAGGGTGGGCTCGCCTGTGCGCGTGCGGAACATGAAGCCCTCGGCTTGTATGAAGTCGCCCAGGTCGAGCCACTTGTTGACGGCCTCGTAGTCCCAGGGCGGCTCTTGCAGGTCGTTGACACGGAAGTACAGCTGCACCCTGCCCGACTCGTCCTCGATATGCGCGAAGGTGATCTTGCCGCCCGGTCTGCGAAGGCGGAGGCGGCCTACTAGGGTTATGCTATCGGGAGTCGAGAGTTGGGAGTCGGGAGCCGGTTCTTGACCTTCCTGACTTCCGACTCCCGACTCCTGGTTCGCCGCCTCCCACTCCTCGAACTCGGTGATAGCGCCCTTCGCGGTGTGGGTGCGCTGGGCGCGCGGCGGATAGGGGTCTATGCCAGCCTCACGTATCTCGTTGAGCTTGGCTAGGCGCTGACGCTCCTGGTCGCCCATGTCTAGTTCGGTGGGGTAGTCGCGGGTTGGTTGGTTGTTTATCATGTGTTTGTTCCTGTTGTGAGGCCAGTTCGCATAATTCCTAAGGAAAGCTTTCGATAAAATCGCGCAGCATATCAGATAGCCTTGGGTACTTTTCCTTCCTCCCTGGGTACCTGTCCTCGATCTCTGGATCTTCCGCTTCAGCATAGATGGAAGGAAGAGCATCACAAATCTTGGCTAGTTCTATTTTCATCTCTTCAAAAGCTGCTTGCGCCTCTTCTTCGGCGGAGAAAAAGCGCGTATGAACCATCCAATCATAGATGCCACAGGTTATTGCAAAGGGTGTATTGCCATCTCGTTCAAGGGTAATGCGCGTACTGCGATCATATTCTTCATCTTGACTGATAAAACCACGCTCAGAACCTTCTTTACCCAGGGTTTTCCCCTTATCGTATGGATACCACGATGTGTTATTTGAAACTGCCATGTCATAATTACCTTGTAAGTGTAGAGGTACTTGTCATCTTGCGACGAAGGCGAAGGATCACTACCGCAGCGTATAAGTTTTTCTTTAGCCCATTCACCCGCGAACTGATTCTTCACTTCGTTCAGAATGACACGCGGAGAGTTGGCTCTTATTCACCGCCAAAACGAACAACCACCCCGCCTATGTTTATAACCGATTCCACCCTCCTCCTTCAATCTCTACAAACGAAGGACCGGCCAGTGGGCCAGTCCTTCTATCCATAAACGGTCAGTTGGGTGGTTGGGCGCTATTCCACCTTGAGGATGGTCAGTTCTTCGACGCCCGCAGGGGCTTCGACTTTGACCTTATCGCCAGCTTTGTGGCCCATGAGCGCCTGGCCTACCGGCGACTCGTTGGATATGCGCGACTGCCGGGGGTTGGCCTCGGCAGAACCCACAATCATCCAGTTGTTCTTTTCGCCTTCGCCGTCCAGGACAACCACCTTCGATCCAAGTGCTATTATGTGGCTCCCACCACCCTCGTATACATGCGCGTGTTGCAGCTTGTGTTCGAGGTCGCGTATCTCGCCCTCGACCCAGGCTTGCTCGTTCTTTGCATCTTCATACTCGCCGCTCTCTGAAATATCACCGTCCATCTTCGCCGCCTGGATGCGGTCGGCAACTTCGGGACGGCGCACCGTCTTCAAGTGATTTAGTCGCTCTTCCAGCGAGGTCTTGCCCTCGGCGGTAAGGTAAACAGGCTTATCTACTACCATATCTAATTTCCTCTCTGTGTGCTACAGTGTCTAAGTGCATATAATAGAAAAACTGAGAGGAAAGCCGGCCGTCGTCACCGGGCGCTCTCAGCTCAGGTTCACTCTCCAAAGAGATTGTCGGTATTATACGCCAACTACAGTGATTGTGCAAGACTTTGCACATCCCCCATTAGTACTAATATTGATGCACCATAAGGGTCCAACGAAGGGGTAATATTCGCATAAATTGTGCCACTTGGCGCTGCGTTTCTGTAGGGTATGCCAATCGACGCCCGGCGACTTTAGTCGCCGGGCGTTGGCCTGCCCCTACGGACCTTCTCGCAAAAATACCTACAACCTTGAAAAGCGCCGAAGCAACCCTTCCATCTGAGTCGCGCTGATTCGGGCGCTCTTAAGCACGCGCCGCCGGGTGGGCAGCACGCGGGGCCACGTCAGTAAGCCCACTCCTATCCCACGTAGGCGAGCGCGTGCTGCTGGTTCTCTTATATGGCGCATGGCTTCTATACAAAACCTACCTTGTGCTCTGGCTATGCGTGGCAGGTTGCGGAGGATAATGCTTGCCGGGAGGTTCTTAGCCATTACGTAGAGCATGTTGCGCCCGACGTAATAAGATGCGAGCGTGCCACCGCCCGTGGCGCTCAGGCGATGGCGCACCCTGGCGGTGGGTACATATACGGTACGGTGGCCGCGCAGCCTGGCGCGTAGATTGAGGTCAACGTCCTCGCAGTACATCCATAGTTGGGGATCGAACACGCGGTGGTCAGGGTTGGTGCCCCCGCACTTTACGAGGTCGTCGAGAACAGTGCGGCGATAGGCGGCAGCGGCGGCGCAGGGGCCAAAAACCTCTTCCTCGCGGTCATACTGCCCTCTGTCAGGCTCCCACACTCCCCGGCTGTTGGGCACTCCGTCCAACCCATAGTAATCTCCAGTAGAGTGGAAAGTATCGGGCCTATCATAGAGCACCAACCTTGAAGCTGCCATAGACGCCCAGGGATTGCGCTCCAACGCATCTACGAGCGCGTCTAGCCAATCTGGGTCGGGCACTGCGTCATTGTTCAGCAGCATCACTATCTCGCCGCTCGCCGCCTCTACGCCCACGTTGGCCGCAGCCACAAAGCCATGCCCTTGCTTACCCGGTAATCTTACCACCCGCACATCGGGATAGCTCGCCAGCAAGCGGTGTGTGCCGTCGGTGGAGGCGTCGTCCACTATTAGTGTCTCGAAATCGCGGTAAGTCTGCTCCCGAAGAGCGTCCAGGCATTCACGCAGCATATCGGCCCCGTTGTGCGTGGGAACGATAACAGAGGATTGCGGATTGCGGATTGCGGATTGCGGCTTGTCTTCATATTCCGCAATCCGCAATCCGCAATACGCAATCTTACCCAGGTGTGCCCACATTTTGGATGCTTGCGAGGTAATCGGCCAGGCTCTCCTGCCAGCTGCGTAGGACGATGCCTGCTTGCGCGCCTACGAAGTTCTTTAAAGTGGAGTAGGGGGGAGTTGGCGCGGGACGCACGTAGTCTGCTAGAGAGGTGGGCGTAATTGTTACGTGTTCGCGGTCCGTGAGACGCATGATCTCCTGGGCGTATTCGTAACGCGAGCATTCGCCCTCGTTGACCAGGTTATACCATCCGTATAGGCCCGTATCGGCCAGCTTGAGGAGCGCCTCTGCAAGGTCTTCTACGTAGGTCGGAGTGGCTATCTCGTCGGCCACAACACCCAGTGAACCCCTGCTGTCGGCGGCGCGCACTATCTTATGAACGAAGCTGTCGCCCTCCTTGCCGTAGAGCCAGGAGGTGCGCACTATATAGAAGCGCGACAGCAGGTGTTCGACGTACATCTCCCCGGCCCTTTTGGACGTGGCGTACACGCCTTTCGGACAGGGCGCGTCATACTCGGTGTAAGGACTGCCTTTCGCGCCGTCGAAGACCATGTTAGTGCTGATGTAGATGAGGGGTATGCCCGCCCGCTCGCAGGCAATGGCGACGTTGCGAGTCCCCAGGCCGTTTACGCCATATGCGGCTTCGGGAGCTTGCTCCGCGCCGTCCACGTTAGTGTACGCCGCCGAATGGACCACCAAGTCGAGGCCGGAAGTCGTGATTGCCGTTATTACCGCCTTGGGGTTGGTCAGGTCATGCTCCGGGCGGTTGAGGTGGACAAGCACATGCCCCGCTGCCTCAGCCTGGCGTGTAAACGCCCTGCCCAGCGTGCCTCTGCTGCCGGTTATTCCTATACGCATAGTTAGTTTATGCTCCTGACAGAAACGCCACAACGAGCGAGGCCACCGCAATGGGAAGTCCCGCGATCCATACGAGCCGGGCGGCGTCTTGCTCTCGTAGCGTGGGAGTCAGACGTTCAGCGATATTACTCATGGCGAGATACGCGAAGAACGTGCCCCCGATTGCTACCGCAAGCGCCCACGTCCTGAGTTGGGCGAAATCCAGGAAGTCCCCCGGCGCAGGCAACACGAGGATAGCCCAGAAAGCCGCCAGCGCCACGCGCTGCAACAGCTTACCCGCGTAGCTTCCCGCGCTCTCTCCTGTCTCGACCCCTTTGGCGTCCAGCCACCAGGGTAAGACCAACAAGAGCGCTATACCCGATAACAGTCTTACCGCCGCCTGCCATGCCGTTTCAGGCGCGGCTGTAAGGCCCTCTATCAGCAGCGAGCGGCTTCCTGCCACCTGGACAAGCGCCGCCACTGCCACAAGCGCGGGGAACAGCCCGGTCGTCAGCCTGCCTATGTCCTGCGCTCCCCTGGCGGAAGCTGATAGACCCTCAGTGTTGAGGCGTAGTAAAGCCCTAGATATGGGTTGGACGGCCAGCAGCGCCAGTACTATAAAAAGGTCGCCCATTGGGCCTGTCTCACGGATTAGAGGGCTGGCGGGGAAAGGCAGCAGGACAAGGGCCAGGACCGGCGCGATGGCGCACAGCAGGGCAGGCCACCTGTGTATCGGCCTGGTTTCTCCCACCTGGTCCGCGCCCGAATATGGCAACATGCTAAAGATGTAGTTCCGGGAACTTTGGCGTCCCGCCAGCTTGAGGAAGTCGTATACAGGCTGGAAGAAAGGTCGAGGGCCGGACTGGGGGCGTGAAAGGCGCCGCCTGAGTAGCGGTCGAAGCGCCGTAAGCGTCCACTCCCCTGCCATAGCCATAGCCGCGCCGAACAACAGCCCAGGATATACAAGCACGGCCAGCGCTGCCCACGCCCACTCGATCAATGTCCCCACCCCACAGGCCCAAATTGTGACTGCATAACATGGGAAGTGTATCACAGGCCCTGTGATACGGCAAGAATAACAGGATTATGTAAGAGTTCAGAATAACGCATGACCCATTGGACCACCACCGACAATGAAAATGCGGGTGTAGGGGCGCACGGCCGTGCGCCCCTACCCACCCCGATCCCTGACCCCTGATCCCCGACCCCCGATCCCTGATCCCTATTTTCAAAGCGGTAGAAATCGCTCTTGGAGCGAAAGTCCTGTTATA
>JBBQIC010000261.1:0-6035 GCA_038324555.1 Chloroflexia bacterium
GCTCAAACCACTCGTCAAGATAGCCTCCGGCGGCGAGACTTCGCGCCTCATGCTGGCCCTGAAGTCTATACTCTCCGAGGCCGACCTGACTCCTACACTTGTATTTGATGAGGTTGATGTGGGCGTAGGCGGTCGTAGCGGGGGTGTCGTGGGCGAAAAGCTGTGGGGTCTCACCACCAGCCATCAGGTATTGTGCATCACCCACCTGCCGCAGATAGCAGCTTTCGCTGACAACCACTTCAAGATCACCAAACAGGTAACAGGCGACCGCACCCGCACGCAGGTAGACGAACTAGACGCCAACATGCAAGAACAAGAGATAGCGGCAATGATAGGTGGCACGCCCATCTCCGCCGCGTCCCTGGAAAACGCCAGGCAAATATTGAAAGAGACTGCCAAGAAGAAAGACGTTGGAAGGTTGGAAGGTTGAAAAGTTAGAAGGCGCTAACGTTAGCTGAATGTCCCAACCTTCCAACCTTCCAACCTTCTAACTCTCAAAAGGAGCCAAAGACTTGCTCACAAGGTTAGGATATTACGCTGATAAATTGCTTGAGATTGGCTGGTTGGGGGCAGCGGTCGCGGTGCCGCTCTTCTTTAACGTATACAGCAGCCGGGTATTCGAGCCTGACAAGATAGCGCTGCTGCGCTCCATCGTGCTGATTATGACGGTGCTTTGGCTCGTCAAGCTAATCGAGGCGGGTGTTCGTGCGCGAGCGCAGACAGACGCCACGACCCGCGTCGGCAAAATGAACGCCGCTGTGCAGGGCGTGGCAGAGAGTGGGTTGCCTTCGTGGCTTGGCTTCCTGCGGGTGCCGATGATAGTTGCTATCCTGGTCTATGCGCTCAGCTACCTGTTAAGCTCGATTTTTACCATGACGCCCGATGCTACAGTGTTTGGTTCGTACCAGCGTTTGCAGGGCCTATATACTCAGCTTAGTTATATGATGCTGGGCATAATCGTGCTCGCCAACATGCGCACGCGCCAGCAGGTAGAGCGTCTGGTCAGCTTCATAATCCTCACCTCGATACCCGTTACCCTGTATGGCCTCGTACAGGCCAACCGTCTCGACCCGCTCCCCTGGGCGGGCGATACTGCTACCCGCGTGGCCTCCTCCATGGGCAATGCCATCTTCGTGGCCGCCTGGCTGATTATGGCCGTACCTCTGACTCTGTACCGCTTGTTTACAAGCATAAGCTCTATGATGGCGGCGCGCAACGACGCCCCGGAGCAGGCGGTTGAAACCGACGATGGAAAGAGGCGCCCCGTTCGTAGGGCCACCGCCTACGTAGGGCCTGATTATGGCTGGGCCGTGGTCGCCAACGTAGTCGGAATCCTGTTCATCACTATGTTCCTGTTCATGACTGCGCTCAAGCTGGTCGCGGGGCTGCCCTTCCCAGACGCTGCCCTCTGGTGGGCCGTACCTTTCGCTCTTATCAGCTTCTACGCGGGCGGTTGGGCTATCCAGTGGCTCAGTAGCCACCGCGACGACCCCAACCAGATCAGGTACATGGTAATCATCGCCGGACTCGTCTTCTTGTCGGCATTCTTCGCTTTCGTCACCACCTGGTCAATTGACACAACCACTATCTCCGTCAAGATAGGTTTTGATGGTATAGGCTTCCTATGGTTGCTCTTCTTCGTGCTTGCCTGGGGAGGCATCGCGGGCCTCGCATATAGCTTTGGCGGACATGTTGAAGAAACCAGCGTACGCCGCATCGGCCTGCTGCCTTTGGCTCTCAGCGTGCTATACGACATCCTATTCGTGCTTATACAGGATGCCAGCCTGCGTGGCGTCTTGTGGGCTTTGTTCTTCACCTGCGGCTGGGGTGCGCTCGTGGCGCTCGCTTACTTCTTTGGCGGTCAGGAGACCGAAGTTCCCGATCTCAGGCGGGGCATCGTCGCCCTCTCCCTCAACACGGGCTATGCGCTCCTCATCGCCATACAATTGCTCTGCATCTACCTGACCCAGAGCCGAGGACCCTGGCTGGGCATCGGCTTCGGCATATTCACCTTCGCAACGGCCCTCTTCTTCGTGGGCCGCGCCAGGGGCGTGCGCTGGATGACCCTCAGCGGCGGTCTCACATCGGGTATCGCGCTGTTGATAGCTATCGTCGTGATCCCGCTCAACATCCTGGTCAATACCTTCAACGTGATCCTGCCGCCTTCTCTGATCGAATTGCCGATAGTGGGGCGCGCCATTGACCGTGTGAGCACTCTCACCCGCACTGAGGACGGCACCGGCAAGGTGCGCACCCTGATCTGGCAGGGGGCAACCGACCTGATTGTCAGCGACCCTCTGCGGGCTATTATCGGCTACGGGCCGGAAGCCATGTACGTTGTCTACAACAAATACTATCCGCCCGACCTGGCCCACTGGGAACTGCGTAACGCGACTCCTGATCGCTCGCACAACGTCGAGTTTGACCATCTTGTATCTATGGGCGTGATAGGTCTGGCTGCTTACTATTTCCTGGTCGCTGCTTTCTTCTGGTTTGGGATCAGGGTTGTCAAGCGCGCCCGGAATACTCGCGACCAACTCTTTGGCATCGCTCTCATCTCGACCATGATAGCTCACTTTATCGAAATACAGACCGGAATCCAGATAGCTTCCACATGGACCTATTTCTACCTGCTCATAGGCATGTTGGTAGCCTTTGGCTACTACGTGACCGGCTATCTGCGAGAGGCTGCCCCTGTGGCAGAACCCGCATACGCAGGCCAACGGGCAATGGCGGGCAATGGGGCTGCGTCCATACCCGCGGGCGCAAGCATGGCTGCGGAGAATGGGAAGCAAGCGGCTCTTGCATCGGGTGGCGGCGACGGTAAAGCCGCGCGCTCATATGCTGCTACCACCACGACCTCTGCTAATGTAGGCGCCTCGTCACCGTCCAGGTCTGCTTCTACAAAGGCCGCCGGGTCTGCCGTTGGAACCTCTGGGACCTCAACCTCACAGCGCAAGACGCAGGGAGGGCGCGACGGCAATATACCAAATCAGGGTCAGAGCCAAGGCCAGGGTCGCAACGGTGGTGGGCAGATGTCCGAGGCCAGACGACGCCAGGCTCAGACGCAACTGCGCATACAACCCAACGCATCGGACAACGAGTGGTTTAGCAACCCCATATTGCCGATACTCTACGCGATAGTCCTTGTGGCGGCCTTTGTGTTTATATGGCACGTCAATATCGCTACGGTAGTAGCAGATACTTATTACAAGCAAGGCCAGTCACGCGACAACGCAGGTCAATATCTGACCAACAATAAGAACGGCAGCATTAACTATTACGACGACGCTATATCCTGGCAGCCCAACCAGGACTACTACTATCTCTTCAGGGGACGAGCCTACCTCGAGTTCGCCAAGACTATTGATCAGCAGATCGCCGCGCTCCCTGCGAACGCGACCCAGCAGCAACAGCAGCAGAGGCAGCAGCAGATCGATACTAACCGGGTGCTGTTCCTACAGAAGGCCGAAGACTCGCTCATCCACGCCCGCGACCTCAATCCACTCAATACAGACCATTACGCTAACCTGGGTCGCCTTTATCTATATTGGGCCGACCCTACGGGAGGCAAGGATAACTCTAAATCGCCGCTTTCAGTGGACAATATGAAGCTGGCTACAGAGCATTCGCCTGGCAACGCCCAACTGTGGGACGAATTGGCGGTGTCCTATGCCCGCAACGGCCAGTTTGACGAAGCAACTAAGGCCCTGCGGCACTCGCAGACGGTGGACAGCACCTATGAACGGACGCCCTTTATCCTTGGGCAATTGCTCCAGGAGCGGGCCGACAACGTGAAGAACGCCCTCACAGGCGGCTCGCCTCTCCCCGGCGGCGGCGAGACCGACTACACCAAACTAGTAGTACAGGCAGCCGAGGCTTTCTCCCAGTCAATAACCCTCAATCCGTCCTTCTTCGTTGACAATGGTATGCAGGGCCGTGTTGATTATCTGCTGGCCGCCAGCGCGCCCTTCACCGATACAGTGAGGCATACTATCATTAACCCTGTGCAGTTGAGCGACGTGCTGACCAGCACGATCACCCAGGCATACCAACAAAAAGTGGTTCCCAACGAGAAGGCGGTTGCCAACTTCCTGCGCGCTCGTGGCGTCTACAACGGGAAGGAAAATCTCGTCCCCGCTACCTTGCTGGACTCGTTGTGGGCCAAGCCGGAGTGGGCGGGCGTTAGGCCTGCTGGCTCCACCAAAGAATGGCTCGACAACGATTTCCTGACCCTGGCCCACGCAGCCGTCGTCCCTTATGCGGCTCTAGGCTACATTGAGTTCAAGCTATACAGCCAGAGTCCTGCCGCTAACACCCAGGTCAAAGACAAGCACCTCGCGGGCGCAACCGATAACTATCAACGCGCCGTATCGCTTGACCCAAGCAACTACTTCAACCAGAAGAATCTAGGCAGCCTGTACATAGAACACGGACAGCAATTGGCCGGACGCAAAGTTTGCGACCAGGTGCAGACCCTTTACGATACCGGCCTGGCCCATCTGCAAGCCGCAGCCAGTGTCGTGCAAGCCCAACCCGACGTCAACCAGGACCAGCAGAAGCAGCAAGACTTGAAGCAAATACAAGATGATCTCAGCCGGTCACAGGGTCTTAAAAGCCAGCCCTGTCCATAATTTAGGGTGAGGGAGTAGAATAAGAACTACTCCCTCACCCTAGTCCCTCACCCTACTCGCCTGCCATGCCAGCAAAAATTGATACCGACATAGGGCCATTCCTGCTCATATTCCTGACCGCTCTACTGGCGGTGGTTTTGGCTACTCCGATGATGCGGCGGGTGGCGCACAGGTATAGCGTGGTAGACGCTCCTTCGGCCCGCAAAATACATGCCAGTCCCGTGCCCTTGCTCGGCGGCGCGGCTATCTACGTCGCCGTTATAGTCGCTCTTCTACTCTTTGGTCTACACGTTGATTACGTAGCGCAGGTAGCTTCCATCCTCATCGGAGCTACCCTCATGTCTATGTTCGGTGTGTGGGACGACAAATGGGGCATGAGGCCCATTATCAAATTGTTTGGACAGATTTTGGCGGCCTCCATACTGGTTTTCTCCGGCGTGCAGGTGGGTTTTTTGCACAACTTTATCCCCTGGCACGGGCAGCTTCCCTTCCTGGGCGTGGACCCGGTCAACTGGCTTGCGACCGTGATCTGGGTAGTAATCATCACCAACGCGTTGAACCTGATGGATAACATGGACGGGTTGGCGGGCGGGGTGGCTGCGGTGGCGGCGGTGTTCTTTTTCTTGATAGCCACGCTAACCCATCAGATACTGGTAGCGCCCCTGGCAGCAGTGCTCGTAGGCGCGTGCATTGGCTTCCTCTATTACAACTTCAATCCCGCGTCTATCTTCATGGGAGATACCGGCTCGCTGTTCCTGGGGTTCATGCTGGCGGCGGTGGGTATCAAACTGAAGTTCCCTGAAAACACCGACTTCGTCACCTGGATGGTGCCTCTCCTCGTGCTGGGCGTGCCCCTGTTCGACACTATACTGGTCACGCTGTCGCGGATACGGCGCGGCATCCCCATCAGTCGCGGGGGCAAAGACCACTTCTCCCACAGGCTGGTGGCGCTTGGCTACACCCGGCGCGAGGCGGTGCTGATACTCTACCTGATACAGGGAGCGTTAGGCGTGGCCGCCCTGGTGGTCATGCAGGCTACACTCTTCGAGGGCTACATAGTCGGCCTGTTCGTCCTGGTTGCGGCCATTATCGGCGCGTACAAACTCGAAAAACTGGACCTTTCCGAGGCCAACCCCGCGCCGCCAGGTGAGGAGTTTCGCGCCCACCCAATTTACAGGTTCACCAGGCGCAAATCAGAAGATAGAAATCAGAAGACAGAAATCAGAGATGAGAAGGCAGAGGACGAAGATCGGAATTCAAAAGTTGGTTAGTGACTCACGTTACGCAGTTGTAGTAAGGCAAGAGGGCGCGATTAAAAAAAACCCAAACCATTACACCGCAGGGGGGGGTATTTTAAACCCCGCAATACCCAAACAAAAGACCCAGTAAAAATAAGCGGAA
>JBBQIC010000262.1:0-6014 GCA_038324555.1 Chloroflexia bacterium
GGTTGGGCTACGGCGTTGGTTGGAACAGCCGCAGGTTGGGCCGTCAAGCCGGTCGGCTTGCCGCAATGCATACAGAACGCGCTGCCGTCTGCGATTGATTTTCCACATGATGGGCAGTACATGATGACCCTCCTGGGGCAAGTTAAAGCTAATACCGAGCCACTATAGATGGGGCTTTGGAGAGAATTATATACCTAAACAGGTGGGAGCGCCACTCGATTTATTCCGACATGCGGGCAACCCGACGCCCAGCGAATGAATTCGCGGGCTACATTTGGGCAAAGTCCGCCTACGCGGACTCCCACAGCCATATGTATTGGTAGTCCCCGAAGGGGGACTTTGCTTCGTGTAGCCCGCGAATTCATTCGCCGGGCAAGGTTGGACCCATTGATTATAATGGGCTAAAAATCATCTGATGAGGGGCAGCACACGAACCCTTGCGCGTGCCTTGTCTACCACGACGATAGCTCCTGCCTCAAGCTGTGCCTCGAATTGGCGGAGCGCGGTCACAACTACATTTTCAAGGTTGCCTGGCATGATGTCTTGCGCTCGTACTTGAATTACGCTGGGGCCTTCAGCCTGGGTTGCTGCAAGTAGTGCGCTGAAATCGAGGTCATGAGTGAATACAGCATAGCCATTAGCGTTGGCCCAGACCATAATTGCACGGTCGGTGGCGCGTGGGTCGCCTACCTGTGTCCAGTGAACTGTTTGCCATCCGTGCGCTTGCAAGACGCTAACCCACTGGGGCGAGAGGTTCATGTCCACCACTATTTTCATGGGGTGGCTAGAGGCAATTCGGCCTCTTCTGAACGCCAGGCGGCATAAGCCAGGCTCTCACGTACATCTTCGGCTTCCAGGTAGGGATATGCCTTCAAGATGTCATCAACCGAGTGCCCCGAAGCCAGCAGGCCAACTATCGTGCCTACCGTCACACGTATACCACGAATACAAGGCTTGCCCCCCATCACTTGCGGGTCAAGGGTTATTCTTGTCAATTGCATCATTGCATTACCCCTCCTACAAAAGTCTCATTCTGTCGGTTCGTTGCTCGGAAACTCGACCTTATCGTAAATATCTCGGAGGTTGATGTCACAGCCAATAGAAGTTAGAGGTAGGGCGCTATGGGGGTCGCTGATTGCAGTGAGCAGCCATTGGTCATCCCTGCTGCCGGAGCGGGTGTAGTGTTCCACCAGCACTTTGTCTTGCGACACTAATACGTAGTCGGTGAGCGATGGCAATTCGCGGTAGTGGGCGAACTTTACGCCTCGGTCATACGCTTCGGTGGAGGGGGATAGGACTTCGATTATGACGGTTGGGTTGGTGAGTGTGTCTTGCTGCTTTTCGTCGAAGTGAGGTTCGCCGCAAACAATAGTAATGTCTGGGTAGGTATACATACCTGTTGGGCTAACTTTGACGCGCATATCACTTCCGAAGCCTTCACAGGGTTGGCCTTTCAGTTGTGAGCCTAATTCAGTAGTCAAGTTGAACGCGATCCGATTATGCTGGCGGCTTGCACCAGACATGGCGTATATTTGGCCGTTGATGTACTCGCTCTTGTATTCAGCCTCGCGTTCAAGTTCGAGGTATTCTTCGGGCGTGTAGTATTGTTTAGCTAGAGATGACATGTGCGCTTATTGTACCATATCATCCCAAGTGCGGAGGATCTTCTAGGAGAGTTTGGGGTTGTGAGGCGGAAAAAGGCTAAGAGGAAGAAGTCGAATAAATAATGAAAACCGGGGGCTACCTACTAAGGAACCTTCGGCGGTGGGCTTTGGGTCCGGTTCGGTAGAAACGCCTGCTTACAGCGTCCGGCTATGGATAGCAGTCGGTCAGGCCACCCGATCTATGGATATTGTAACAAGCTGGCTCAGAGATGTCAATGCCTTGATAGGGCTGATGCAAGGTCGAAAGCTGTGCATACCGTCATGCGGGGATTAGAGCAAGCCAATGAACTCATCAACGCCTAATCCGGCTTGCCTTATTATCGCCCGTAAGGTGCCTCTGTCTAGCTCTTTGTGGTTGGGCACTACCACCTGGGCGAAGGGGTCTTGACGGCGCAATATCATATGGCTGCCCTCCTGGCGGCGCAACTCGAACCCCGCCTTTTCCAACGCCTTTAAACATTCCTGTCCTGAAATCTGCGGGAAGCTGCTCATTGCTCAGACGGCCACGAGCAAGGCTTCGAAGTGTTCTTCGGGTACGGGTAGGCCATCTTCCTGTAAAGCGGCTACGTAGCCCCGTATAGCCTCTTTGACGTTGGCGATAGCTTCTTCTTTGGTTGCGCCCTGGCTGATGCACCCCGGCAGGCTTGGGCATTCGGCCACCCAGTAGCCGTCTTCACCAGGGTAGATGATTACTTGCCGCATTTGGATTACCTCCCCTTCTCTTGAGCCTCTTGTTGCTTGTTGCGCTCAACGCGAAGTTTCACTCATCATGCCGATACGTGGACCACCCGCACAGTCACAGGTTCATTGCGTCCTTTCAATTTTAGCGTGCGAGCTTCGTAATCTTCCAATTGCAGGTTACCAGCCTGACAGGTCTCTTCGCTGACCAATATCTCTCCATCGGCAGCTTGCGAGGACAATCGCGCGGCGGTATTGGCGGCGTCTCCCAACACGGTGATGTCACTCACGCTGTCGCCTGCGCCGACTGCGCCAACATAAGCTGTTCCCGTGTGGACCCCGATCCCCACATGAACCCAGGGGCCATCTGGACTGCCATGTCCTGTCGTCTGGAGCAACGCACGAGCAGCTTCCACGGCTAGTTGTGCGTGGTCCGGCCCGGCTATACCTGGGACGTACAAGGCTATCAGTGCGTCTCCGATAAGCCTGTTGATGAGCGCATCGGTCTTGCCGAGTACTTCTGTGGAAGCCTGGTAATAGCGATTGATTAGTTGGTGAAATGCAGTAGGGCCTATCTCTTCGGCCAGGGTGGTTGAGCCGCGCACATCGGCAAAGAGCATTGTGAGGCGCATCTCTATTCCCACCTGGTACTTCTTGACGAGCTTTTCGCAGCGGTCACACAGGCTGTGATTGAAACTAGATCGTCCAGCGCCAAACCCAAATGGGCGAACCACTGCACCACCGATGCCCTGGAACGGTGCGTTACAAACCTTGCAACGCTGGTCCGACGGCAACGCTTTGAAGATGCGCCGCATAACTGTAATTTTAGTGCCTATACCCGAATCGTCACCCGTCAAGTAGGCGTGCCAGAGTGTGCGCGCCCATTCAGTCTGTTTGTCGGGGTGATTATTATCTTCACTAACGCTCTCTTCTTCTTCAACACGCTCAATCATTGCTGCTTCCTCAATTAGCTTGCGTTGCTGCTCTTTGCCTTGCCGCTGTGCAACCGTGGGGTTCAAGTCATCTTACAAAGTTCATATCGCGCTATAGTTAAATCTAACGCCTAAAGGGGACATAAACTAGTGCTCGCATCTGCTCTGATTATACGTCACGAACGGGCACCAATGCCAGCGATTCATAGCTTCCCGTCCCGACCCTATACTATCGGGACGGGAAGCTATGAACCACGAGTCTATAGGTTGAGATATTCAGCTTTCTCACGCTTGGCTTCTTCAATCTGCCAATCACTAAGCGCTGGTTTCCATTTATGCTTGTCCCCATGCCTGAGTATATGCATACCACTCGTTATCCATCTGATCCGTTCCTCTTCGGTAAGCTGCGTAGCGGCTTCCCCTTGTTCGTAAGACATATAAGTCATCGGGTCGCCGCAGTGCTTGGGCCACCTTTTCGAGGCCTTTACTTCCTCCCACGTTTCCTTGCGTGGATCGCGGTAGATCGCCGACGCGCGGTGCAGTGCTCCACATTTGGCGCAGATGTAATTGCGGTTAGACACTTTGTATCTCCCGACCAAGCCTCGTAAATGGCGAGGTCAAATCAAGTGGACACCATCATTTATACCATTAGGACTTTCGCTTGCAGCGCCTAATTTGCGTCCCGTTGAAGCCTTATTTGAGCGTCACGAGCGAAAGTCCTAACCATGAGTCTTCCCGTCATCTTGTGGCAAGGCTTCATTGTATTTTACACCAGATAAAAGTAATGATAGGACCAAATCGTAATTGGAATGACCATGCAAAAGATAAGACTAAGGCCCGATGCCCACCTTGCCCCTCCCGTGTTATGCTAGACCGACATCACATGCAAGGAGAACCACATTGGCGCAAGACGCACCCACCAAACAACAACACATCCTCCAGGACCTGGGCGACGGGCTGATTATGCGCAAGGCCGCGCTCGAAGACCGCGAGAGGCTGGCCCATTTCCACGCTAACACCCTGCTCGACATAGGCGAAACAGCACCCAACGAGGGCCTCTACTACTGGATGCTGGACTTGATGAGCGGGACGCACCCCACTTTCAAGCCCGGTGATTTCGTCATGGTAGAGGACACCACCACAGGCAAGATTGTCTCCTCCATAGGCCATATCTCGCAGACATGGACATACGAGGGCATCCCCTTCCCCTTTGGACAGCCTGAGATAGTCAGCACCGATCCTGAGTACCGCAGACGTGGCCTTGTGCGCGCCCAGTTTGACGAGGTACACAGGTGGAGCGCGGAGCGGGGCGAACTGGTGCAGGGTGTCACGGGCATAGCCTGGTACTACCGTCAGTTCGGTTATGAGATGGCGCTGAACCTCGGTGGGAGCCGGGCAGGTTTCAGGGCACACGTCCCCAAACTGAAGGAAGGAGAGTCGGAGCCGTACCGTGTCCGCCCCGCCACGGTAGATGACGTGCCCTTTGTCATGGAGATGCACAGGCAAGCGACATCGCGCTCTATGGTAGCGTCTATATGGAGTGAAGCGCACTGGCGCTATGACATCGAAGGGCGCAGTGAAAAGAGCGATTTCAACGCCCAGTTACGTATCATCGAGACGTCGGAAGGTGAACCTATGGGTGCATTAATGCATTCGCGGAAGGTGCGGAGTGGAGGGCTTGCGATCTTCTGGTACGAGGCAAAGCCTGGCGTGCCCCTTCTGTCGGTAACGCCGAGCGTGATGCGCTATCTGGACGCGACGGGCGTAGAATACGCAAAGCGCGATGGTGGGGAGTTCGAGGCCATCTCTTTTGCGCTGGGTGAGAAGCACCCTTTATATGACACCATCTCGGAGAGGTTGCCCCGCGTGCGCAAGCCATACGCCTGGTATATCCGCGTGCCCGACCTCCCAGCATTCGTGCGACATATCGCCCCAGCCCTGGAAAAGCGTCTTGCTCAATCAGCGCAATCGGGATACACGGGCGAACTCAAGGTCAGTTTCTATAGTAGTGGCCTGCTGTTCAAGTTTGACAAAGGAAGCATAGTAGTAGAGGGTTGGAAGCCAGGTCGTATTGAAGAGGGAGATGCGTTCTTCCCCGATCTCACCTTCCTGCAAGCGCTGTTCGGCTACAGGTCGCTTGAAGAGTTGCAGTACGCCTTCCCGGATTGCACCACCAACACCGACGATGCGCGTGCGTTGCTGCCTGTTCTCTTCCCCAAGAAGACCTCAACCGTGTGGGGCGGGGGGTGAGGGAACAGGATGATGTTGTAGGGGCGCACGGCCGTGCGCCCCTACAACATCATCCTGTTCCTAATATATCGCTTACTGCCATAATCCCAAGCTGGGCGGGTAGTGTGAGGGTATCGCCAGCTTTGATCTGCTTTGTGCTCTGATAAGTGCCCTCTGACGGTTCAGTATAGACTTCGATGACGCCCTTTCTGAGGCTGATTATCCAGTATTCGCCGATACCCGCCTGGGCGTAAAGCTCCACCTTTGTATTGCGGTCATACTTCAAGGTGCTATCAGATACCTCAATTATCAGGAGCACGTCTTCCGGCGTTGGGCGCTTGGCGGCATAATAATCATCGCGCCACTTTAGTAGTATTGCATCAGGCTCAGGCCGCGAGTTGCTGATAGGCAAACCGATGGAATTGCCCTGCGGCCAAACAAGCGCCTTATTCAGTGTCTTTTGCACCAGGAAGGTTGTTAATCGAGCCACAATCGTCTCGTGTCCTGGACC
>JBBQIC010000263.1:0-5986 GCA_038324555.1 Chloroflexia bacterium
CACTAGCCACTAGCCACTAGCCACTAGCCACTAGCCACTAGCCACTAGCCACTAGCCACTAGCCACTAGCCACTAGCCACTAGCCACTAGCCACTAGCCACTAGCCACTAGCCACTAGCCACTAGCCAATAGCCACTAGCCACGTTCGGCAAACCCATCTAAAGGTGGGGACGCAAAGCCATGGATCTAAAGCTCTATTCGAGCTATGACAGCCAGGCTGCCCGGCATACGCATCGTAGCTTCCGTCCAGCTCACGCCGGATACTTTGACGCTCGCCTGCTATAACCCGGCGCCCTTGTCTGTCGCCATTATCATCAGTATGAGGATAAAATGCAGGCAACTATACGATTACAATTACGGTTTAGAAGCATCTTTTGGCGGTGCATTAGCTCCTTATGTCTTGCGGTGGTTTTGCTGGCGCAACCAGCGAGCGAAATCACACAGGCAGGCGCTACCGCCAACGGCAACCCCTCCATCCTTGCGAGCCAGGTTTTGTCCGGCACAGGCGCGCCCGCCGCAATCCAATACTTTGGCGCCACCAGCAGGACGGTGCGGGGCGATTTCCTCAAGGTATTTAACCGTTACGGTCTGCAAACGATAGGCTATCCATTAAGCGACGAGCAGCAAGAGAATGGCCTGGCCGTGCAATATTTCGAGCGCGTCCGCATGGAGCGCCACCCAGAGCTAAACACAAAGGGCTACGGGGTGCTGATGACCAGGCTTGGTTACACACTAAGCAAGCAGCAACAGCCGTTCGCAGACGCCGCCCCTGCCAACCTGTCGCAACAACCATCAACCATGCTCGTAAAGACGACCAACCATATCCTTTCCGAGCCTTTTCTCTCTTTCTGGAAGACTAGAGGCGGAGTGGAACTCTTTGGCTATCCGATTTCAGAGCCGATGAACCAGGACGGCATGTACGTCCAGTGGTTCGAGCGCGCTCGCTTTGAATATCACCCTGAGTTGGCGAACAAGGGACAGGCTGTGCAACTCAGCCATCTCGGTAAAACCGCTTACGAGAAGGCCGGTATTCATACAGCGCCTGTAACGGCAGCGCCCGTAGCCGGCGACCAGCAACCGGTCGCGGTTCAAGCTAATAAAGTTCCCTCCGACCAGGCAAAACAACCCGGCCTTTCGGAGATGGAGAGCTACATTTTAAAGAGTGTCAATGAGCAGAGGGCCGCCGCCGGTCTGGGGGCTGTGAAACTGAATAGCGTACTGATAGATCTGGCAAGATCACGAAGCAACGACATGGCTACGCGCAACTACTTCAGCCACACGACACCCGAAGGCGTCAACTTCCTTGCCATGCTCAACAGTCGCGGCTTTTCTTACAAGTTCGCGGGGGAAATCCTGGCGCGCAACAACTATTCTGACGACCAGGCAGCGTCTGTTGCGATGACCAGCTACCTGAACAGTCCTCCCCACAAAGCTATCATAATGGACGGGCAGTACACTATTGTTGGGGTCGGCTATGCCAAGTCAAGCCAGGAAGCTATGCACTACTTCACCGTGCTATTCGCCCAGCAATAACACCCGCAGGGAATAGGTTAGAGAAGTGTAAACCACTCCTCCACCCTATTCCCTCACCCTACACAAAACCAGACAAACTTCCTTCTCCGACCAGGGAGGCCCCCGCAGCAATGCGAGGGCTTCTCTGATTCTTGGGTGGGGGCTTACGCAGAGACGATATCAGAATAACCCATGATCCTTCGGGCCAGCAACCAGCAATGAAAATGCGGGCGTAGGGTAGGGGCGCACGGCCGTGCGCCCCTACGGGTTGCATCTCCCTATTTTCAGAAGAATTGGGGTACGGTCGTAGGGGCAGGTCTCCGTGCCTGCCCTGTTCGTGTACCCAGATATTGGTGGTAAACCAGCAGGGCAGGCACGGAGACCTGCCCCTACGATTACACAGACATCCAGGCACGCGAACAGGGCAAGCACGGGGGTCTGCCCCTACGACCCTACCCCAATTCTGAACATTTGCCCCACGTTTTTGCATTGACACTGCATACCATTTGTGCATATAATATTGTGCCACATCCACGTAGCGTGGAGGGTGGAGTCTATTTGTACCTGATCAACACTTTGCCTTTACCTAGTTTCGATATAGTTACATCTTAGGAGCAAATAGCTGTTAGCCGAGCATAATATTTGTCTATATGTCTGGCTTACTCCGCGTCATGCTCGCAATTATCGCGGACTTGCAGAGATTGCTTAGACTACTTCAATTTGAATATCCGCCGCTAATTAGGGCAACTTCGAGGTTGCTTCTGAACAATCTGGAAGGGGGAGGAGCCTATAGGACATGACGCTTACACCTGTGTCTCCATGAGCTACTGTAGCAGGGCAGAATATGAGCGCAAGGCTAATTGCAGTAGTGCCAATGGCAGACGACGGGCCGCAGACCATAGACGGTAGTTACTATCGTCCATCGTCTATCGTCCATCGTCGTAATGAGACACTTCGGAAACTCTAATCATCCGCATTTATCAAAGAGAAGGAAAGAAACATGTCACGATACATGAAAAGGCGCAATCTCGGTCTATTATTGGCACTAGCCCTGCTGGTTTTAGTGGCTGGCCTCGGGTTTGGTGCGCGTTCTTCGTCGCAAGCCGCGGCAAATAAAGCCCCCGCAAACCCGCACCAGGCGGCCCGCCCCAGCCTCCAACAGTCAGGCTCTGGAATTGCCTCCACAACGAGCCGGGCGGCAACCAAACTATCCAACGGTATAACCGTTGTCTCCGATGACAAGCACGATACTTCTATCGCCCTCAGGGATATGAAACCCGCGGCGCCCCTGCCCAGGCGAAAAGAAAATGAGAGCGCGCTGCACGCTAACCAGCTTCCTAAGGTCACAGCGCCGAAGAAGTTTAGCGACCCCGTGCTTCAGAAGTCCTTTGGTCCTCTGGTAATGCCGACGCCTATCATCACCTTTGAGGGTCTCGGCGCTAACGGCTCCATTCCGCCCGACACCAACGGCGATATCGGACCCAATCACTACGTGCAGTGGATCAATACACAATTCGCAGTTTATAACAGGGCTGGCACGAGACTTCTCGGCCCCCTGCCCGGCAACACGCTATGGAGCGGCTTTGGCGGCCCTTGCCAGACGACCAACGACGGCGACCCTATCGCTCTATACGACCAGATGGCCGACCGCTGGATGATGAGCCAGTTCGCCTTCCCGAATTTCCCCTCTGGCCCGTTCTATCAGTGCATAGCCGTATCGCAGACCGGCGACCCCACCGGCCAGTGGTATCGCTACCAGTTCACGATTAGCCCCACCAAGCTGAACGACTACCCGCACTTCGGCATATGGCCCGATGCTTACTATATGACCGACAACCTGTTCGCAGGCGCCAATCTGGACTATGTAGGCTCCGGCCAGTACGCTTTCGACCGCACCAGGATGCTTGCGGGCCAGTCGGCTACTGTACAGATTCACGAGCTAGGACCCGACGACTGGGGTGGCATGATGCCATCCGACCTCGACGGCATGACCCTACCGCCCTCTGGCGCAGCCAATACATTCGTTGAGGTAAACGCTGACGAGTGGAGCTTTCCTCCGTACACTTACCGCGACGAACTACAAATCTGGCAGTTCCACGTAGACTGGCAGAACCCCAGCAACACCACCTTCACCGGCCCGGTTCTCAGGCCAACGGCGGCGTTCGATGGCCTGCCTTGCGCCAACCCCAACGGCACATGCATCCACCAGCCTGGCACAGGCCAGGTGCTAGACACTCTGTACGACCGCGATATGTACAGGTTGGCCTACCGTAACCTCGGCGACCACGAAGCGCTCGTATTCAACCACACCGTTGACGCAGACGGCGCTAACAATGGATACACAGGCGTGCGCTGGTACGAAATCCGCAGTCCACGCAACAACCCCACCATATTCCAGCAAGGCACGTATGCCCCCGACAGCGTCAGCCGTTGGATGGGTAGCATGGCGATGGACCACAACGGCAACATCGCGGTTGGTTTCAGCGTCTCGGACGCCACCAGCACCTATCCGGGCATCCGCTATGCTGGTCGCCTGGCTAACGACCCACCCGGCCAGCTATCCCAGGGCGAGGCTGTAATGCAAGCGGGCAACGGCTCGCAGACAGGTTACAGCAGGTGGGGCGACTATAGTATGTTGTCCCTCGACCCCACCGACGACTGCACGTTCTGGTATACCAACGAATACTATCCGACCACCAGCGGCGGTGGTTTCCACACCCGCATAGGTTCCTTCAAGTTCCCGTCCTGCACAGGCGGCTCCGGGACCTCAACCCCCACCAACACTCCTGGCGGATTTACGCCCACACGCACCAATACCCCGCCAGTGGTGACCAATACCCCAACCCCATGTGGAACAGGGGGAGGGTGGGCAGCAGGCCCAACAATGCCCTCGGCGCTGGTGAGGGGAGTTGGGGTCTGGTATCCCAACGGCATGAACCGCTTCTATGTCATGGGTGGTCGCTCCTCTGATACCGCAGGAAGTGACTTGCAGAACCCTCGCTACTTTGACCCCTCGTCTTCAACATGGACGGTGGACACAGCAGCCTCCTTCCCAGATAACCAGGTCAATAACATGGCCTGCGCTGACCTCTCTGGGTCTGGTGGTCACCGCATTTACTGCGTCGGTGGCTCGGCTGCGGGAGCTACTACTTCCAGCAGCGCTGTTCGTATGTACGACCCCGCCGCTCACACCATAACGGCTCTGAGCAGCGATAACTGGCCCGCCACAGCCAACACGCTGCCCGGCGGCTTCGCAGTCGTCAACAACAAGCTGTACATACTGGGCGGCTTTACCATCAACGTCGGCATGTCCCGCCAGATATGGGTATTCGACCCCAACGGCACAGCAGGAGCCAGATGGACCCTCAAGAGCGGGCAGGTCCCAGACCCCAATGGTGGGGGAGGGCTTGGTTACATACCCGCTACTGCTATAGGTAGTATCATCTACACGGGTGGAGGGTCTCACTGGGACACTTCTACCTCTACTATTGCAGACGACCCCAAGACTTTCAGCTACGACACCGTTTCGGACACCGTCTCGGACACAGCAGTGCCCGACCTACCCGCACCAGGGGATGCGGAGACACGCGCCCTCAACATGGGTGGGAAGGTATGGCTCATGGGTGGAGGACGTACAGCCCCTAACCCAAGCGCCTCAGTCATGCAGTTCGACCCCGCCAACCCTTCAGCAGGTTGGACTACAGTCAACAGTTTCACAGGAGCGCGTCGAAACTTCCCGGTGGACATAGACCCCGCAACAGGTAAAATCTACCTGGCAGGGGGATACATGCCCACCACTCCTACCGACACCATGCAAATCTATCAACCTCCACAGACCTGTGGCACTTCCACCTCCACGCCTATACGCACCTCTACCCCTATTTCTACTATGACCTCTACCCCCATTCGCACGGGTACGATGACCATGACTCAGGTCCGCACCATGACTATGACACCTGGACGCACGATAACGATCACGCCTAACCGCACGATCACACCATGCGCCGGGTGCAACATGGACATGCTGGCAGTGGTCACATCTTGCTACCTGGACGGCACAGTCCACTGGATTGCTATCGCCCATAACCCCGACCCATGCGGCGTAAACGTTCCTTGGAGGGCAGAGCTACAGGTGCGCAACAACAACGGCAACTTCCGAACGGTGCGCATACAGTACGCTACAAACTACTTCGGATCGGGAGATAATATCATGGACGGATACTTCTGCTATCACTTCTCCTCCAACGTGAGGGACGTGAGAGTAGAGTTCTTGTTCGAGGATCAGGACAGACGCAGCCAGGGCAGCAACGACAAGGTACAGGAGAGGGGAGCGCCAGCCAACAGCTACAGCGCCACTCCCGACTCCGGCATACCCGTTGCCAAGAACGGCACAGGAGACAGCCCAACGCAGTGTAATGGAGACATGGCCTCTCACCCGATGGCTCCCTGTCAGTCAAACGACAGTTGCAGTCCT
>JBBQIC010000264.1:0-5956 GCA_038324555.1 Chloroflexia bacterium
TATAATCGGATTGGGTAGGGACATCGTGAGGCTCCTTGTTGCAGATGAGTTTTAGTCAACTTCTATCTTACAACAATCGGTTCGCGGGTCCCTCTACCCGCTTTCACATCCCTTCATTTTTGTACAAAGTCGAGATAAGGAGAGCATAGTATGATCATATTAGGAGGGAAAAGATGTCTAATTTGAGACCCCTTGGTGACAAAGTGGTTCTTCAGGCGGTTGAACGCGAAGAAATGACCCGTAGTGGCTTGGTGTTGCCCGACACTGCGCAAGAAAAGCCCCAGGAAGGCAAGGTTATAGCTGTTGGCCCTGGCAAACTCCTGGACAACGGTGAACATGCTGCCGTCGAACTAAAAGAAGGCGATAAGGTCATATTCTCCAAGTATGCGGGCACCGAATTCAAGCTCGATGAGCAAGAATACCTTATCCTGAGCGAGCGAGACATCCTGGCTATTCTAGGTTAAGTACTGTTCCTGGAGAGGTTGAGTAGATAAATAAAGCACAAACAAAACCACTACGTGGTTTTGTTTGTGCTTTATTTATCTCTCTATTTCTAGCGGAAAGCGGAGGGGAGGATGCCTAACTGGTTGCGGTACTTGGTGACGGTGCGGCGGGCTACGCGGATGCCCTGGTCGCGCAAGCTGATTACTATCTCTTTGTCGGTCATGGGCCGCCCCTCTTTGGTGATAAGTTCCTTTATCACATCCTTGGCGGAGAGAGAGGCCGAGAAGAAATCGCTAAAGGGTATCACCAACTTGGTTGGTAGCATCACGTATTTGTCGGCTGTGGCGCGGCTCACGGTGCTTTCGTGGATGCCCAAATACTGCGCGACTTGGGCGCGTGTGAGAGGCTTTAGATAGCGCACGCCATAGCGTATGAACTCCTCTTGTAACTGGATCAGGCACGACGTAATGCGCAGCATCGTTTCACGGCGCTGGTTGATATTAGCGATGAATAGCTTTGAGCGATTGACGTAGCGCCGTATGTGGTCGCGCTCGTACTCGGACATCGAGCCGTTGTGCTTGTTGACATTATCCGCAGCCAGGCTCTGATAGAGCGGGCTTATTTTCAGGCTGAAGCGATAAGTCTCAACGACCTCGGCCTCTAGCTGCCCATCGCGCTCCCGGATCATAACGTCCGGCAAGACGAAGCGCGTGGGAGACGGTGAGCGCCAGCCGCGCCCCTCTGGAGGCTCTTGCAGAGGGCGCGGCTGCATGTACCTCTTGATGAAGTCGCGCACAGCCACGATGTTCTCGTAGTTGATACCCAACGCCTGGGCGATAATGGTGTACTTGTGCTCTCCAAGTTCGGTCAGATAAGAGGAGATGACCTCCCCAACGTAAGGCGCTATCTCTACAGCGCCCTTTTCACTCATCTCCTGGAGTTGCATGAGTAGACATTCGCGCAGATTGCGGGCCCCGACTCCCACCGGCCCGGTCTTTTGCAATATCCCCAGCACGTATTCGACGCGCTCTTGGTGTACACCTAGCTCTTCCGCGACAGAAACAGTGGTGCAACCTAAAAAGCCCTGCTCATTCAGGTTGCCGACCAGGTATTCAGCTATGATATGGTCTTCTCCGGGCAGAGACAATTTCATGTCGGCCAGAAGTTGTTCGGTCATGCTGGCTTCGTTGGCAACAAGCGTCAGAGGATCAAAGTCTTCGTACTCAGAAGCGGTGGCGGTAAGCCCTCTGGGGCGGTAGTCTTCTGTGTCATAACCGTCATCGTTGAAGTTGCCACCCGCACCATCGCCGTTGCGCGATGCTACACCGTCATGGGGAGTCGAAGGATGGACCGGCTGCATACATACCGGGCAGTATAACCCTGTCGTGCCCGCGCCGCACGAAGTACACGTTGTATTCTCCACGCTTTCCAGCGCAGGGTTCTGCTCGATCTCGGCGTGTACCATGTGCTGAAGCTCCATAGAAGAGAGGGCAAGCAACTGGTTGACCATAATAAGGGTCGGAGAGACCCTCATAGTCTGTTCAGTATACATTTGTGCGTGCATACTCTGGTCCACGCTAGTTGCCTCCTAACACATGCCGCGACGTGTTTGTTACACGCCCCACAGGCTCATTATAAATGCGTTCGCTGTGGCGCGCAAGCGAACATAAACGTGATGCGTGAAACGTGAATTATCGTAATTCACGTTTCACGCATCACGTTTCACCCATGTTCAGCATGGCACGCATCTTGCGAAATAGATTGTAAAGGCAGATGGACGAAGGATGTTAGGAGGTAGGGCAAATGATTTGCAACGAGGTAGAACTGGTCGAACGCGCTTCATCTCACGACCAAGCTGCATTTGCGGAGCTTTACAACGCCTATGTGGACAAGATCTATAAGTATATTTTCTACAAGGTGAGCAATGCGCCGGACGCCGAGGACCTTTGCGAGCAGGTGTTTCTGAAAGCCTGGGAAGCCATAGGCCGCTACAAGTGGTGCGGCTATCCTTTCTCGTCGTGGCTGTATAAGCTTGCTCACAACCTCGTAGTGGATTTTTATCGTACTCGCCGCGATCCGGTGCCGTTGAACGACCTGCTCTATACGTCCGACGAGCCTGCCGACCCCGAAAACGCTCTCAACTCGGCTGTCGAGGCATACGAATTGAAGGCTGCTATCGGCCAGTTGACGGGTGAACAGCAGCAAGTGATAGCGTTGAAGTTTATTGAAGGCTACAAGAACATCGAAATCGCCCAGATGATGAACAAGAATGAAGGCGCCATCCGCGCCCTACAATACAGAGCCTTGCGTAGTCTACAGACCATAATCGAAGCCGAGGAGGCCAAAGACATCGAATTTGCCCCAATTGCTTATCTGGACGCGGCCGTAAGCTAGCAGACGACACTCAAATAAAATGGCGTCATATCGAACAAGTATAACGAACCGCAAAGACGCAAAGAGCGCAAAGTTCGCTAAGGTTTTCTATTGTTGATTGATCCTTTGCGTAACTTTGCGCTCTTTGCGTCTTTGCGGTTCGTTATACTTGTTCGATAAGTAGTATGTCCACTTCACGGCGGACCTCGTGGGTCCGGCGCTCTGATGTATTGTTCACGTTCTGTCTAAAGGAGATGCCTATAGCTAAATTCCCCTTCTCTCGGAGTTCGTTTGCTTACCTAACTTTGCAGTTTTTAGCTTTGCTTATGCAGTAAGGGAGAAAATGATGAAAGTTCGCAGGATTATCTTACTCGCATGTGGATCGTTAGCTTTCACCCTTACCTCTATCTTTGGAATGCCCCTGGCCTGGGCAGCATTGAATGCCTGGTCGGTTGATTACAGCCCCAGCACGGCAGTAAGCAACTATCTCCTCTCGGTCGCGGCCCCAGCGACCGGCAATGCCGTGACCGTTGGCACCCAGTCTACTACTAGCGGTCTCAGGACGCTCATCGAGCACCTGGTAGTCGTTCAGGACCCGGAGTGGGAAATCGTTAGCAGCCCCAACGGCTCGGGCGACAACCTGCTGAATGGGGTAGCAGCTTCTGGCTCCACTTACTGGGCTGTAGGCTACCAAAACGGCCTGTCCATAGTGGGAATCCCGGGCCAGGACCCCCTGGTCATTGGAGGGCAGACCTTGATTGAGCGCTCCACCGATGGGGGCGTGACCTGGAGTATCATCCCCAATACTCCAAGCCCCGGCTCAGGAGCCAATGTCCTCACAGGTGTCACCGCCGCATCTTCGACCGACATCTGGGCCTCTGGCTACTACAACAACACTGGTGGCCCAAATCAGCTACTGTTGTTGCACTCTACCAATGGTGGTACTACCTGGACTCAGTATAACTTCCAGAGCCCACCAGGCGACTCGAATATTCTCAATAGTATCTCAGCCGTTTCCACGAGCTATATCTGGGCTGTTGGCTATTACCAGGTCGGTACCGTCAAAAACACCCTTATCTTACGCTGGAACGGTTCGAGTTGGATAGTAGTGCCCAGCCCGAATGCCGGTTCAGTAGAAAACATTCTCTATGGGGTCTCAAGCGTCAATAGTTCATATGCGTGGGCCGTTGGCGCTTACTCGAATGGCAGCACGAGGCAGACGCTGACCGAACGTTGGAACGGCAGCGCCTGGATTATTGTAGCCAGCCCCAACAGGGGTACGAACGTTACCAACCGGCTATATTCGGTCTCGGCTAACAGTGTGGCTGGCGCTTGGGCGGTGGGCAAGTCCGATAACCCCAACGCGACGCTGACCGAGTTCTGGAACGGCAGCGTATGGGCCATAGTTGACAGCCCCAGCCCCGGCGCAAGTAACATCCTCAGAGGGGTGGCGATCACCGCAGGCACGTCCAGCCCTGACACATGGGCAGTGGGCAATTACGGCGACGGCGTCAACCCGCTTCTGACGCTGATCGAAGTATATTCTATCAATGCCGGGTCAAGAACCCCTTAGCTTCACTTGTATTGGATGTGTTCGCAGGCGTCAGAGCGCTCGAATCCACCGGTCCGCCCTCTAGTGGACCACATATACCGAGAGAAAGGGCTAACAAGTTAGCTTGTTAGCCCTTTCCCTCATCTTCACCTTGCTATGGATCCTACTGGCCGCCAAATGGGGATTGGGCCGTCAATGTTCAGACCAGGGGTAAAGGAAAATCTATCCGTAGGGGCGAACCTTGTGTTCGCCCTCTTGCCCATGCGGTATGCAAACAGGGGGAACACAAGGTTCGCCCCTACACGGCTATCTCCTTTACCCCTAGTCTGAACACTTACATTGGGCCTGGCTCACCTGCTATCTGGCTCCACGATAGCATTGTAGACTATCCTGGCTATCTGCCCTCTTGTAGCGAAGTTGTCAGGCCGGAACGTGCCGTCGGAGTAACCCGAAATAACGTTGTGGCTATAAGCGGTCTCTACATAGCAGTAGAAAGGGCTTTCGCTGGGCACGTCGGTGAAGGTGGGCGTCTGTGGGCACTCTATGCGCCACCCCCGAGCTAACACCACTATCTTACACAACTGCGCCCTGGTGACATTATTATCAGGTCTGAACGTGCAGTCGGAGTAACCCGAAATAACGTTGTGGCTGTAAGCGGTCTCTACATAGCAATAAAAAGGGTCTTCCCTGGGCACGTCGATGAAGGTGGGTGTTTGTGGGCACTCTATGCTCCACTCCTCGGCAAGCGCCACTATCTTACACAACTGCGCCCTTGTAGTATTGTTGTACGGGCGGAAGGTGTTATCTGAGTAGCCGGAGATAACCCCTCGGCAATAGAGGTAGAACACTGCCTGGTAGAAATAGTCGGAGGGGTAAACGTCTGTAAAGGTAATAGCGCAAGGGGTAGGGGTGTTGGTAGGGGTAGTGGTTACAGTCGGTGAAGGGGTCAGGCAGGGATTGGTATAATGCTCAACCAGCGTCAGAAAAGGTGTGCCGAAACCGTTCCAATGGTCGCCTGCTGCCCAAATATCATTGGCGGGGACTGCCGAGACCCCACTGAGGATGTTCTCAACGGTACCGGGATTGGGGCTGGGCGACTTGGTCCAATTCGTGCCGTTCCAGCGCAGGACTAGCGTCTCACTTCGGGTCTGGCCAAAGTAGGTCCCCACGGCCCAAACATCACTGGGAGAGAGCGCCACCACCGAGTAGAAATCAGATACATCTATCTCTGGGCTGGGCACATGAGACCAATTTGTGCCGTCCCAATGCAAGGTCAGGTTTTGTCTATGATAGTAACCAACCGCCCACACGTCATTTGGAGATAATGCCGAAACCCCATTGAGTGCATTATCATAGCTAACTATGTTAGGGCTGGGAATAATATTCCAATTGGCGCCGTCCCAGTGCTCCACCAGTGTCCGCGTTCCAACGCCCTGGATGAAGTAATAACCAACGGCCCATGCATCATTGGCCGAGATTGCTGAGACATCGAAAAGTTCGTTGTTTCCTGTGCTTGGGTTTGGATTGGGACTGGGGATAACACTCCATTGGTTGCCGTCCCAGTGCTCCACCAGTGTCCGAAAATAC
>JBBQIC010000265.1:0-5943 GCA_038324555.1 Chloroflexia bacterium
GTACTGCTTCCCAGATAGATTGGCAAGGTGAGTGATTCTTCGCTGCGGCTCAGAATGACACGGGTTGGTTGGTTTGTTGCCCTCATAGTTTTGCTTTCGCCTTTGCAACAACCCTCCTACCCCATTGCGTAAGGTGAGTTATAATAAAAGCCACAAATCACCGCTTCTCGGTGATTTGTGGCTTTTATTACGTACTTGGACTTTAGCTTACGCCGAAATAGAGGGCGAACAGTGCTACCTGATAGATTAGAGCGCCTACGCCAACCCAAACCGTTTGCATTATCGGTATGTAGTAAACGCGCTGCACGAAGCGTATCACGAACCAGGTGGTCAGGCCGATGCCTACCAGCCAGCATACCAACGCGACCGGGCCGGGCACGCCTATAGCAGTGAGGGTCACGCCCAGCAACAGCAGGGCGGCGCGCGGGGCCTGTAGCTCCAGGTAAGAGAGGACGGAACGCTTGAATTGACCGCTGCCTACGGTTGTATCTCCGGTGGCTTGCGACAGTTTAGCGATGAAGGGCAACTCGGCTATCCCAAGGGCCATCAGGACCAGCGCCCATGCGAAGTGCTCCAACATTGGAGCGTCAGCGCGCGACACGGCTTCGAAGACCAGCAGCAATAGCGCGGGCGGTAACGCGACAAGCGCCTGCCTGCTCATCACCTTCGGCCAGCTGAGTTCAGGTTCAACATCGTCAACGGGCATCCCATAGGGGTCAG
The DNA here is from genome assembly GCA_038324555.1 of Chloroflexia bacterium. GTDB lineage: Bacteria > Chloroflexota > Chloroflexia > QHBQ01 > JADMIH01 > JADMIH01. The sequence goes on from JBBQIC010000265.1 coordinate 721, forward strand.
TGGTGGCGACGGAGCGGGCCATGCGCACGATAGCGCCTTCAGGGTCAAGTAGGACCTGCGCCATTGGCATGACGGCCGTTTCGTCCACGAAGAGTTCGATACGGGGTACACTCATCCCCTTAGCCTGAGACATGTTAGAGACAATCAACTGGATTAGACGGTCGAAGTCCTTTATGCCTGACGTTACAAGCACACCGCGCTCACCGCTAGAAGATGCTCCGGCCAGCATTGGTATAAACCTTTGTAAGGGCGCGGGGGTAAAGCGTCCAACGCCTCCTGTGAATGGTATCAGCACTATGTAGCGGTCGTTCGATAGTTCCATGACCCGCAGCACCCCTACCTGGTCCCAGCGCACGCGCCGCCAGCCAAAGAGACTAGATATACCCAGGCCCTGCTCTGTCACCCTAATCGAGGGAAGGAGGTCGAGTAGCACAGCCGCCAGCGCGAACGCCATCGCCATACCCACTACAAGGGCTGTTACCCCCGATGGAGAAATTATGATGTTCGATAACGGTATGCCCAGTAAGAGGGCCTGAAATACAGGCAACACCATCACCAGCAGATGTGACAGGGCAAGCGCCATGAACACCACAGCCGCCATGCCTGCGATCTGTACCCAATTGCGCGGGTATTCAAACGTGCCTTCGGTTGCAAACAGGCGCAGTTCAGCCGCGTGGGCTTGCAGATTTGCCACCGTCTTGAGTTGCACCGAACCGCTTTTGTTCCCTGCGCGAAGCGCTTCAGCGGCTTGAGGTTTAGGAGCCACAGCCTGTGTAAGTGAAGAAAGAAAACTTTTACCTTGAAGTCTCATAGTGACATGCCTCCAACCTTTATCGTAGCATGTACGCGGCACACATGGTTAGACCTATTAGTACCAAGTTAAGAACAAGCCTTATAGGTAAATTGTCCTAATCCGGCCCACTGCAAATATGGGGTATAATGGCCTGGGTACTACTACCTGGCGATAGTGTAGGGGTGAGGGGTGTGGGGTGAGAATATGGATAGTGATAACACGCGGGAAGATGCGCGGCCGGGCGAAATGAGTAGCCATGACAGCCAGGAGGTTCAAGGCGAATCTGGGGCTGCGGGCGAGGCCAACAGATATAACACGCTGGGGATAACCCAGGCAACGCAGAACATGAGCTTGCAGGCGATTGCCGCGTTCACCCATGCTATCGAGTTGGACCCTGGCAACCCAGGCTACTATTACAACAGGGGTATTGTCCACGCAAACGACGGTTCGCTCGCCCTGGCTCTACAAGATTTCACACATGCTCTCGAACTGAGAGGCGACGACGCGGACATCCTGAACAACCGAGGGAACGTCTACGCGATGATGGGCGACTGGGACGCGGCCTACGCCGACCTCACGCGCTGCATAGAGCTAAACCCCAACCAGCCAGAGCCGTACAACAGCCGCGCCGTAGTGCTCGCCCAGAGGGGGGACAATATGGCCGCGATGCTCGACTTCGGCAAGGCTATTGCCATCAAGCCGCAGTACGCCGAGGCCCACTTCAACCTGGCCCGCGTCAACGCCCGCGTCGGCAACTGCGATCTGGCCTCCGCCCATCTGAAAGATGCTATCCAGTTGCAACCCAGCTATAAGCAAGTAGCCCGAGCGGTGGGCGATTTCGAGGCGTGTAAGGGTAGTCCTGGGTTTACTGTGAACCTCTAAGTCTACAAGTCTTCCGGTTTCAGGCCGGTTACCCGTGCAATGCGAGTGAGCATCCGTGGACCAATCTCCTCGTCGTCATGGAACGCAAATACGACATCAGGCCAGCCGGGCCGCGATAGGGTACGGTGGGAACCAGACGTGCGCTTGATGCTCCAGCCAATACGTAGAAGCCCCGCAAGCACGCGCCTGGCTTTTGTTGCCGGCCACTGACTCATGCAGCAGCAAAGGAAATGGTCACGAACTCCGGAAGCCTCTCCCCATGTTCGAGTTGCTCGGCGAGCACCCTTAGGGCTAACGCCTGGGCTTTGGAGATGGCTTCCTCCACCGTCTTTCCATATACCAGTACGCCTGGAAGCTCCAACACCTCAGCGAGCCAGCGTCCGTCCTCTTCCTGCTCGCACTCGATTGTGAAAGTCATATGCCACCGCCATGTAACCGCTAAGGGATACTCTTATTCTACCACAACTATTAAAGGACGATGGACGATGGATCAGACCTTCTATCGTCCATCGTCCATCGTCCATCGTCCTTTTTAGCTTTCTACTTTCTTGTCAGTCGAGGCTCGTCGCGGGCGGGGATCGCGCTGGCGGGCATTCCGCTTGCCACTAACTCTTTACCTGCTTCCTCTGCCTGGGCTTCCCAACCACCGGCGCCACCTTCGGCCATCGCCGCGCCGGGACGCTCGTTGGTCTTGCGCAGGGGTATTTCCTTGAGGAAAATAGTTGCTACAAGTCCTAGGGCCAAGAGGATCGCACCTATCAGGAACGCTTCCTGTATACCAGAAAGAAGCGCGGGCCTCATGGACTTGGTTATCAGATCAACTATAGTTCCAACGAATTGCGGAGGCGTCCCGTGCGCCAGGAGTTGCTGTCGCAATTGGTCCAGGCCCTCTTTGCTGCCCAACACCTGAGCGTTGATATTGCCAAGGCTTGCTAAGAAAGTCCCCGGCGCAGGCATGTTGCCCGCTACCGCAGGCGGAAGCGTTTCCTTGAACTGGTTGTAGTTGGCGATAAAATTCGGGCCGAACTGGTTATGGAACTGGTTGTTGACCAGGCTGCCGAGCACCGCCGTGCCCACCGTGCCGCCTATAGAGCGGAAGAACTGCACGCTGGCCGTTACCACACCCACGCGGTTCATTGGAAAGGCGTTCTGCACCACTAGAGTATACAGCGGGAAAGTTATGCCCATGCCCAGGCCCATCAACACCATGAAGGACACCGTCGCAAGGCGCTGCGTGTCCATGTTCATAGTATAGAGCAGGAACATACCCAACGCTACCAGCGCCATGCCCACTACGCCCAGTATGCGATATTTACCCGTGCGCGAGATTATTTGCCCCGACAGTATGCTTGATATGACCAGTGCAACCATCATGGGGGTGAGGGCGTTACCACTGCTTGTCGCCGAACCGCCCTGGATTGCCTGTATGAAGAGCGATATGTAGATTATCGCCCCGAACAGCCCCGCGCCGGTTACGAATACTGTGATCGCGGATACAGTGAAGATGCTGTTCTTGAACAAATCGAGCGGTATGATAGCTTCCTTGGCTCGCGCTTCAGCCGCCAGAAATGCTATTAGGGAGACCACCGCCACGACGAGCAAGGAGATGTTTCTAACCGAACCCCACTCCCAATCTGGAGTGCTGCTGAATGAAAGGGCCAGCAGCAGCGCGGTGAGTCCTACAGTCAGCGTGGCAGCGCCCAGCCAGTCTATCACCTTCTGCACACCGTGTTTGACTTCATGGGGGAATGTAGTTATGAGCACCACAAGGGCAATCAGTCCTATAGGTACGTTCACGTAGAAAATCCATCGCCAGGTGAGGTTATCGGTGAAGAAGCCGCCTATGCTAGGGCCAAGTACCGAAGCTAAACCCCATACGCCGCCGAACACTCCTTGCCACTTGCCGCGATCACGCGGAGGAATGAGGTCGGCAATGATAGCAAATGCGCTGGCGAAAAGTATACCCGCGCCCAAGCCTTGCAGACCGCGAAAGGCGATCAATGAATATATATCCCAACTAAGGCCGGATAGTGCCGAACCTATAAGAAATACCACTATGCCCGCTATATAGAACCATTTACGCCCATACATATCGGACAGCTTGCCGAATATTGGCACCGAAATAGTAGATGTGAGCAGGTAGACCGTGACGACCCAAGCATAGTGCTCAAACCCATTGAGATCAACTGTTATCCTGAACAGCGCGGGACCGACGATTGTCTGGTCAAGCGCGGCGAGTAAAATACCCAGCAGGACGCTCGTCATGATGATGGCAAGCCTGCGTCCCGTTACTGCTGGCGTCTCCTCCGTTGGGGCTGGACCCCAGGTTTGCTGTGTTGTTGACGTTGTATTAGCCATTATTATTTTTCCCTCCAAATAATTGATTGATCGCTTGATTGTTGATCTGCCATGCTAGATTGTTCTAGGTTCGTGGTTCCGTCGCCTGTGCCTGCCTATGTGCCGTTGTCGCATGGCTTCGCGCCTGAGAGCGCGTTCGGCCCATCTGCTCATATGGCTGCTCTCTGCCGATGCATCCGCCACGTCCGGATTAGCTTCAGGTAACAGAGAGGCGAGATGATTGTATGCCTTCACGATGTCGTTCAGTTGCCCCTCAGTGAGCGGTCTGAGGAAGCGGATAATGGCATCGTGGAAGTGCTGTTCAACGCGCTTGCCCATGTCCTGACCTTCTCCCGTCAGTTGAAGGAAGATACAGCGCCGGTCGCCCATAGCATGATGGCGTTCAACGTAACCCTTGTCCACAAGGCCGTCTATGATGCGGGTCATCGTTGGGTTAGTTACGTTGAAATGCTTCGCCAGGTCGCTGGTAAGCTGCTTGCCTTTGACCAGCGTGTGCAACACCAACATTTTGGTTTCACCCATCTCCCTCACATCTTCCGGCAGTTCGAGGTTGTGGACCATCATGGCTTTGACGGCCCTGAAGAATCGAGGTCCGATCCTCGCCATCTGTAAAGCCGCCGCTTCCAGAACCTCTTGATGCTGGTCGGAGACAGCTTGGGAAGTGGGTGTGGGTGCGCCTGCTGAATGTTCTCCTTTGTCGTGCATGATGATTATCTTATGTGCCAATTTCTGCCCTCCGTATTCATCTATCAACCATCGTTACGTATTATTATAAGTTAGTTGTGGTAATTGTTAGCGTCCCTAACTATATAGCATATGCACTTCCCTTTGTCAATACGTTTTGGACAAAGCGAGGGATTGCAAGCACAAAAATACGACTTGAGATGTAGGTGAAAGAAAATATGGGCGCGACCGGATGTTGGCTCATCCGTTAGTATGTTAGGCAGTAAATATTGACTTAGGGTGATGTGTAGGGGCGAACCTTGTGTTCGCCCTCTTGACGAAGACGAAGCGGTATGCAGAGAGGGCGAACACAAGGTTCGCCCCTACACATCACCCTAAGTCTGAACATTTACGTTAGGCAAGGGTTAGGGCTGTGTCAAAGTCACCACATGGGCAATATACTATTCACCGCAGAGACGCGGAGGACGCAGAGGACCAAACAATAATAGGGGTCCTCTGCGTCCTCC
>JBBQIC010000266.1:0-5925 GCA_038324555.1 Chloroflexia bacterium
GGAGAGAGGGCGTGATTTATCACGCCCTCTCTCCCCTCCATAAAGCTGACTTTGAATAGACCCTGATTCCGGCCAAGATTCTATTGACAAGCATATACTAAAGTAGTATGCTTGTCTCACGAATGAGGGGAACGGCGAGGTACTGACTGCTCGACTTAGCTCATCGCCCTTATAGTCGCCCCCGCTAAGTCATGTGCGCCGACCTGGAACTGTACCCTTCATTGTTATAAGCCATCGGCTCCCACGTTATGAGCCATCGGCTCGCACTTTTTACGCGCATCGGCCTTCACGGTAGCCTTGTTGGCCCGCGACATACAGACATATAAACGAATATCAAACGGTCATGTTATCCCGATGGTTAAATCTACCCACGGAGTATGTGCCTATGAATCTATAAACCTTAGTTGCAACCCCGGCGCCCTATGAAGTGGGGATACTTCAATTTAGTACAAGACTACAAGGCTATATGATGTGGGGATCAAGTGTGCTTATAAGAGCGCCCTTGAAGCGGTCAGGAGCCTTTGGTCATGCAGGGTGTCACCAATCCTTATATGCAGGGGTCGATTCTAGTTCTATGTATTGCAGCACCCAGCAGCTTAACTTTAACTGAGTCAGGGTGGGATCACAACATAGATACGTCATTGTACATTGAGAGGAGGGGTTATGTTTATCAAGAGATTCGGACAAATTCGTTTTTGGGTGGCGGTAGCTATGCTAGCCCTCGCTACAGGCCTTATTTTCACGGCAAGCGGCGCCTTAGCGGGTACGCCTATAAGCAGTTCGCCGAGCAACGGGATAACTTCCCAGAGTGGGAGCGCCAGCAACCAGGCAGGCGCGGCGAGTTCGCCATACCAAAAAGCCAGCGCCAGCAGCAAAGATAACAAGAGTAATAACGACGGCTTTGATGCCCTCCCCGTTGGGTTGAAAGGCATCTCATATTCCACCTTAGCAAACATGGGCAGGGTCCACCCGGTGCTCGCACCCAGTTCCAAAGGGTCAAGCACATGGGCCAACCCTTTTCGGCCATTGCTTACTATCACCTGGGGGCCTGAGCGCAGCACGGGTAGCGGCGGGGAGCCTGCGGCGGGTATGCACCCGACCGACCCCCTGAAGGCCCTGGTCAGCGGCAACTTCAACCTGGATCACACCACCGATGGTGGTAACACGTGGACCAGCATCAGCCCTCCCAACGCCTGCGGCGACGGCGACGTAGTCAACGCCTGGCTTGGCCCATCCTTCAGTAGCGGTAACGCTGCTCTCGAAATGTGCCTCAATCCCCAGAGCACAGTAGACTTCACATGCGCCAGGTCCACCGACGGCGGCGTCACCTGGACTGTAGATGGCGGCTGCGGGACCAGTTCCTCTACCGTCTTCTTCGACGACCGCCAGTACATATGGGTAGACCGCTCGCCCACCAGCCCCTTCTTCCAGAGGGTCTACGTCACCGAAGCTATATTCGACAGTGGCGGATCGGGCAGCTACAACAGCGTGACCTTGCGCTGGTCCTCGGACGGTGGCGCAACCTGGAGCCCTTCCGGTTCTAACCCGCTGCCTATTGTTGACGCCACAGAGTTTTCACGAAGCGTGAACCACAACGAGTTCCCTTCGATGGGCACCCAGCCCAACGGCACAATCGGCTATGCCTGGCATAGGGGTATGTGCTGTGGCGGGCCAAGTCCAATCAACTCGCCTAATAAAGTCATGTTCGCCCGCTCCACCGACGGTGGCGTGACCTTCCCGTTCTCCACCACCGTCACGACCGTATCGCTCGCCCGAACGGTGCCGTTCAACTCGACTTCGCCGTTCGGCACCCGATGGAGCGACACGCCTAACATCGCAGCCGACCCAGCCAACGGCGACTTCTACGCCGTCTGGACGCAGTATCGTGCTGATAGCACTCCTGCCGGGTCAGCTATCTTCTTATCGAAATCTACAGATGCTGGCTCTACATGGAGTGCGCCGGTCATACCGTTCAACAATCCTAATCCTAACATCTTCCAGGGTTGGGGCTGGGTGAAAGTAACCCCTGACCACACGATACACGTTACCTACCTGGGTGGGACCAGTTCCAACACGGTGGCGGCGCAGTTCTACGTGCAGTCCACCGATGGTGGCGCAACGTGGACCGCGCCATTCCAGTTGAGCAGCACCACCTTCAGCGGCTTCGGCCAGACCACCGACTACGAAGCCAACGACGTAGGCGGCTACACGGGTGGCGCTGGCTCTATATTGGCGAGTTGGGCAGAAAGCTCCCACTTCGCCAGGATAGGTACGTTTATCCTCGGCACTCCCACTCCCACAGCCACTCCTTGCAGCCCTCCCTGCACTGCTACTCCTACTAATACTCCTACCCGCACCTGGACGCCTACCAATACTGCTACTCCCACCGCAACGGTTTGCGGCAGTTACAACACCTCCACGTCCGGCGGCAGCATAGTAACAGGCACGATCGATACGGGCAATCACTGCGACGACTGCATTAGCAATATTGCCCTGCCGTTCACGGTCAACTTCTACAACAACCTGGCGTTTACCAGCGCGAACGTAAGCTCTAATGGTAACTTACAGTTCACCGGAACCAACGCGAGCTTTAGCAACGACTGCATACCCTCCACCTCAGTGCCAGGGCCGACGATTTACGCGCACTGGGACGATTTGAACACCAGCGTGGGGTTAAGCGGGTGCGTTAGCTACCCAGGAGGCTGCGGCGTCTTCACCACAGTAGAGGGAAGCGCGCCCAACCGCATCTTGGATATAGAGTGGCGAGCCGTTGAGTTCGCTAATAATGCCCAACTCGCTAACTTCGAGATACGCTTGTACGAAAACACGCGCGATTTTGATATAGTATTGGGCCAGCTAGACGCAGGTGGCACAGGCGCTACCATCGGCTCTCAGGACGACACAGGCTTGCGCTCTACGCAGTTCGAGTGCAACACAGGTGCTCCTAACGCCACGAATATCCACTTTACCTTCGTAGGTTGTGGGCCTTCGCCGACACCTAGTAATACGCGCACCCCGTGCCCAAGTTGCACAAGTACGCCCACCAACACGTTCACGCCCACGCGCACCAACACGCCAACCTTCACAATCTCGCCTACCAACACCCGAACCATCACGCCCACCGCTACCTGCGTACCGGGCGTATGCACGGCCACGCCAACGGCCACCCAGACGCCATGCGGTGTGTACCGCATACTTATCGTCCAGGCCGACTGCGGCATCGCACCTGCAACGCTTCGCAACAATCTGCTCGCGCTGCCCGGCGTGGGTACAGTGGATATCTTTGACGCCCAAGCGGGCACGCCTACACTGGCTCAGTTGCAGCAGTACGACATAGTTGTGCCGTTCAGCAACTGCGGCTACGCCGACGGGGTAACGCTCGGCAACAACCTGGCCGACTATCTGGACGGGGGCGGCATCGTAGTGGCCTTCAACTTCGACTGGTATGGAGGCACTCAGTCCATCCAGGGACGCTGGCTCACCGGCAACTACACTCCGTTCGTCAACCCCGGCTCTACAAACTTCGTGGCTGGCACGCTGGGCACCTGCACCTTCCCTCAATTGTGCGGTGGTGTGAGCGCGCTCAATTCCTTGTATCGTGAGACTTTGACGCTGGCCCCTGGGGCCACTCTGGCTGGGACCTGGAACGACAGCACTCCTCTGATGGCATACCTCAATCGCGTCGTAGGCCTAAGCGGCTACGTAGGCGACAATTCCGACAACTGGACTGGCGACTTCGCCAGGGTCATCCTGAACGCGGGCCAGTGGCTGCACCCCGTCACCTGCGGCACGCCCACGCCATGCCCAGGCGGTAGTTGTACACCTACGCCAGTCCCCACGATCACACGAACCCCCACGAACACGGCCACATTCACAGCCATCCCAACCCTTACCCCCACTAATACCCTCTCGCCCGTGCCCACTTGCGGCCCCGGCGCGAACTATGTTGTCATCACAGGCACCGACACCCTGGTGCCCGGCACAACCGACATCGGCAACCATTGCGATGACTGTGTGACCAACATCGCTCTGCCGTTTGCCTACAACCTTTACGGCACGCCGTTCAACAGCGCTAACGTTAGTTCTAACGGCACTTTCCAGTTCGTTAGCAGCAACACTACGTACATCAATGGCTGCTTACCCGATGCTAGCTTTAACATGACGATCTTCCCGTTCTGGGACGACCTGTACACGGTGGACACGGCCAATGGTGAGGGCATCTTCACCTCGGTAAGTGGAAGCGCACCCAACCGCATACTCAACATTGAGTGGCGGACGGTCTACTGCTGCACCGGCGGCGTTCCCGTCAACGACTTCGAGATCCGGCTATACGAAGGCCAGAACCGCTTCGATATAGTGTATGGGACTCCTATGGGAGATCGCAGCAGCGCTACCATCGGTGTGCAAAACGGCACAGGCCCGCAGAACACACAATATGAGTGCAATGTCGCAGGCCCGACCAGCGGCTTGTTGCTAACGTTCAGCGAGCCTCCATGCGGCACCAACACGCCCACTAATACCGGAACCCCACCAACCAACACTCCCACGTTGACCCGAACTAATACGCCTACCTTCACACCCACCCCGTGCGGCGTGGCAGCAAACTGGTCGGCAGGCCCTAACATCAACGAGACAGCGATGACCCGAGCGGTTGGCGTGTGGTTCCCAACCACCGGCAAGTTCTACGCGATGGGTGGCCGCTCCGCCGATACAGCGGGCAGCGACTTCACCAACCCGCACGTCTACGACCCTACCACCAACTCGTGGAGCACCGATACGCTCGTAACATATCCCGACAATAGCGTGAACAACATGGCGTGCGCCGACCTCGTAGTCGGAGGCAGCCACAAGATCTACTGCGTCGGCGGCTCGTTCGCAACCGGCACTAGCGGCGCGGCTCGTGTGTTCGCATACGATCCAGTCGCTCATACCATCAGCACAATCGGATTGGATGTCTGGCCAGGCGATGCTAACGGCACTACTCTGCCCGGCGGCTTCGCGGTGGTTGCCAACAAGCTGTACATCCTTGGCGGGTTCAACATCAACACCAGCATGGTACGCACCATCTATTCCTTCGATCCTACCCTGCTAAGCGGCTCACAGTGGGCGCTGAAGACCGCCCAGGTGCCCGATCCGGGTTCTAGCTCGAATGGATTGGGTTACATACCGGCTGCTGCCATCGGCACCAACATCTACACAGGTGGCGGTTCGATGTGGCTCACCGGAAGCGCCACTATCGGCGATAGCCCAATCGCCTTCAAATACGATACGGTCGCTGACTCGGTAGATGATACCGGTATTGCCGATATGCCTTCACCCGGCAGCGCCGAGACACGGGCATTCAACGTCGGCGGCCAGCTATGGGTGATAGGCGGCGGTCGTACCGCACCTAACCCGAGCAACGCCGTGCAAATATACGACCCAGTTGGCAATACCTGGTCAACCGGCACGACATTCACCGGCCCGCGCCGCAACAGCGCAATCGACAGAGACCCGGTTAGCGGCCACATATACATGGTAGGAGGCTATGTGAGCAGCATAGCTGACCCGACTATGCAAATCTTCAACCCGTCTGTGCCGTGCGTAACGGCTACACCTACACCGGCGGCGGGTAATCTGGTGGGCCACGTAACCTGGCAGGGTATACCGCAGGGTAACGCCAGGTCCATTCTGCCTATTACGTTGACCCTCAAGTTGGGCACAGGCGCTGAGTTTGACTATCCGCAGCAGAATACTGATGCTTCAGGGTTCTTCACTGTCTCGGTGAGCGGGTTGTCAAACGGCACCTACAACTGGCGCGTGAAAGGTCCGCGCAACGGACCGGGTGGCAATGGTCTCAACCCGGGCTTCCTTGCTAACTGCGGGACTATCACGCTTACAGGCGCCGCTCAGACCAATATGGAGAACGGCACGATGAGAGGTGGA
>JBBQIC010000267.1:0-5888 GCA_038324555.1 Chloroflexia bacterium
CTCGTTCAGGACGACCTCAAGCAGCTCGGCATAGACGCAGTGCTCAAGCAGTACAAGGCAGGCGAGTACTTCGACCCGCAAGGCCCGATCAACAAGGGCACCTGCAAGCTGTGCCAGTTCGCGTATCAGCAGACGTCTATCAGCTCCTTTGACGCCTGGGACCAGACCAGAATCCCTACAGACATTAACCCTGGCCTGCCGAACAGGCAGCGCTACAAGAGCGAAGTAGCGACTACTGCAAACCAGACGTTCAACTCCGTGATCGATCCCAAGGCCCAGGCCGAAGCTTCTGCCCAGGCACAGGTCCAGATCATGAAGGACATCGCTGTTATACCCATCGTGCAACGCTTGAACATCGAAATGTTCAGGGACAACCTCATGAACCACAAGACAACAAACACCTCGTTCCCCATCAGCTGGAACGTGACGCAGTGGTACTTCAAGTAAAGTAATTAGCGACTGATAGAGCGAGAGCTTCTGTTGGTCATAGGAGCGCGGCTCAAACTCGTTTACGCGGGCGTGGGCCGCGCCCATAGTATTGAGCAGTCAGTGGCCAATCTCGACTGCCCACTGACTGCTCAATATCGCGCTCTTATGCTATCTTTTACTTTCTTCAATAGAATAAGACGAACACGAATTCAGCAACAAGATAGTGGCAAGCCGTTCCTGCCTCCTCTGATGATGTGCGCTGGTGATCGTCAAATATGCCTGTGGAAACAGACAGAACCTCTTGAGATCAACGACCCAACTTATGAAGAGGCCTCGCTTGATGCTGAGTTGCGCTTGTTGTTGAGGACTGAGTTTCGGAGCGTGGAGCCACCAGAGGGCGCATTTGGAAAGGTGTTACTTGCTATCAATAGCCACAGCAGCCACAGCACACCGATCAAGCATTCAAGCGTTCAAACATTCACCGGGTACGTACATAGGTTGATTATGGGGCCTACAGCAGCGCGGCTCGTGCCTGGTGGCGTTGCATTAGTCTTGATGTTAGCTCTGCTGACACCACAGATGATTCGGGGTGAAGTGTGGGGTCTGTATCACCCGGTTGGCTCCTCCATCTCCGACGTTGCCTCTATAACGGAGCCTCTGGAAGGGTCGTTCGGCGGGATAGAGCTTGATACTGGTACGCCGCCGGTAAACATGCTGGTCAGCAATGAGCTAGGTTCGGTCTACGAAGAAAACAGTAGGGACGAGGATTACATCGGCAAGGGTAGTTTGAAGAAGCACACGGTTAAGCCCCAGACAAGTATGAGTGAAGACCATATACAATACAAAGTGCAAAAATTAGGGCTTCAATAATTGAACCATGCGCGCAATATTCTTGTATAGACAAGTAAGAGGCCCTCGCTTTGAGGCTGGGTATTAGCAGGGTATTAATTGTAACCCTAAACATGGAGAGAGAAGCAAATGACAACTTACCTCATAAGGCGGTTTATTCAGGGCTTTATAGTGCTCGTACTCGCCACGTTCGTGATATACAGCTTACTCATCATCACTCCGGGCGGCCCCCGCGACCAGCTAAATGAGATGAGCGCCGATCCTTCCAAACATCTGTCTCAGGCTTTCGTTGACCAGATGCTCAAGAGATACAAGCTGGACAAGCCATACCCTCTCAACTACTTCGTCTGGTTGTTTGATCCCAGCGAAACCACCGACATCAGGGGCCTGAACGAAGAAGTGCCCAAGGGTATAGACGTAACTGTCTTGGGCTTTCGGATCAGAGGCTCTGGCGTGCTTACCGGCGATTTCGGCAAGTCGGTGAACATCGCCAAAGGCGTGCCTGTGATGGAGATAATCGGTAGCAGGATTGGCTATACATTGATCCTCACCTCCAGTTCCCTGCTTCTCGCGTTGCTTATTGCCCTGCCCATAGGCATCATATCAGCAGTCAGGCAGTACTCCAGGCTCGATTATAGCGTCACCGCCTTCTCATTTGTCGGCCTGTCTATGCCTACCTTCTGGCTGGGCCTGATGCTGATCATCTTCCTGGGTGTAATGCCCAAGCTACTGCACATCCAAAACCACTGGGATTGGCTCCCCTACCTGCCCCCCGGCTACATCAGCGACACCGGACAGGATGGCAACATAGTGAACCGCTTATATCACCTTATACTGCCCGTGACAGTGCTCTCATTCGTCAATATCGCGGCGTACTCCAGATATGTGCGGTCCTCCATGCTGGAGGTGCTCAAGCAGGACTATGTGCGGACAGCATGGGCCAAGGGCCTGTCCCAGAGGGTGGTGATACTAAGGCACGCGCTACGCAACGCCCTGATCCCTGTGATAACGATAATTACCCTATCCCTGCCTTTCCTCGTCTCTGGCGCAATAGCTACGGAGACCGTGTTTTCCTATGCGGGTATGGGACTGCTGTATTTCAACGCCGTGTTTCAGGTAGACATACCGGTGGTGATGGGCTTGCTGCTGATTATTACTGGCGTGGTGATCGCCTCCAACATCTTGGCCGATGCGCTGTATGCGATTACCGACCCAAGGATACGTTATAGTTAGCTATCAGAAGTCAGCATCTGATTTCTATTACATAGATAGGAGAAAGAACCATGGTTGCCATAGCCAAAGTAGAGGAGCGATTAGCTCCCGCCGAAGCAAGTCAGTTAGCTGTAACATGGAGGCGATTCCGTAGGCACCGCCTCGGGCTTATCGGCTTAGTCAGTTTGATACTGCTTGTGCTGTCTGTAATCGTCGTGCCTCTAATCTCATCTTTCACACAGGAAGGAATAAACGATGCCAGCCCATTCCTTCCGGCAGGCTCCGTCTCCGTCTTGAGCGGGCACACACACTGGATTGGCACCGATGAAGTGGGAAGAGATAACCTTACCCGGCTTTTCTATGGGGGGAGAATATCACTCGCTGTAGGGCTGGTGACAACGATCATAGTCATCGTTGTAGGAACCGTGGTGGGAGCTTTGGCAGGGTTCTACAGTGGATGGGTAGACACCCTTCTGATGCGCATCGTGGACCTGCTGCTTTCTTTGCCCGTTCTGCCGATGCTTCTGATCCTGTCTCGGATGCTGAACTCATCGGGGGTTATGGATAGGATATTTGGAAGGAATCTGGGCAGTGTGGCGACAATCATCCTGGTGCTTTCACTCTTCGGCTGGCTGACAATAAGCCGCCTGGTGCGCGGTTCTATACTATCCTTGCGTTCCCTGGATTTTGTCGAGGCGACCAGGGCGCTTGGAGCCAACAGCCGTCGGGTTATCCTGAGGCACTTGCTACCCAATTCACTCGCGCCCATAATCGTGGCGGCTACTTTAGCGGTAGGTGAGTTTATTATCTACGAGGCCTTCCTCTCGTTCCTGGGGCTTGGCATCCAAGCGCCCACACCTTCGTGGGGCAACCTCTTGCAAAACGCCCAGGGATATGCCACGTTCATCACCGACATCAAAGGTCTAAACCCGACCAACGAGATTCGAGGTTATCTCGTCCTCTTCCCCGGCTTGATGATCCTGCTGACGGTCCTCTCCATCAACTTCATGGGCGATGCACTGCGCGACGCGCTCGACCCGCGCTTGAAGATGTAGTTGGTAATAAAATCAAAAACTGGACGCCAAAGGCGTCCAGTTTTTGATTTGAGCTTTCTACTTTCCAATACAAAAGTTCCGAAAAATCTCGTCCAGTAAGTCCTCGCTCGCCGTTTCGCCCGTAATCTCGCCCAGCGTATTCAAGGTGCTGTGCAAATCAACCGCCACGAACGTCGCAGGCATAGACGCTTCGATGGAGGACAGCGCGGCCACAATGTGCTCCTCGGCCCTTCTCAGGGCATCCAGGTGGCGCAGGCTGGTGATGGTGGCTCCATCTTGGCGGTTGCCGCTCGCAGCTTTGCCGCCCAGAACAAGGCTCGCCAACTTCTCTTCGAGAGTGTCAGTACCGCCTGGCTTCGTCGCCGAGGCGTTGACCACTTCGACTCCGTTTAGGGTCTCGTATAGTGTCTCAAGAGCGATGCAGGGCGGCAGGTCGGACTTGTTTATTACCGCCAGCCGAGTACGTGGGGCGACCTCTTGCACTGTCTGTATAACTTCCAAATCAGTCGTAGTCAAGGGCTGAGAGCCGTCGAAGACCATCAGCGCAAAGTCGGCTTCCGCGAGGGCGCGGCGGGTGCGCTCTATGCCGATGCGCTCGATTGGGTCCTGGGCGTCGGCGTGGGCGCGCAGACCCGCAGTATCGGTTAGCACCAGTGGCACGCCGCGCACGTTGACCACCTCCTCAAGAGTGTCCCGCGTGGTGCCTGGGATGGGCGTGACGATGGCGCGATCTGCCCGCAGCAAGGCGTTGAGCAGGCTGGACTTGCCGACGTTTGGCCTGCCGACAATAGCGGTGCGAAGACCTTGCCGAAGTATTATACCCGTGCCAGCGCTGGCTATGAGTACACGCAGGTCGTCGAGCGCGGGCAGCAAGTCGGGTGTTACGTCGGCGGGAGGCACGTCGTCTTCGGGGAAGTCTATGGTGGCTTCCAGGTGGGCGAGCGCGTGCAGCAACCGGGCGCGGACGCCTTTCACCCTGGCCGAGACGCCGCCTCCAAGCTGTTCGACCGCCAATCGCAAACCCTCGTTCGTCCTGGCCTTGACGACATCTAATACAGCTTCAGCCTGCGCCAGGTCGAGCCGACCGTTGAGGAAGGCTCTCAATGTGAACTCGCCTGGTTGCGCGAGCCTGGCCCCTCCACGCAGGCAGAGGTTCAGCACGCGCTGTAGAGGCACCGTGCCCCCGTGACAGTCTATCTCAACAACATCCTCGCGCGTGTAAGAGTGGGGAGCGCGCATCAGCGCTGCCAGCGCTTCGTCTACTTTGTCGCCGGTTTGCGGGTCGTGTATCTGCCCGAACGCCAGACGGTGCGACTCTATGACATCAGGGAGCCGCCCAGAAGCAGGCGCAAAGATAGTGCGCAGTATCGCCTCGGAGGCGGGGCCGCTCAGGCGAACTGTGCCTATGCCTCCCTCACCGGGCGGCGTAGCGATGGCTGCTATGGTATCGTTGTACATTACCGGGCGGCGTAGCGATGGCTGCTATGGTGTCGTTGTACATTACCGGGCGGCGTAGCGATGGCTGCTATGGTGTCGTTGTACATTGCAAGTGCCCAGTGGTTCTAGGGTTTAGCGTAGGGGTAGGCCCTTCTGCCTGCTCTCTCTCCCTAACCACCAACATCCAGGTACGCGAGCAGGGCAGGTCCCCGTGCCTGCCCATAGGCGCGAACTTAAGGGCAAACAAACCCTCTGACCCGTGTCATTCTGAACGGAGTGAAGAATCTCTTCGTGGGGCAGGATGGTTGGGACACGGTAAATCCAGCATCTAAGCGAGGGACGAGATTCTTCACTCCGTTCAGAATGACATGGGTTAGTGGAATGACACGGATCAGAGAGTTTGTTTGCCATGCAGCCTACTTAAGTTCGCCCCTATGGGGGCTTGCCCCTACGAGCTTGTCGTCTACTGCGCATGATGCGGTTGCTGGTATACGTACATGCTTGTGTTGAGCACACATCTCAATCGTAAAGTATAAAGTAACACTTGATACTTATTCAAATATTGGTCGTCGCGCCTGTGTAAGAGGCTAACTGGCTTGCGGCCCGGTCGGTTTTGTCCTTTCGATCTACAGAGCGGAGGCGAGGTCGGCCTGGACGTAGGCGCGTACTATTTCCGGGTTCAAGGAACGATGGTGCGATCCCGTTTCTTCTTCCACCTTGAGTTGCCCACAAGCGGCGGCAATATCCACACCGCGCTCTATGCGCACAGTGGTGGAGATACCTGCGTCTTCCACTATCTTCTGGAAAGCGAATACTTGCTCGCGTGGTGTGGCGCGCATCCCTGTGCCTGGGACGGGGTTGAGCGGTATGAGATTGACGTGGCACAGCATCCCCTTGAGGAGCGAT
>JBBQIC010000268.1:0-5875 GCA_038324555.1 Chloroflexia bacterium
GGCGTACCGCCAAGCTTGCACCCAGGAAAACGAACACAGAGGCTATTGCAAATGCAAAGCGTCGCTTCATTAGGATCCCCTTATTGTCTCGGTTTGATATATAGCTTACGAGTTTCCTTGCCAAGCAGATTTACTACCGCAATTGCTTGCGTACCCATAATCTCCGATCTTCTCAAATAGTCAGGCCGAGACCGGCTACATTGGGTATGAAGCGCCGGGCAACTGATTTCGATTTCAAATCATTATTGCCTGTTGCCCAGCGCCGCACCTTCTAAGCGGAAGACCGCCCCACTGGCAGTTAGCGCATACACACGCTGCGGCCCTGACTGGCTCGCTGCTAAGGCAATTATGTTCTCGCCCGCCAAGCCAGCTTGCTGCCAGGTGGCTCCAGCATCGTTGGTGTGGTATAGTCCATTTGCCGTGCCCACATAAAGTTCCTGAGACTTGCCGGGCACTGAGAGGAGGGCCCGCACGCCATCTCTGCCCTGTGGTAAGTCTCCGTTCGCCGGGTGCCAACTCTTGCCCGCGTCCTGGCTGCGCATGACGCCCAGGCTGGTCATCGCGTACAGCGCAGGAGGGTTGCCGGATGCCACCGCTAACGCCCCTGTAGCCCCAGGAGGCTGGGCAGGCAATGGCTGCCAGTGGTCGCCGCCATCTGTGCTCTCATTCAGGCCTACGCCAACTACCAGGGCAAAAACGTGCTTGCCGTTCGCAGGGTCTACGGCGAACCCATGGAGGTCCCTCCCTGGAAGGTCCGATTTCACGTCTTGCCAGGAACGCCCACCGTCTATGCTTCGCTTGAAAATGTCGTGACCCGCTACATACACCGCCGCCGGAATGGTAGCGGGCATTGCCATATTCATAGCATCGCCACTCATCCCTGCCAGGGGACTCCAGGTATGACCGCCATCGGTACTCTCCTGGATCCCGTTGTGAGAGCCGAACCATACCCTATCAGCATTTGTTGGATCCACCGCAAGCGAATGGTAATCCGAGGCTTGTAGATTAGCCACGGGAGATAATGCGCCCGTGGGAGTCGGCCCCGATGAGCCGGTTGACTGCCTGGTTAGTAGGAGCACACCTAGCGCTACGAGCAGAACAGCAGCGCCAGCGACCAGGATTGCGGGAAGAGACAGGGTGCGTGCGGGCCTCCGGGCATTACGTTGCGAGGCCGTCTTATTGACGGTCCTGTTCGCACTTCCAGCCTTAGTGGGTTCTTTAGTTTCGCTCAACTGGTTTTGCCTCCGTTTGATTTCTTCAGCTTTGCTTTCCTATCCGCCTCCCGATCCGGTTTCGATAGGGTAAGCGTTGGGGTTTTTATCATTCTCATCTTGCCACGCCACCCAGCCACCGAGAAGCGCCTTCACATTGTCATAGCTGAAGTTGTAGTTGTAGTGAAGTGTCTGCGCCACACGGGCGCTGTCTTCTTCATCGACTCAGTCACAGTAGGCGATAATCAGCTTATCTTTGGGAAGCTCGCCTACGCGATTGTCTACCTGATCTTGAGGGAAGGAAATAGCGCCTTTTATATGGCCCTGCTCGTAGTCATCTTTTTGTCGCACGTCAATAATCAGGGGCCGCTTGGCGGGGTCATCATATCGTTTCTTGAAGTCTTTCAGAGCTATGCGAGGGGCATCATCAGGTACGTTAGTTTGATTGTCTGAGTTGGTTTGATTATCCGTACTGACGACAATAGTGGGGATCTTTGCGTCTGTATTTATTGGTGGAGTGACCACCGCCTGGCCTCCTCGAGTACTCGACCTGGAGTTAGTGCCCAGTAAATACACAATCAGCAGCAGAGTCGTCACGACAGCGCCCATCAGCGCCCCAAGCAAAACGGGGCGCAGGTCACGTTGGGGTCGCCCGTACCTGTCTCTTGAGCCTCTGTCAATAAAGCTGTTTTGCATGTTATCACCGATGGTAGATCCGCGCGTTGTCGGCCTGTTTTTCGTCATGTTGTCGTACACCTTTTTCGTGGATTCGCAGGCAAGACGATGCCTGGCCTCCGGAGGCGGTTGAATTATTGCTTGCCGGAGACCAGGCATTGGTAGTAGCTACGGCTTAGGTGCGCTTGTGCCTGTCGTACCTGGCTGCTGAGGGGCAGAGGTGGCAGCCCCGCCCGGCTGCCCGGACGTGCCGCTCGCTTCGCCCAGCCTGGTTCCCGGTCCGGTGTCTATCGGGTAAGCCTTGGCATCCTTAGCGTTCTCCTGCTTCCAGGTGTTCCAGCCACCCAAGAGGACCTTCAGGTTGTCGTAGCTGTACTTGTAAGTATCGTGGAGTTTCTGCGCCACACGGGCGCTTTCGTTCTCGGCCGGTCATTGGCAGTAGGCTATGACCAGCTTGTCTTTGGGTATCTTCACTACGAGAGCGTCTATATCGGCCTCAGGCGCTGAGAAGGCCCCCTTGATGTGCCCAGTTTCATAGGCTTCCTTGGCGCGCACGTCTATGATGAGCGGGCGCTTCACAGGATCGTCGTACAGCGCCTTGAAGTCGGCGAGAGGCATGCGCGGAGGTGGTTCACCGCTAGGCGACGCCTGACTGGCAGGCTGGTTGTCCGTGCTGCCAAGGGTAGGCACGATGTTAGCCGAGGAGCTGGGATTAGATGACGTAGTGGTTGTGGTTGTGCCGCCATTGGACCTGCTGGCGAGCAGGTATACGATGACAACCAGCCCCACCATGAGAGCACCCACCATTGCCCCGATTATTATCGGGAAGGGATCCCGCCTAGGGACTACGCTTCTGGACCTGTAATCACCCCCATCTCTGGGATAGTCCCGCCTGCCCCTTGGGTAATCATCTTCGTATTGGGAATAGTTTCTCCTACCCCTTGGGCGGTTGGTCTGCTCTGCGGCATAATACTCCTCTTCTTCCACAGGCTCTTCTGCCAGTTCATCGCCCGGCTCTTCTACCGGCTCAACCTGGGACACTACCTTGCGTATGGGTGGTCTCCTCTTTGGGACTTGACTCATATGTTTACGTACCTCCTTAGTATCATTTTAGATAAAGACTTTTCGATTTGGGGTACTGTCTTGCTGTACAAAAGGCCAAGATAAGAAATCCGCCTCCTGCTGCCCGGCACTCGTACCGACTCGCGATTAACTATTGGTTCATGATCTTGGCAAGGCCATCGTCCATCATGTCTCCCGAGATGCCGCCTATCGTCATAGACCTGATGACGCCAGCCTTGTCTACAAATACGTGGGTTGGTATGCCCGTGACAAAATACTGATTGAGTATGCTGCCGTCGCCGTCAACAACAAAGGTCCAATCATACCCATTGAGTTCCGTAAACTGCTTCACGGTTGCATTGTCCTCTTTGTCATCAACACCAAGAATAACAAGTCCCTTGTCCTTATACTTGGCGTAACGCTGCTTCATTTCGGGCATTTCGGCTTTGCATGGTCCGCACCACGACGCCCAGAAGTTCACCCATACCGGTTTGCCTCTCAAAGAGGACAGCGGAATCGGCTTTCCCGTATATATTTCATTCAATACAAAATCGGGGGCCAGCGCGCCCACCCTGGCTGCTGTCCGAAGTCCGGAAGTGTTGACGATGCCTGTGCTAGAATACGCACCGGTGGTGCTGTTTCCCCTTTGCGAACCTAAGAGCCAAGCGACCATACCTGCAACAAGCAAGAGCAAACCTATCGAAACAACGAGGATGATCGCCCGTCCTGGAGAATTGAAAAGACCTACGGAGTCATCCTCGGCCTCTTCGTAGTACTCATCCTCATAGTAAGCAAAATCGCTATCATCATCGCCCTCGTCACCTGTCTCATAGTCGAGCGCGTCCTCAACTCGTTGACTTGTGTAGATTCTTGCTTTGCTCATAGGAATTCTCACGATTGTCTCATGCCCACCACTAACAATATATCAGGACTTACGCAAAATATACATCGTCCATCGTCTATCGTCCATCGTCTATCGTCTCTGCGTAAGCCCTATATATATAGAACAATGATCTGACACCAAACGAGCCTATCGCCCAAAGATGAAACGAACGCTCGTTATCGTCCAATCACAGGAGCGCATCCGCCCTACTAAGTTATAATAGTAGATTATAGTGGAACTGTCAAGGGTAACCATCCGGTTTGTATCGCCTAATATTCTCTTTCGCCCCTTATCAGCGATACGTTCTAACGAACCGGCAGGTCAAACGCCTGTGTCTTCGATGGTAAGCCTTCCTTGCTTACGTTCACCGTCACGCTCCACGTACCACCCATACTGAGCGCGCCGCCTGCCTGGTAGCGCCCTGAGCCCTGTGGGGCCAACTCGCCATCGATTCCAGCGTGGCTCATGTTTGGGTGCTTGGCGGATAGAGTGACTTTAGCGCCGTCTACCGGCTGCCCTTTGGCGTCTTTTACTTCAACTGTGAAGGTCACAGGCCCTGCCGAAGGGGGATTAGGGTCAGTAGATAAGGCCAACTGGAGATCACCGCTTGGGGCTGCGCCCGTACCGGCGTCACTTCCGCCACAGCCCGCGAGGCCAAGCAGCAGAACTATACTCACAATAGGTATCCATGCGTATGAACCAAACTTGATAACTGTCTTGCCAATCAATTCCTTGTTCTCCTTTTGCGTAAGAGTATTTTTAGGGAGGGGCTAAGGTGTGACGTTGAGTATCATCATCAGCCCCCCGGGCTCCTGATGGTCGTTGGTAGTGTGATGCGGTATGTGGCAATGGAGCATCCATTTCCCGAGGTCCGAAGCTACCCATTCGATATCGTATCTCTCGCCTGGGGCAACCCACACCGTATCTTTGGTCAATTGGGCAGCTTCGGGCACTGGGTGTCCATCTGTAGCCACGATCTTAAAGGCGGGGCCGTGTATGTGCATTGGATGGCCCAACTGACCTGCCCCCACAAAGCGCAGGCGCACGCGCTGTCCTTGCTTGACGTCGATTTCCTGAGTGTCCGGGTATGCCTTGCCGTTGATGGTGAAGAAGTTGGCATCCATTCCGGAGGTTGGCATTGCTCCGTAGGTCTTGCCGTCCACGATGCGCCATTCTTCAAGCATCAGCACCTTGTCTATATCGGGCTTGGGACCAACAGGCTGGGCGGGATCAATGATGAAAGGAGCATGAGGACCTGCCCCAATCTGCACATCGCTTCGGAAGTGCGAGTGATACCAGAAAGTGCCCGCGGGCTTGGCAACGAATTCGTAAGTGAAAGTTTCGCCAGGTTTCACAGGTTTCTGCGTCATGTCCGGCACGCCGTCCATGTCGTTAGGAACCTGGATGCCATGCCAATGGATGGTCGTAGGCTCTGGCAATTCATTCTTGAGCACCACCCGTACCCTGTCCCCCTCGGTAACGCGAATCAGAGGGCCGGGCACGGTGCCGTTGTACGTGTAGGCGGTAACCGGCATACCCTTCATTATCGGCCACTTTACCGCTTTCGCGGTAAGCTCGAACACCTTAATGTCACCCTCCATATGGAAGCTGAGCGGCTGCCCGCCCGTGCTCTCGGTGGCTGCCGGTACTCCGGCATCGGGAAGGGCCTGCATCGCCTCGTCGGCTGCCGGGTTGGTAGATTTCAGCACACCGGGAGTACCCATTGGGGTGCCGACCGGCGTTGCAGCACTATTTGGGTTTGCCTGCTGGCCTGTCGATCCGGTTCCCGAGCTGCCAAAGAGGTCAGTACATGCGGCAAGTATCGGGATAAGCCAGAGCAATAATGCCGCGATAACCGCTCGTTGCGAAAGTCTTTTCATATCCTCAAACTCCAAAGTCACAAACTAAGGGCGAACGCCTAAATAAGCTGACGAGGAGAGGGAGTAGATTGAGGGAGAATGGTGTAGTTCCATTCTCCATGAAACGCCTCTCTGACCAGATGTAGGGCCGCCACTTCATCATCAGTCACTTTCCTTCCAGTGGG
>JBBQIC010000269.1:0-5841 GCA_038324555.1 Chloroflexia bacterium
CTCCAACAGGTAGGGTATGCCGCCCACGTTGGTGCTGACTACGCAAAGCCCACAGGCCATTGCCTCCATCACGCTGACGGGGGTGTTGTCTATGTTGGTTGTGTTGATGAAGATGTCGCCCTTATCCATCCAGGCAGGCACCTCCGATTTGGGTACGCCGCCGGGCAGAGACAGTTGCTTCTTCACGCCCAGGTCCGCCGCAGCCTTTTGTACAGCCTGCAAGCTGCCGTCCTTCTTGTCGGGACCAACCATGTTGAGGCGGACTTCCGGGAAGTCTTTGCTCACCAGAGAGAGGACTTTGACCGCCATGACGGGGTTGTATATCTCGTGCAGGGCGCGCAGCCAGACGAGCCGTGGCCTGGCACGTTCGCGCAGCCTGAACCTGTATGCGCTGAGGTCCAACGGATTGGGCAGCAGGCACAGGTCTTCACGGTAAGGCTGCATCTGCTCGTGCAAGTAGCGCGAAGGCGTCACGACAATATTGGCTGATTTAAGTAGACGGCGCACCCTGCCCGGCCAGCGTTTGCCAAACGCAGGGAGGTTGCCGCCCCTGAGCGTGAGGGCGTAGGGTTTGCCAGCCTTGCGCAACGCCAGGCAGACGGCTTCGGCCCAGACGAAGGCAGCGCCACTGTATACATCCACCTGGGCTATCGCGTATTCACCGCGCCGCCGCCAGGCCGTGTTCACCATGTCGGACATGCGGAGCAGCTTGTTTGTTCGCGTGGAAGTGGTCAGTATGGGCCAACCGGATTCGGACAGCCGCGAGGCCAGTTCTTCGCACACGCCGAACGCCCGAAGTTGCGATTGAAGAAAGTTGCCGACCAGGAGCACCGGCGGCTTTACGTATGACGTGTTCATGCGCGTAGACTCCTTGTGCTTGCGGCGCTCGCTATGCTCCTGATGCGCGCTCCAGCAGGCGCCCGGCTCATCGCCTCCTCTTCTTCCTCTTCCGGCGCAAGTTGGGCCATAGTCAGCCCAAGAATAAACGCAGGCGCTACAAGGCGCATGGCAGCGTTCATCATGAAGACGAATGCCCAACCGAGCATAGCCGCGACCAGGGCCTTATGCCAGGGATCGCGCGCAAGTTGCACGCTGCGGACCGCCATGAGCAACAGCAGCAGAAACGCTACCAGCCCGAACGTACCGTGCTCGGCCACCAGGCGTGTGAATTCGGTATGGGCGGCAGCGGGTATAAAGTCAACCTGGCGGTCCCATTTAGCCATCCCCGGACCGACCCCGAACACCGGGTGGCCTGCCCATAACGCAAAGTCGCCTAAAGCAAGTTCGTCCCGTCCGGTGAGGCTGGCATCCTGGAAACGGTGCGTAATGGCCCCGCCGGTGAAATTATCGAGTTGGGGTATAACGAAGTATTGCAGCGCCAGGCCAAACAGGAGAATGGAAAAGATAATTTTGACCCGAGATCGCCCGTCTCGGAACAGGAAGAGCACGGCGAGCATTGCCCCGATGGCAGCATTGTATAGGCCGCCGCGAGAGAAGGTCATGGCGCTCTGCATAGCCATGAAGAGCATACCGCCCAGCATAAGCATTCGGACAGTTGGGCTTACCTTGTCGCCTTGCATGTAGAGAAAGGCCAGCATGGCCCCTAGACCTAACATGCTCGATACCTGGTTAGGTCCGAACCCTCCGCTCGTCGCAAAGTTCGACTCGCCCGTAAACTTGATTGCCTTAGCCGAGAGCGTGGTAATCAGCGTGTAGATGCCTATACCTACGATTGGACTTATCAGCACCAGGAACAACTTTTGAAGCTGGGGCCGCGTAAACTTCATGCTGGAGAAGAACCAGGTACAGACGAACAGCCCCAAAGGCCCGGACATGTTGAAGCTGATAAGGTCGCGCGGGTCCACACCGCTGTCAATAGCGTCCTGTGGAAGGTTCGCCGTTGCGGTAAGCACGATGGACGGGATCAGCATAGCCATGTAGAGCAACGGTAAGATAGGCATCTTTAGCCGCCCCAACCGCAGTAACGCCAGGAAGAAAAGGGCGGATGTCGCGTACTTGCCGAACTCCCAGAAGACACCCGCCTTCGCCATCCGCCACAGCACTTCCGACCCGCAGATGTACGCGCCGACGTAGGCCACGCGGTAGAGTTTCGTCTTGTCGCCAAGCGCGACGTAGAGACCAACCAGGAAAGTCGCGCCAGCGTGCGCGGTGGCAACCGGGCGCGCCAGGTACATAAGCACAAACAGAGGGAAGTGGGCAAAGAAGAAGAGAACCCACCGGAACCCCACGCTATGGAAGAGGGTCTGGGTTGTGTTACCTACGTACCTCGTGCTAGGAGGAGGAGCGTACATTCTTGGTCCCTTCTGTTGGACGACGGACGATGGACGACGGACGACGGACGACGGCGACACTATCGTCTGTCGTCTGTCGTCCATCGTCTAGAACCGCATCGTAAACCTGGCAAATCTGCTCAATCACCGGGTCGACGGTGTAGCGGGCCAGCACGCGGGAGCGAAATCGCTCGCCCAGTTGGGCGCGCAATTCGGGGGCGCTCAACAAAGGCAGTATGGCCTTAGCGAGCTGCTCGGGCGAGTTGGGTTCCACCAGGAGGCCAGCCTGCCGTTCATTCCCAGGCCCAGGGCCGAGGATTTCGTCGCACTGGCCTACCCGCGTCGCCACCGACGCCAGCCCTGACATGCCGTATTCGAGTAGCGACAGGGGGAAGGCTTCCGATAGGGAACTTAACACGCCTATGTCGCAGGCCCGCAATATCGAGGACACGTTGGCTTGCTGGCCGAGCAAGGTGATATTTTGCTCAAGATGGTGTTCGGCTATCTCTTTGCGTATCTCTTCCAGGTGGGTCGGGTCTGGGTGCGCGCCCACCAACAGAAGATGGGCCTGGGGCGCGTCCTGCACTAGCATGGACATTGCGCGAATAAGCGCCAGGTGACCCTTCTGCGGGCGGAGGTTAGCGACGCAGACGATCCTGCTGCCCGCCCTGCCCGGTAAAGAAGGAATGGGGCCACCCCCTTCTGGAGTGATAACGAAGTTTGGGACATACCACACGCGGCTGGCCGGAACCCTCAGTCTATCGCGGGACCAATCGGCCAGTTGCTCATTGACCGCGATCACGCCGCGCGTTCGATTGACGGGCAGCCGGAAGCGCCAGGCGGGACGCTCGCCCATCGCGCACTTGCCGTAGTGATCGTGCCAGATCACCGCAGGGTGCGGCGGGAAGAGCGAGGCGGCTATCGCCGTGTAGAGCGAAGTGCTGTGAGCGTGCAGCAAGGAGATATTATGCTGGCGAACGTAGGCGACCAACCGACGAATGGCTTTCGGGTCAACCGTCCGGCTCCTGTTGAGGCAAAGCCTGCCCACGTCCTCGGCCACAGACCCCGCCAACGGGCCGTCCTGCCTGGTTGTGCAGAGGTGGACCTGAAAGCGATCACGGGGCAGGTTGTTCACCACGTTCACCGCTACCCGCTCGGTGCCCCCGGCTGCCAGCGTGTCTGTTATGTGCATGACGCCGATGCGCGACGCAGGGGCGCGATCAATCATGCTCCTACTCCCTGGCCTCGTCGCCTACTCCATAGGCGCTTGCGGGCGCTACTCTTCGTCTGCGCCTCTCCCCAGAATCGGGCAAGCAACTCGGCGTTGGCCTCGCGCAGTCCGTCGAGGGAATACCCGCGCGCCCACTGGGACGCTTCCTGCATCATCGGCTTGAATCCCTGGGGATTTCGAGCCACGCCTTGCAGAGCGTCTGCTATCTCGTCGGGCGTGCCTTCTTCGAGCAACAAGCCCCTGCCTTCGAGCATGGTCGGCACCTGGCCGTGCCTCACCGCGATACAGACAACTCCGCTGCACATCGCTTCGGCTATCACTTTGGGCCACCCCTCGGAATGCACCGAAGGCAACACCAGGCAGTGCGCCCAGTCGTACCATTCGAGCGCCTCTTCAAAAGGCAGTCCACCCAAGAACACCACGCGCTCGAGAATGCCAAGCTCCGTCGCCTGGGCGCGCAGACTGGCTTCTTCCGGACCTTGGCCCAGGAGGACTAACTCCATTTGCAGGCCGTTATCCATCGCCAGCTTTGCCGCATTGAGCAGCGCCGACACGCGCTTTTCCTTGACGAGCCTTCCTGAGAAGAGCACCCGAAGCGGCGAGGCAATCTCTTTGCCCTGCGCTTTTGTAACGGCGTGGTCTACCTGCTCGGCGGTCATCATTGACGTAAAGAAGGGTATTACGTGTGGCGGCTGGTCGGGCCACTGGCCGTAAACGGTCACAGGCCCCTTCCACCAGTTAGATTTCAGCACAGACCTTTGGAGCCGGACGGTCGTCCTCTCCCCCTCGTAGCCGTTCCACTGCCCGGCGTACTTGGCGACCAGGTAGCGAGAGAACATAGGCGCGAGGATAACTCCTAGCAGCCCGAGGTTGCCCGGACAGCGCACCTGAATCGCGTCCGCGTCGAGCATGGCGGCGCACAGCGACCATAGCATCATAGGGAGCCGGGCCGCCTGGCTGAGTTTTGCCCCTATCGTATGACCGCCCGTTTCGGGCTGCGGCACGATGGTGATGTTATGCTGGGTGAAAACCTGTGCGTCGTTGGGGGGTATGGTCTGCCTGCGAGGCGCGGCGATAATCACCTGTGGGAAAAGTTGCGCCCACATGTCTATCTCGCGCGCATACGGCCCGTAAGCGTACAGCCTGCCTTTGTGGCGATAATGGATCACATGGGAAACTATAAGCAGCTTCTTTATATTGGTTGGAATGCCGGAATGTTGGAACATCGGAAGGTCGTGGTCTTCAACCTTCAACGTGTCAACGTTCCAACTTTGTAACATAGCGTCATGCTGCATATTGCTTCTCTCTCCGAAGGCTGCGAACATAGAAAGCTTCGTTGAGCTCCACAAGCGGTTCCAGGGAGAACTTCTCGACGGCTCGCGTTCGCGCTTGCTCTCCTAGCACGTGCCTTAGTTTGGCGTCTCTGAGTAGTGGGATGATGGCTTCGGCTATGGAGTCCGGGTTGTGCGGGTCGCAAAGCAGGCCCGACACGCCGTCTTCGACTACTTCGGGGCCGGGGCCTGTCCTGCCCGCCACTACTGGTTTGCCCATTGCCATGCCCTCTACGATCACGATGCCTTGCGACTCCATGTGAGATGGATAAACGCAAATCTGCGCCCTGGCGAGCATATCAGCGAGAAGCGCGTGCTCTATTGGCCCTTTGAATACCACATGCGAACCTATCTCCGGCGGGACCAGGGTGCGTAGACGCTCGGTGAACGATTGCCCTGTGAGTGGATCGGGCCAGTCTCTGCCAAACGCCCACAGCCGGACGTGCGGGACCGCCTCTACGATTCGGGGCATCGCCTGTACTAGCTGGCGTATCCCCTTCTTTTCTGTGATAGTGCCCACAAAGACGATAAGGCCGTGTTCCTCGTTGATTTCGGGGCGAGGTCTAAATTCACAAACGTCCACGGGGTTGGGTAGAATCTCGATGGGCCTGTCTCCCAGGTCGAGCAGGCGGCGCGTAGTCTCCGCAGCGAAGTGGCTTACCGCGCACAGAGCGTCCGCCCGCGCAAAAGAGCGCGCTTCCAACCAGGCTTTCCAGGGTTGGAGCTTCTTTCCCAGGGTGGACGAGAAAAAGTGGTGCCCGCCCTGCATCCTGATTATCTTTATGGCGGGAAACTGGCGAGGCAGCACGGCCAGGCTCGCCTCCGACCCGTCAATTATATCTATCGGGCACTCGGCGTGAAGTTGGTTTATCACCTGTTGGATACGCAGGCCGTTGAGTACCAGACCTGTGCGCGGGACGGGCGTGTTTGCCAGGCGGATAACCCGCACGCCCATGTCGTCTTCTACCCCTTCGCGTCCATTGAGGTA
>JBBQIC010000270.1:0-5820 GCA_038324555.1 Chloroflexia bacterium
AGCGCCTATGGGACCGTGCCGACAGGAGAGCAGCCTCACCATGTCGCTGCCACACCCGACGGCGCTGAGTTTTGGGTTACGCTATATAAAGAGAACCGGCTCCAGGTATTCGACCCCAAGACGTTGCAGGAAAAAGCCTCCGTTGACGTTGGAGGTTCCAACGATGACATCACTTTTGACCCCGCAGGCAAACGCGCTTATGTATCCCTTGGCGCGGCGAATGCGGTGGCTGTGGTGGACGTAGCGTCCAAGAAGCTGTTGAAAACGGTGAAGGTTGGCACGGTCCCGCACGGCCTGAAGGTCACGCCAGACGGCAAGCTGCTGGTGGTTACGAACACGGCTGACAACACCGTTTCCGTGCTGAATCTTGAGCCGGAAGCCAGCGTGAAGGCCACTATAAAGACTGGCGCCGACCCATTCGAGGTGACAATTTCGGAAGACGGTAAAACGGCCTACGTCAGCAACTTCCTTGGAGATTCTATATCGGTGGTTGACATTAGCGCGGGCAAGACGGTCTCCACTATGAAGGCAGGCAGGCAACCCGCTATGCTCACGTTGGAAGATAGCGGCAGCGGACAGAAGCTGCTGGCTGTGGCTAACACAGGTTCAGCCGAATTATGGATATTGGACCCGGCGACTCGCAAACTTGTAACACGCATACCCGTCGGGCAGGGCGCGCACGGCGTGGTCAGAACGCCGAGCGGCAAGCTCTACGTCACCAACTCGACCGACAACACCGTCAGCGTCATAGACGCCACCCAAAACAAAGCTGTAGGCACTATCCCTGTGGCTAACAATCCGAATGGATTGGCGTTTCTGCCTAACGGACGATAGACGATAGACGATGGACGATGGACGTTAGCTCCATTAGGTCCATACATAAATAGCTAAACGTAGCGCCAGCGTCTCGCTGGCAATTGTCACATTGACGGAACGTCTGGCGAATTGCCGCCGAGACGGCGGTGCTACCCCTGCGCTTTACTTATCAGTGCATGGACCTAATCGTCTATCGTCTATCGTCCATCGTCTATCGTCCATCGTCTATCGTCCGTTGATAGGACCATTAGGCGGTTGACTGCAATGAGCCGCATTGCTAAGATAAAGAGAAGCAAAGTGGGGTGGCCGGGTGGCGACCCCTATTATGTGCATAAGGACCACATTTGGAAAACCTCGTGGTTATTGAGCGCCTGGGACGGCGTTACGCTAAACATTGGGCAGTCAACGATCTCACCCTGAACATCGAGCAGGGTGAGATATTTGGTGTGCTTGGGCCAAATGGCGCGGGCAAGACCACTATCATGCGTATGCTTGCTTGCCTGGTTACACCCAGCGCCGGCAGCGCCACTATCTGCGGCTACGATATCGTCCGCGACCCGACCGAAGTACGCAAGCGCATTGGTATTCTGACCGAGTCGGCAGGGCTTTATGACGCGCTTTCGGCCCAGGAAAACCTACAGTTCTTCGCCAAGTTGTACGACCTCAGTCCGGACCAGGTAAAAGGGCGCGCCGAATACTACCTCAAACTGCTCGGCTTGTGGGAACGGCGGCGTGACCCTGCGAGCACATTCTCTAGCGGCATGAAGCAGAAACTCAGCATGGCGCGTTCACTCATACACGAACCTTCCGTGTTGTTGCTCGACGAGCCGACCTCCACACTCGATCCTGAAGGGGCCAAGTTGGTACGCGACTTCATTTACTCGCTCAAAGGGCAAGGACGCTCCATCATTCTCTGCACGCATAACCTGGCCGAAGCGCAAAGCCTTTGCGACCGTGTAGGGATCATCAAGCGGACCCTGCTTCGCGTTGGCACGCCACACCAATTACAGACCTCCCTATACGGTAGGCAGGTGGAGTTTCGGCTTGCAAACGTTGGAAGGTTGGAAGGTTGGAAGGATGGCCAAGGCGAAATCATAAACGACCTGGCGGTAGCCGTATCGAGTATAGATGGCGTGGGCGACGTGGCTGTAACGGGGGATAGTATGTTCGTTTCTATGGACGACCCCGACTTGCACACGCCCGGCATCGTGCGCTATCTGGTGGAACAGGGTGCGGAGATTATTCGGGTGGCCGAAGTGGAACACTCTCTTGAGAGGGCCTATTTGGACCTCGTGTCTCGCCCCGCAGAGGTGTGGGGTGCGGAAGGCGAGGCGAGTAGCCACACCCCACACCCCACACCCCACACCCCAACAATCGGAGGGGCTGCTGCATGAAAGGTGGTAAAATTATCAATGGCCGCGTAATAGCTGTCATTGAGAACGAGTGGGCGCAAATGCGGCGCAATCGTGTGGTAGTGCTTACCACCTTCGCGCCGCCATTCCTGTTCGTAGGGCTGGCCCTTACAGTGCTGTACATTTCATCGTTCATAGACCTCAATCCTGCCGCCGTCAGCAAGATAAGTGGCATACTCAGCCAGAGCCTCCCATCAACCATGTACGTGCTCGACCGAAGCGACGCGGTGCGGGCAGCGCTACTCAACCCGTTCCTCATACTGTTCGAGATGCTGCCTATCGTCGTGCCCCTGACGGTCGCCAGCTACTCTATAACCGGCGAGAAGCAGAATCGCTCGCTGGAAACGCTGCTTTCCACGCCTATCCGCACATGGGAGTTGCTGTTAGCCAAAGCTTTGGCGGCGGCAATCCCAGGCGTTGCGGCCACCTGGTACAGCTTCGTAATCTTCTTGATTGCTGCGCGCTTCCTGGTCACGCGTGATCTCTACCAGAATCTCATTCTCAGCCCTACGTGGCTAATCGCCATTTCGCTGCTGACGCCAATATTTACGATGTTCGCCGTCTCGCTGGGGATAATTATTTCGTCGCGAGTGAAGGACCCACAGGGCGCGCAGCAACTTGGTTCGCTGATAGTTTTGCCTCTAGTGGGTATAATGATCGCGCAGGTGCTCGGCGCCGTGGACGTAAACTTCTCGGCCATCCTCACCACAGCGTTGGTAGTGGCTATCGCCGATGTGCTCTTGCTCGCGCTGGCGGTACGCCTGTTCCGGCGGGAGACGATATTCACGGGCTGGAAGTAAACGACGAAGTAGGGTGAGGGAATAGGGTGAGGGAGTAGGGTGAAGGAATAGTTATTATCCTATTCCCTCACTCAATAGCAGGAGGAGTTTCTAACATATGAAAATTGGCCCCAACGATCTGGTCTTAGACGTGGGCAGCGGCCACAATCCAAATCCGCGTAGCGATGTGCTCTGCGACCGCTATATAGACGACGATACCGAGCGCGGCGGCTCAATCCGTGTGGACCGCCCCCTCATCGTGGCCGACGGTCACAACCTGCCCTTCAAAGATAAGGCGTTCGACTACGTAATTGCCTCTCACATCATCGAGCACATGGACGACCCGGCGCGCTTCTGCTCGGAGTTGCAGCGTGTGGCGAAGCGCGGCTTTATCGCATCGCCCACTGAGCTGGCCGAGCACATGTTTTACTGGTCGTTCCACAAATGGTACGTCAATAGGATAGGCGACAGGCTGGTACTTCACCCCAAAGTGAACGTGCCTAACATCTTTGGCGAACTATTCGACTACCTGTACGAATACAACCCCTGGTACGCCCGCTTCCACCGCTCGCTGCCCGATATGTTCTGGATGGAATACGAGTGGGACGGCGTCATCCAGATTGAGATACGCGACCGCTCGCCCCTCGACCTAGAAAACCCCCGCGCCCTGAAGCGTATGGTCATACCAAGAGAGTCGCTCTCCACGTCGCTAAAGCGCAGCGCCGTCACCCTGGCCGACCACTTCCTTCCACAGTCCGCGCACAGCCTAATCACCAAAGTGCGCCGCCAGAAGCGCACACAAGCCCGCAAAGTCAGCCTGGAAAGCATCCTGGCCTGCCCTGCCTGCGACGGCGATATAAAGACCCTAAGAGACGCCGTAAAATGCCAGAGATGCAGCCGAGTATATCCGATAGAGCGCGGCTTCCCCATGATGCTGCTGGATCAGGATATGAAGAACAGGCCGGAGGATGGCGCTGCACCATCTGTGCGGATAGATGCAGGGGCGAGTGGAGTGCTGCATGTGGGGGCTGGAAGTTAACTTTCGTAGACGTTATGAAACAACAAACTGCCCGCGTAGCGGGCAGTTTGTTGTTTCATAACGTCTACCGATTCTTCTCCCTCCTGACAAACAAAAATGTCCCCAAGCCCAAAAACATCGCAAACATAACCCCCATCACCGACATGTTGAAAAGCGGGTCCGCAAGCACTACGTTCCCGTAATCCGCCTTACCCGCATAAAACACGCTCCGTGTGAAATCTACCGCGTAGCGCAGGGGCGAGATGAGCGAAAGGACATTCAGAAACCAGGGCAGGGTTTTTAGCGGCGCGAACACCCCCGCTAAGAAGAGCTGCGGCAGCATGATGAACGGGAATATCTGGTTAGCTGCACGCTGGCTGCTTAGATTCGACAGCACCAGTATACCGAACGTCCCACCGAACAGGCACACAGCTATAGCCACAGGCAGCAGATTGAATACCTGTCCCAAGGAAAGGGGCACGCCCGCCACCAACCCAAACACTAAAATCCCAATCCCCTGCGGCAGCGCCACAAGCGACTCTCCAAGTATCTTGCCAATGACAATCGAATAGCGCGAGACGGGTGATACAAATATCTCCTGGCTGAAGTCGTTCTCACGGTCCTCGATCAGCGAGATAACCCCCTGGGCCGTTGACTGAAACAACGTTTGCGCAAACACGCCTGTGAAGGTCAAGGTAAGCAAATTGAAGCCTGCGCTTTCCCCATAGCTGGCTTGCATAGTGGTGCCCAGTATGAAGATGAACATCAGGGGAAAGACGAAAGTAGCCACTATCCGCGTGGGATCGCGCAGAAACTTCACAAGGTCCCTGTAAGCGATGGCTGTGATGGCGTTTAGTTCACTCATCGCTCTTGGGGTTGAGGATTGATAATTGCTGATTTCAATAATCTTCATACCTCGATCCCTTCCTCAACCCCCGGCTTCTCTACAATCGCCAGGTAAGCGTCCTCAAGGGACGGCATGTGTATCCTTACTGTCGTCAGGGGCGTGTCAATCGCCTTGAGTATGTGGTGCGGCCCCTGGCCGTCTAGCCCTATCTTGAAGAGCGGCGTTTCGGCAAACGCGAACCCCAGCTGTCGCAGTTCGGAACGCAAACATTCCCTGTCTTCAGAGTCGACGAGCAGATACTCCTCAATCAGGTCTGCTTTTACCTGGGCGGGCGTGCCATAGGAGACGATCTTGCCTTTGTTGATGATGCAGATCGTATCGGCCTCCTCCGCTTCTTCGAGATAGTGCGTGGTCAGAAAGAGGGTGGTGCCGCTCTCGGTCCGCACCTTTCGCAAGTATTCCCAGAGGCTGCGCCTGCTGGCCGGGTCGAGGCCCTGCGTCGGCTCGTCCAGGAACAGCACTTTTGGCCGGTGGACGAGGCTGCGTATGATCTCCAATTTGCGTTTCATGCCACCCGAAAAAGTCTTGATAGGCTTGAATATCTCGCCTTCGATGCCTAAGATGGCTGCAAGCTCGCGCACCTGCTGCCTATATTCGCGGGGCATGAGAGTGTAACTCGGCCTGAACGGATATAAGCCATACAACACGGCATGAAACCGCACATTCTCTTCCGCAGACAGGTTCATGTCCAGGCTGGGGTTCTGGAAAATGATGCCAACATTTCGCCTGACAAGGCTTGCCTCGGTACTAACGTCGTACCCTGCGATCCGCACGGTCCCGGACGTTGGCGCGAGCGTTGTAGTAAGTATCGAGATGGTGGTAGTTTTACCCGCTCCGTTCGGCCCAAGAAGCGTAAAAAGTTCCCCCGCAGCCGCGCTAAAAGAAATA
>JBBQIC010000271.1:0-5811 GCA_038324555.1 Chloroflexia bacterium
GCAAGGAATAGAACATGGTGATTACGTGCCTGTTGGCCTGCCGCAACAGGATATACCTCCAACCAACTCCAGTCTCTTCCACGACCACTGGATCACCGACATCGATGCTGCGTTCCCGATGATTTTCGATGCCTCCGAAAATGCGACAAGGCGTGGGGTGGCTTCCTCACGCCTCGCTGGACACCCTACAAGTCGAGAGATAAAGCACTGGTTCGCAGTTCGTGGATATAGCGTGAATAACTGGTACGGGGATAGCAAGGAATATGTGCATTTCGTAGACTCGGTCTATGGTTCCTCCGTGAATAATACCAATGGATACGCTGTTACCCAGCCTAACAATAGAATGGATGTCACCGAGGTATACAAGATGCTTTCGGTGGATGGGTTTGGCTACGTATGGTAATGCCAAAGCCCCATCCTACTGTTGCGCGAGAAGTTGATGGGTGGAGTGAAGGGCTGATGGCCTTCTCTCCTCCCATCATCTTCTCGCGCATTCGCAATGTCTCTGGCGTAATGAGACTACTTACTCTCTGCGTGATCGCCCTGCTGGTTACGGGTTGCGACCTTTTCCCGCCTAGCGGAGCAAAGTCAACAACCATAACTAGCACTAGCACTAATACTAGCACTTCCAGGCTTGCCACATCTAGCACACTTACCCAATCGCCTGCTTCTTCACTATCTACCACCGAATTACCCAGTGTACCCACTGCTGTGCCTACCTCTTCTGTACCTATAACCGCAAACGCGAGTATGTCTCAGGCATGGGGGCAGCAGATTCAGACTCAGATGAAACATATTCCTGTTGTGTCATCTGCTAATAATTACTTCTTGATACCGCAATCGGTTACTCAAGACGGCAAGTTCCTGCTGGCTACATCCAATCCGTCAGATACCGAGGATAACCCCAACCGACCAGCTAGAGGCGTCGTGATAATAGACATAGCGAGCGGGCAATCTACCGTTATAGGCAAAACGCCCAACGCCACTATTGAACCTTACGAGGTGTATAGCGACGACAACTGGATCATATGGACACAAGCCCCACAGGAGCCGGGTTTCTTCTCTGACTGGGTCATGTACGCTTACAACCGTGCTAACCACTCCACCAAAGAGATAGCCAGAGCCGCCAAGAACAAGGATGGCATGCCTGTGGTCGGAGATGGTTCTGCCAGGATAGATCATGGCAGGGTAGTGTGGGTTGAAGCTGCGCTACCTGACGCTAAAGGTGTGCAGCACACCCTTGTGAAAATGATGGATATGCAGACAGGGCAGGTAACAACTCTGTCCTCAAGTGGTCTGCTTCCGACGATCTCGTGGCCTCATGTAGCGTGGGTAGAAGTGCAACTCCCACCGGAAGGAGCGCCCACGCCCGCACCCGGCCAAGCCAAGGCAGTAGTTACCGTTCTCAACATAGAGGATGGAGTGAAGAAAGTGCTCATCAAGCCCGACAAGCCATCGTACATGGCGCTGTACAAGAACTCTTTTGTGTGGATTAGCAGCGATCACAAGCGAGTATTGCTAACTGACTTGGATGAGACGTTCGAGCAGACCATAGACGTTGTACGAGGCGGTGACTACTTCCAGGACCCTTTTGTGAATGACCGCTTAATAACGTGGGGAAGCCAATCCACGGTCATTGTCTGGGACCGCAAACAGAAGCAGCTTATCACAGTTGCATCTAAGGATGCAGGGCACAACTCCCTTGCGCCGCGTGATTTGCTCTGGGTAAGCCCTCCACCTGATTCGCCAGGGGTTGCTAGTGAAATAAACATCCTGGATACTACACAACTACCTTAGTGGCGTAGTGGTGTTGGAGATTCCATCACATTCGTTACCACTCAGCTACCTTGATGGTAAGGAATGTGATGGAATCTTCCACTTATAGTTCAGAAGTAACTACTCCCTCACCCTAGGTTTCACCCTCACCACTCGCTCGTTCTTATACGTTACGAAGCCTGGGGGCGAGTTGGGCACTTTGCGGACGTAACGCTTTTCTGTGTAGATAACGTCAACCTGGGCTTCTTCGCGCGCGCGGCTGTAGGCTGCTGCGTAGCTGGCGGCTTCCTCTATGTCCTGGGGACTGATGGGCGCTCCGCCCGTGCGTAATATGACGTGCGATCCGGGCACGCCCCGTGCGTGGAACCATAGGTCATCGGGCGCGGCGAGGCGAAAGGTGGCGACATCGTTCTGGCGGGCTGCGCGCCCTATCAACAGTTGCGCGCCCCGGCTGGTCTGCGACCTGAGCGGCTGGGGAACTTTCTCTTTCTCCTGGGATTTGCCGCCCCTGCCCTTCGCCTTTGCCTGCGTATTGGGGCTTAGGTTCACGTCGGCGGGTTTACCATCAACGAGTGTGCCTGCGGGCGCGCCCGCGAACTTGACTTCGGACTGCACTGCGCGGATATCGTCGTAGGTTACAGCCAAGTCGAGGCTCGTTGTCAACTCGTCAAGGTAGGACACACGCATCTCTACTTGCTCAACCAGTGCAGGCAAGCCTTCCTGGGCGGAACGCGCTTTGTGGTATTCCCTGAAGAATGCCTGTGCGTTCTCAACGGGTGTGAGAGCAGGGTCAAGCTCGATCTTAAGGTTCTCATCTGATAGATTTAGCGTGTGCTGCCCAGGTTTGAGAGTGTGCATGTACGCCAGCAAGTATTCCCCTTTGCGCCTCAACTCCTCCGACGCCTCGGATCGCTCTAGCTGCTCTCTGAGCGCGTACAGCTTGCGTTCTTCCCTGCCCCTCATCTCGGCCAGTTCACGGCGTATCTGCGCTTTGAACGCGCTGTGCCCACCCAGAGTTTGCAGTGCGTCGAAATATCGCGTCACCGCTTCGGATATGCTGGCGTGCCTCTCAAGCGTTGCTCCACCAGCCTCCAAATGCGTCAGAGGATAGGGAGCGAAATCCAAAGCCGTGAGTTCGCCGTGCGCGCTTTCTTTCCAGGCAACGGATGGCTCCCATGCGCCTGTCGCCCCCAAATTGAGCAACGCCTGTAATTCGTGCAGAATGCTCTCTAGCCTGGCTGGGTCAGGGGCAACATCAGGGATACGCGCCTTCACATCGCCCAGCGCCCGGAAGGAAACTTCGCGCGCCAACGTCGGGCTGATGCCGGAAAAGCCGTTCACTAGGCCTTTCCAGGCAGGTGCGCTCGCGTCCTGTTCAGCAGTTTTGGATAGCTCAAGCGACAAGACATTGATTGTGGCCTGCGCCAGATCACACTTGTCTTGCGGAGGAGGGGGCGTGTAACGGTGGTTGGGTAGGACCACACGGTAACGGTTGATGCTGGACGGTACGCGCTTAATGCTGTCCATGACCGCGCCGTCTTCACCTACCAGGATGATATTGCTCAGTTTGCCCATGATTTCAACCACAAGCTCGACAGTTGTCACTTCCGCGTCGCCCGTGTCGCCCGTGTCGCCCGTGTCGTCCGTGTCGTCCGTGTCGTCCTCATCAGCTTCGTCTTCTAGTAGGCGGACGATGGACGATGGACGATGGACGATGCTTGCTGGCTGTCCATCGTCTATCGTCCATCGTCCATCGTCCATCGTCCGTCCATCGTCTATCGTCTGCTTCTCCTCCCCCTCACCCCTAAAGTACGGGTCAGAACGGTACTCTTGGCGCTTGCCAGCCCCCCGGCTTTTGGCTATACTAATCGCAAGAACGCGCTCATTGGGAGGCTGTGATATGTCTATTATGGTACCCCCTCGCACGTACTTTCTTAACAACAGTAATAGCGTAGGTTTCTGCTGGGCGTCTCGGCTAGGCGATTTCTGTAGGAGGTGAACGCGGGCGTGCTGGGGATGCGCTGAGAGCAACAGGTGGCTTCGACCAAAGCCAGAGCGGTATATTTCGAGGCTGATAGTGAGCGGACCGGGGACCAACACTCCCTGTACTCGCCCTCCAATTATTCTTTGTTCTAGCTCGTCGCGCACCGAAGCAATGGTGAGGGCGTCAAAAGGCATAACACCTCGTTACGTATATAAGATCGAGTGATTGATATGTCAGTATAACACAGGCAGAAGGCTCTTCTTTTCGCTAGATTTTGACCCGTTGGAAGGCCAAGAATCACAGGAAAAGAATCTGAGAAGTGTGGGGAGCATGAGTGAGCAGTTTTATGGAGGCGAAGGCGCGATGCCACCTGGCAATATGCCGGTAGATAGCAGCCAATCCGCTTCAGGCGGAGAGGACGTGGAAAAGATGACTGCGGTTAGTGGCGCTATATCGGAAGAAGTGGTGGCGGACATCATGGGCAGCACGGAGATTGCGCCTGAGTTCGCTGACTTTATCGAGCGACGCCCACCGCCGCTGATCTTCGTTGTCACCGGCCCTTCGGGCGTGGGCAAGGACGTGACGCTCAAGAGAATGAAGGAGTTGGGAGTACCGTTCCACTATGCAGTCACAGTGACTACCCGCAAGCAGAGACCCGGTGAAAGGGACGGGGAAGATTATATCTTCGTTTCGCAAGAGGAATACGAACGATTGCTTGAGAACAACCAACTTCTGGAACACGCCGAAGTCTATGGCAATTCGTATGGTATACCGCGCAGCCAGGTAGTTGACCCGCTCAGGCGCGGCGAAGACGTTATTATGAAGCCCGATGTGCAGGGCGCTCGCAAAATGCGCGAGTTGGAGCCGGATGCCGTGTTCATTTTTCTGGCCCCACCGAGCATGGAAGAACAGGTTCGCAGGTTGTTTTACCGCAAGACAGAAGATCCCCAGGAGCTTGCCACTCGCCTCAAAGTGGCCCGGCAAGAGATGCATGAGCTGACTCAATTCGATTACGTTGTAATAAACCATAGTCATAAGCTGGACGAAACAGTACGCACTATTGAGGCTATAATGCTTGCCGAAAAATGCAGGGTACACCCCCGCAGAATTCACATGGCGGAAGAGTGAGTAGTGGCTAGTGGCTAGTGGCTAGTGGCTAGCACTTCTAACCACTAGCCACTAGCCACTAGCCACTAGCCACTACTAAGAACGTCAGTAGGGGAGAGGGGAAATCATGGTCTT
Organism: Chloroflexia bacterium; assembly: GCA_038324555.1. Lineage (GTDB taxonomy): Bacteria > Chloroflexota > Chloroflexia > QHBQ01 > JADMIH01 > JADMIH01. Next base: position 5,003 of record JBBQIC010000271.1, read on the forward strand.
GAATAAGAACGAAGGTGAGATAGAGCGCTTGATGCGCGAAGGGCAGGCATCTGCCAAGCGTGGGGACAAAGCTATGGCCCGCACGTTGTTGACCCAACTACTCGAGCTTGAGCCCGACAACGAGCAAGCCTGGATGTGGTTGAGTGGGGCCGTCACCGACCTCACGGAGCAGCAAACCTGCCTGGAAAACGTGTTGATTATCAACCCGAACAACGCGCAAGCCCGAAAGGGCCTGGGATACATCCGCGCTAAGTCAGGTAGACCTTCAACAGCGGCATTTGAAAGGCTGAGTGGACCTCTGTCCATGGCTGATATACCCGCCGAAACGCCTGATATGCCGGACGCCATCACCGCTTCCGCGCAACCTGGCTCGGATAGCGCGCTCACCGGCGGACCTGAAATGGATGTTATGGATCAGCAGGCTCGACAGGAAGATTTGAGCCTCTGGGCAGATGAGCGTTCTTCTACGGACCACGTCGCTCCCTTTGCGTCTTCGGAAACGGGGGCGTTAGATTCCACGCAAGCGTCGTCTATGGAGGCGACAGACCCTGAGGAAGCTCTAACGTCTATAGACAGCGTTATGCCATTCCAGGCGTCCGACGACTCCGTTACTTCCGTTTATACGGGCGACCACCCAGCAGAAGGGTCGCCCCCCGACATCAACATGGCTGTGCCCGAATGGGTGCGCAATCTTCCAGGGCAGGACGCTACAAAGAACCTTGAATCGTCCCAAGGCCCCCAAACAGTGCCGTATGTCGCAGACGCAAGCCCGATTTCCGGCCCTTTGACTAACGGTAACGGTACGCACC
>JBBQIC010000272.1:0-5757 GCA_038324555.1 Chloroflexia bacterium
ACGTTCGCCGGGAACAGAGCATACGTCATGACATTCAACTACACAGGAGCAGGCACGGTGGCCGCCAATTTCGACGGTGTGATACCGGACGGTTACTACTACGACGTGTACAACGCCTACAGCCCCTTCTGCATCTTCCGCCCTGATTGTGGCTCGCCGGTTCTGTTATATGGCACCTATCAGAAAGGCCAACCTGTTGATATTCCCGTTGATAACTCGGTTCAGACGATGGACCAACCAGTAGGCTGGACGGGCGCTACGGCCCGCAACGGCCAGCCATACGTGGGGCTGTTTATGGTCAGTTATTACAGGTCGCATTTCGTGTGGAGTAACCGCCTAACTTTCACGGAATGAAACAGGCTCCTGATCGTTGAACGATCAGAAGCTTGTTTTATCCTATGGGTACGCCCGGAGGGACTCGAACCCCCGCACCTGGCTTCGGAGGCCAGCGCTCTATCCGACTGAGCTACGGGCGCGTTTTGTGGACTTATTATAGCCCACATAGGAGCAGGAAGCAAGCGATTTGACGTCCCCGTCATCTTTCGTGTACAATAAAACGCTGGCCCAAAAACCAGCATTGCACCTGAAGGTAATATCAGGTGGGGATTGAAACACAATCGAATATTGCCTGAGACAGCCGGCGCGTTTTTACGCTTAATATTCCAGCCCGCCGAGGCGCACACAACGAACTCCCTTACGTGCATCGCTGCGTGGGTTGCGCGTTGCTTGACGGATTCAAGTTTGTATCCCGTGCCTCGACTCAGTTTTGCAGGCATGGGATTTTCGATTCTTAGGGTTCATTTTCTGAACGAAACGCCATACGGGAGGAGGTGAAACATATGCCAACAACAAAGAAGAAAGAGACGGTCAAAGAGCTACAGCATCTTTTCTCCAATAGCCAGGTGCTCATTTTCACAGACTATCGTGGCCTGACAGTTGCGGATATAACCAACCTGCGACGTCAGTTACGCGAAAAGGGCGTGGAGTATCACGTCACCAAGAACACTCTGACCACCCTGGCCTCAGACCACGCGGGCTTCGGCGACCTGGGCGCGCTCCTGGACGGCCCGACCGCTATCGCCTTCGTCGGCGACGACATACCGGGCGCGGCAAAGGTGCTGGGCGACTTCGTGCGTACATCCAAGATATTGCAGATTCGCGGCGGCCTGATAGGTCGCACGACGCTCAACCCTGAGCAGGTGTCGGATCTAACCAAGATTCTGACGCGCGAACAATACATCGCTAAAGTGCTAGGCTCAATGCAATCCCCGATTAGCGGGATGATGAGCGTCCTTACGGGCATCATGCGCGGCGTCGTAAACGTCCTGCAAGCTCGTGTGGACCAGATGAAAGAGCAAGGCGAGGGCGATGAGACTACTGCGATTGCGACTGCCGAGGCTGATATGGTCCCACAAGCCGAGGCGACTGCCGAGTCTGAAGTGACCCCGCAAGTTGATGCGACTGCCGAGTCTGGTATGGCCCCGCAGGCCGACACGACCGCCGAAACCAGTACGACCACCGAGACCGAAGCAACTGATGCGACTGCCGAGACCGCAGCAAGCAACGAGACTGATCAATCCGAAACCCCGGATTAGTACTGTTTATTCCTACTATGAACTAAGCAGTACGCAATTCTAACTAAACAAAAGACAAAGGAGAAACCAACAAATGGCGACAACATTTTCCCGCGAGGAAATTATCGAGGCTATCAAAGGTATGACGGTAATCGAGCTTTCGCACCTCGTCAAGGACATGGAAGAAGTATTCGGCGTTAGCGCAGCCGCGCCCGTTATGATGGGCGGCATGATGCCTGGTATGATGCCAGGAGCAGGCGGCGATGGCGCAGGCGCAGCTGAGGTTGTCGAAGAGCCTACCGAGTTCAACGTCATGCTTACCGACTTCGGTGCTAACAAGATACAGGTCATCAAGATCGTCCGCGAGTTGACCGGCCTGGGCTTGAAGGAAGCCAAAGACCTTGTAGAAGCCGCCCCCAAGGCCGTCAAGGAAGGCGTCAACAAGGAAGAAGCCGAAGCCGCCAAAGCCAAGCTAGAGGGCGAAGGCGCGAAGGCCGAAGTCAAGGCTGCGTAACTTAGGAATCGGGAGCTGGGAATCGGGAATCGGTACTTTCATTATACCGATTCCCGATTCCCAGCTCCCGATTCCTCTTACGACCGATGCCCGAACCCAACATACCGCCTGGAAGCGACTTCCGTGAGCGGGTGTGGGCTTTTGTCCGCTCGGTGCCGCCTGGCAAGGTGGTCACGTATGGGCAGGTGGCGGCGATGGTCGGGGTGCCGTTTGCCGCCAGGGCAGTCGGTTCTGTCCTTCACTACACGCCATCTGCTGCTAATGTGCCATGCCAGCGTGTGGTGAACCGCTATGGACGCCTGGCCCCCATCTATGGTTGGGGCGGACCTGAACAACAGAAACGTGAGCTTGAAGAAGAAGACGTGCTCGTCCGCCCGGACTTTACCGTTGACCTCAAAATATACCAATGGTGGCCCGACCTCGCCGCTAATTCAGGGTTTGGTGAGCCGCCTTTGACAAAATAATCAATCCCTTCCCTTGCCCGCCCCCTCCCTTCTCCCGTATACTTAACCTATGTGCGGCATCGCTGGCATCTACAACACCAATGGCGAACCACCGGACCACGATGCACTGGCCCGGATGGCTCATACCATCGCGCACCGAGGGCCTGACGGCGAACGCTTCTACACCGACGGTGGGGTCGGCCTCGCCCACAGGCATCTGCGGATCATAGACCTCTCGGACGCCGCCATGCAGCCGATGACCAACGAAGACGGCACGCTCTGGCTCATCTTCAACGGCGAAATATACAACTATATCGAACTTCGGCCCGAACTTGAAGCTAAGGGCCACACGTTCAACTCGCAATCCGACACCGAAGTGGTCTTGCACGCCTACGAAGAGTGGGGAGTTGACTGCCTCAATCGCTTCAACGGCATGTTCGCGTTCGCGCTGTGGGACAGCCGACGCCAGCGCCTCTTCATCGCCCGCGATAGGATAGGTGTGAAGCCGCTCTATTATTGGTGGCACGACGGCACGCTCGTGTTCGCCTCCGAGATAAAGGCTATCCTGACGCACCCTCACGTCTCGACGCAGCCGCATTTGCTCGCAATAGCCGAATACATGAACGCCATGTACACCACCGGCGACCACACCTGGTTCGAGGGCATCAAGCGCCTCCTGCCCGGCCACTACATGCTGGCGGACAGCGACGGCCTTCAAATAAAGCAGTGGTGGGACATCCCAAACGCCGAAGATGCTCCCGGACAGCGTTCTGAGCAATATTATATCAATCGCACGCGCGAAATATTCGAGGACTCTGTGCGCTTGCGCCTGCGCTCCGACGTGCCCCTGGGCGCACACCTGAGCGGCGGCCTTGATAGTAGCTCCATAGTGGCCCTCAACAGCAAACTGCTCAAACCGCTAGGTGAGCCGGTGCGCACATTTTCGGGCGCGTTCGCCGAAGGCAGCGCATACGACGAACGCCGCTACGTCCACTCCGTTGTCAGGCGCTATCACACCGATCACCACGAGACGATCCCAACGTCGGACGACCTCCCCAGATTACTTGACCGCATGATATGGCACATGGACGAACCATCGGCTGGCTCCGGTCTGCTGCTGCAATTCAAGGTATGTGAGATTACGCGCAAGTCGGGCGTTGTAGTGATAAATGGCGGGCAAGGCGGCGACGAGGCATGGGGAGGCTACTTCGGCTATCTGCCTGCCTACATGAAAATGCTCGCTCGCCAGACCCGCAACCACCCCGCGCTGGCAGGCGATCTTATCAAAGACAGCCTCATTCTATTGAGCCGCCGCCACACGCGCAATGCCCTGCTAAGAGCTATATCCACAGGCCGGACGGGACGCTTAGAGGCCAACAGCACTCTAGGCGATTGGGCAGGGCCGGACTTGCGATTGCGGATTGCGGATTGCGGATTGCAGAATGGGATTGATCAAAACTCAGCACTCAGCACTCAGCACTCAGCACTCGCAAAAGCGATGTACTGGGACATGAAGTGGTACCTGCCCGCGCTGCTGCACGTCGAAGACCGGACCAGCATGGCCTACTCCCTCGAATCGCGCGCCCCACTGTTGGACTACCGCCTCGTGGAGCACGCTACCACGGTACCGGGCGTTCTGAAGCTGAAAAATCTGGAGATGAAGCATATCTTCCGCGAAGCAGTGAAAGACCTGCTACCGCCCGCCATTTATCGCCGCACCGACAAGATGGGTATGCCGACGCCTACTTCAATCTGGTTCCGGGGTAACCTGGCAGGTTGGGTGAAATCGGAGTTGCAATCCGAAACCTTGCGAAAAACGGGCGTCCTCTCGCAAGATTACATCGAGCTTGCCCTGAATGAACATCTATCCGGCCGCCGCGACCGCTCAACCGACCTCTGGAAGATGCTCAACGTCGCCTCCTGGTGGCGCACGTTCGTGGAGGGCAATCCGGCCTCTTTTGTTGAGGCTCGTGACGCCGAACCAAACCTGGTGGTAAATCTGGTAAGTTGAGTCCTACGACGCTTACACGGGGAAAACAGTTTATTATCCCACGCTGAGAAACAATTGAACACAGACACCTATGTCATCGGAGATGTACACGGGCAGTACGCCAGGCTAGTCCGATTACTGAAGGACGCGAAATTGGCTGATGAGAGACTGCGTTGGTCGTGTGGTCAGGCCGCGCTCTGGTTCATCGGCGATTACTGCGACCGGGGGCCTGACGGAATCGGCGTGTTGGACCTGATAATGAACCTCCAACAGCAAGCGCGTGAGGTGGGAGGTCGAGTAGGGGCGCTGTTGGGCAACCATGAGGTTGTCATCCTGGCTGCTCGATGCATGGGCGACGCGCCGACGGCGGGCCCCGGAGGCAATTTCCACGGGCATTGGTTAGTCAACGGCGGTCTGGAGTTGGATTTAGCCAGGCTAGAGGACAGGCACGCCGAGTGGCTGCTTTCGCTGCCCGCCCTTGCTCGAGTAGGCAACTGGCTCTTTATGCACGCCAACTCGATAGGCTACCTCAAGTACGGTTCCTCGATTGAGCATGTAAACCACGAGTTGGGTGGGTTACTGGAGAGAAAAGACCCCGCCGAATGGGACCAACTGCTAGGCGCTATGGGCAGAGACTTCGGCCCCGGCAAACCCGGTAGTAGAGAGAAGATTGATCTGCTGTTGAGTACCTTCGGGGCGAAGCGACTGGTCCACGGCCACACACCAATCAGCGGCATGACTAAAGAGGACCCCTTGCAGGTCACACAGGCGCTGGTGTACGAGAACGGCCTGTGCGTGAATGTGGACGCCGGAATGTATATGGGCAGCTCTGGCTTCGTGTACAAGTTACCCAATGTTGGGTGAAGGACCGGGATAAGAACTACGTTCTCTCTATTCCCTCGCGCTAAATTGCCTCAACGTCAGCGCGAGTATGCGGTCTCCCGGCACTGCTGCCACAGCGTACTGCAATGTCGCCTTCGCATCAGCCGGCATTCCCATAGCAGCCTGCGCTCGATATAGCGCAAGGAAACCAGTCGGCGAAAGCTCGTAGGCTTCGTCAAGATGCTCCACCTTCAACGCGCAACCTGATCGCAACGCCAGTATGAACTCCGCCATGCTCGAACCCTGGCGGCCCTCGTCCGCTAACGCAACCGCCCGCCATATGTGAGCCTGGCAGGTATCCCCTGGCGTAACCAGCAGATTAGGTTGGCGTCGCCCGCGCAGTGGGAGGTCGCC
>JBBQIC010000273.1:0-5711 GCA_038324555.1 Chloroflexia bacterium
AGCCCCTTCGCCAGCGACATACAGGAACTGTCAAATATAGGCGTCATCTCTGGATACAACGATGGCTCCTTCAAGCCCAACGCCCCTATCAACCGTGGTCAGGTTGCCAAGATGGTGGTCATTGCAAACGGTCTGCGCTCAACAGGTAGTGAGCAACACTTCTCTGATGTGCCTGCCTCTAGCCCCTACTTCTCATACATAGAAGCGGCATACGCACAGGGTGTGATTAGTGGGTATTCAGACGGCACTTTCCGCCCTTACGATAACGTTACTCGCGGACAGATTGCCAAGATCGTGGTCCAGGCAGCAGGTCTCAACCTGGTTACCCCCACGACGCCTAGCTTCACTGATGTGCCCACAACTTCAGTCTTCTACAGCTACATCGAGACAGCAAAGGCCAACGGCCTACTCAACGGCTACTCAGACGGCACTTTCCGGCCCAATGACACCGCCACCAGAGGTCAGGTTAGTAAAATTGTCAGCCTGGCTATCAACCTTCCCGACAAATAGCCAGGCTGCGAGTAAAGATAAACGTCCCCGTCTTTACCCGCGAATAAAAAGGCAGTCGCCACGTGGCGACTGCCTTTTTATTTTGTCTCCCGCTTCTTAGTACCAATGTCCCAGTAGGTCGGGGCCGAATGTGCTGGTTCTTGCCTTCGTAAGTTTAAGTATAATAGAGTGTATGCCAGCAAAGATAGCACACCTACAGTACCAGGAGCGGCTCCTAATGAGGGAGCGCCGCCCTATTGACCAGCGCGCCCGCCGAGTGACGCTGCACAGTGAGGCGCTTGGCGTGGAGAAGAGCTTCTACTTTTCGCTGCCGCCCGGCTATCACCAGATAGCAAACGCCAGGATGCGTTATCCGGCGATATACCTCTTCAGAGGGCACGAGCACGAGTGGGTACACAGGTGGCAGGATAAGTCGCGACACGGGCGAACAGTAATTGACGTGTACCGCCAGTTGCTCAAAGAGGGCAAGATCGGGCCGATGATACTGGTCTTTCCGGGCATCAGCAGCGACGACAATCGCGTCCCCGGCCTCCTGATGAACTTCCGCGAGCCGGAGCGAGTAGCAGGCGCGCCAGGAGTTGGCACGGGCCGCTTTGAAGACTACTTCTTTGACGAATTGATACCCTGCGTAGACAGCAGGTTTCGCACTATCGCGGACCGCTCAGGCCGGGCAGTCGACGGATTCTCGCTGGGGGGGTTACAGTCAATAAAGGCTGCTACCAGGCGACCCGACCTCTTTTCCTCAGCAGGCTCGTTCGACGGGACTTTTTTGTATGCTACGAACAGAGGGAAGTCCGTGCGCGTGCGAGACAGAGTATTATACAACCCTATGTTCGCGCCTGCCTTCGGATACCCACCCGAACTGGGATTCGTGGCCGAGAACAGCCCCGCAAATCTGCTTTTGCGGGGCGAGCTAGATGCACTTACCGGCGTGCAGTGGATGATCAGCAGTGGACCGGAACTTGCCGAGCCATGGCAATCGAACTATTTCAGGGCACAACATATTATCGAGATATTGAAGTCGCGCGGTATGGAGAACGCCATCCCCGCCGTGATGCCGACGGCGCGACACACCTGGTCCTGGGCCGACAAGCACATGGAGATTACCTTGCCCCTTCACTGGCAGGCTCTGGAGGCGGCCAGGACGGAAGCATCTAGTTAGACGATAGACGATGGACGATGGACGATAGACGATGCGGCCAGACACAATCGCGGGCTGCTCCATCGTCTATCGTCTATCGTCTATCGTCTATCGTCCATCGTCCATCGTCCATCGTCCATCGTCCATCGTCCATCGTCCATCGTCTAAACGGCCCAAGCTTCGGACTTTGAATAGACCCCGATAGCCCGGAAGTTTCCTTGACAAACCTGGGGCGCTAAAGTATAATTACGTTCGTGCGCTCTCTGAGCGCATTATCTAATATTCCGCGATAGCTCAACGGTAGAGCAGGCGGCTGTTAACCGCAAGGTTCTAGGTTCGAATCCTGGTCGCGGAGCTTTCTGGGGATAGTAAAGACGCAAAGAGGGCCGAGATATTCTGAATATCTCGGCCCTCTTTGCGTTTCTATTATAAAGCAGCCAGGTATACGTCAAGAGCATCATCGCTGAAGCAGACGAACGTCACCTCTTCCACAGATTTGGCCTTTGCCAGCAAATCTCTGACCTCTCTTACTGCTATAGGCGCGGCACGTCTGATTGGAAAGCCATACGCCCCGGTGCTTATTGAAGGGAAGGCTATTGTGTGCGCCTCGTGCTCTTCTGCAAGAGCAAAGCAGCTACGGTAGCAGCGTGCCAGCAAATCGTCCTCGTCATTTTGCCCGCCATGCCATACCGGCCCAACAGTGTGGATCACCCACTTTGCCGGTAAATCGTACCCGCCGGTGATTTTCGCCTGGCCGGTTTCGCAACCCCCAAGTTGGCGGCATTCCTCCAGCAGTTCGGGTCCCGCCGCCCGGTGGATAGCGCCGTCCACGCCGCCACCCCCGAGAAGCGACCCGTTGGCCGCATTCACGATTGCATCTACCCTTTGCTGAGTGATGTCACCCTTGATTGCTTTTATCTTCTTGTCCATAGTATTCCCGGCTGAGAATTGAGTACAGCTTCCAATCCCAGTACCTGCCTTTGATAAACGTCTGCTCTCTCAGTATGCCTTCATAAGTCATGCCACTTTTCTCCATGACACGGGCCGAGCCTATATTTTCGGGGTCGCATCTTGCCTCGATCCGGTTAAGCCCCAGGTTATCAAAACCCAATCTTATAACCTCGCGCACAGCTTCACTGACCAGGCCCCGGCCCCAATAAGGTTGCCCTATTACGTAGCCTATTTCGGCGCGAGCGTGCTCAGGCTTTCCCCATATGCCGCATGACCCAATAAGTTTGCCATTCTCCTTGAGAACTATACCCCACGTCCACGCTTTGGTTGCCGTGTCTTCGTAGCTCGACACGACCATATTCAGGAAGGCGATAGCATCATCTACACTCTTGTGTTGCTCAAAGCTTACGTACCTGGCTACTTCTGGATTGGAGGCATAATCAAACACGTCCTGCGCATCCTCTAACCTGAGCCTGCGCAAAATCAGGCGCTCGGTTTCAAGCTGCGGCAGATCAGCAAAGATATTTTCGGCTAGCATGATAGATTACCTCCGAGGATCAGTTACTCAGTATAAAATAGTCAGGTAAAGCGAATTGTACACGCATTTTACGCTAATTTCCAGTCGGAAACCCTCTTACTGTCAAAGTCGCATATCGGACGATGGACGATAGACGATAGACGATAGACGATGCCTGTTCCATCGTCCATCGTCTATCGTCTGATATGCGACTTTGACACAGCCCTACCTCCTACCTCAGCGCCATAGGACCATAGGCCCAAAAAGACGGGACTACTGAGTATAGACTCTGTGGCCTGGCTGACTTATCCTTAACATAATGTGCTACCAAGAAAAGTGTAATGCTGAGGCCGTACAATACTAATGGAACTAGACTAATGGAACTAGGAAGCAGGTTGAAAACAAACAATGGAAGCAACACCAAACACCGTCAAAGTTCTGATTTTCGAGCGCCGTCCCAGGCTAGCGATCGGTATTGCTAAGATACTCGAGAAGTCGAAGATGATAAGCGTCGTAGGTCGCCTGGACAATCCGCAGAAAATAAAGGAGGCGATTGAAAATCTCAACCCCGACGTGATAATAATGGACGCCGACCATTCGGGCTGCCCTGTGCTGGAAGTGTGTAGCTATCTGAAACGCAGCTACGAAATAGGAGTGGTTTTGCTTGCGACGGAGAGTGAGCACGGTCCAGTTCACGAAGCTCTGACGGCGGGCGCAAACTCTATAGTTTCCAAACCTTTCCACCCACGCGACCTGGTACTCGCAGTAGTACACGCAGCGCAAGATTCGAGCGAGTCCTGTAGCTTTGCTACACTCCTCGATATTGAGAGCCGTATGAAGGCCGACAAAGACATGACCACTGGCAGGCTGACACCGCTCATTGACTGGGCATCGCGCCCCCAGGTCGGGGAAGTTTCCCCGCGCCTTAAGACGAACTTATAATCTCTGCTGCTTTTTCGCCGCTGATCATAGAGGCGTTCTGGCTGCTGGCCTCGGTAAACTCAGCTGCGAAATAGAGACCCTTTATAATGGTAACGTTATCAGGCAAAGATGGGTGAATGCCCGGCGGCTGGGCGAACTGGCTATAGGGTATGCGATAAAGCGCGAGGGACTTATAGCCGGATAAGGCTGCGAGAGCCTGAACACTAGGGTCTCTGCCAAACATACGGCGCAGATCGTGCATGGCCCGAGCAAACAAGACCTCCTCATCATCGTCCGGCACGCCGAGAACAGACGCTGTCAGGAGATGCTTGCCTGGAGGCGCATATTCGGGGGCCACATTAGTTATCTGTGCGGCATTATTCACAAAGGCCCCAGGGTTAGCATTCAATACGAGTTTCTTACCTGAATAGACAGGTATATCGCCCGACCAATAGAGACAAACTGTGCCCGTATAGCCTCCTGGCATCTTTAAGCCCGAAAGCCTACCTGCCTCAGGCGCAGACACAGACAGAACCACTCTATCGGTAGTGATTTCCGAGCCGTCTGACAGCTTGACCCCGGTTACAGCTCCTGCTTCATCTTTTACCAGCCCTTCCACTTTCGTACCGAACTTTATCCGGTTTTCTTCTAACAGGGGTTTCGCCAGTTGCGCCGCGATCGCGCCTATGCCCTGGGCGGGTACTACAGCCGCCCCCTCGGTAAGCATCTTGAAGTTAAACTTCAAGCACTTGGCGCTAGTTTTGAGGCTGTTATCCAGGAAGATTCCTCCGTAAAAGGGGCGTATGAAGTGATTTATGTACGCCTTTGAAAAGCCTCTGCGCATGAGGAATCTCTCGCTTGTCTCGTCCCGCCCGCTTATCACTTGATCAACGGTCTGTAGGCGTAATTCCAATGCGAGCAACGCCGTGCGTAGCTTATCGAGGGGAGTAACTATAGTCGAAAGAGCGGCGGGTAAAGCATTCCCAGGGTCGCGCAGAGGGTCGGTCAAGACGTAGCGCCTCCCAGCCCTGGATATTATTGCCCCTGGATCGAACGCTCGAAGCCACAGAGCCGGTAAGTTGAGTTGCCGTTTAGCCGCAGGGTACGCTGTGAATAGCACCTGGAATCCACGGTCCAACAGAAAACCGTCAACAACGTCAGTACGTACACGACCACCAACGCCATCACTGGCTTCCAGGATAAGCACATCTATACCACGCCACAGGAGCAGCCTCGCACAAGTCAGACCCGCCAATCCTGCTCCAACAACTATTACTCGCATATGATCACGTCCCTTCACGGCATACACTACACGCTTGCTATACGCATAACCACGTAGGATTAGTTTGTTGGCATGGACGCACGGCAAATCTGCTCCGACGCAATCATGCGTTGTATACTGTATAATAACAAAGGATATGATGCCTGAGTATGAGGTACTGCTATGCTTGACAATATACTGAATAGGGTGCGGCCCGAACGAAAATTCGATGCCGACGAACTGAAGAAACGCCTGCCGCCGGGGCAATCCCTGACTGAGAAGTGGCCTGTGCTCCACTACGGTGGAGTGCCCCATTCGCCGCTCGACAGGTGGGCGTTCCGGGTCTTCGGCCTGGTGGAAGAACCTGTGACCTGGACGTATGAGCAGTTCATGGCGCTGCCACATGGCAC
>JBBQIC010000274.1:0-5709 GCA_038324555.1 Chloroflexia bacterium
CTTGTGGTCGCCCTGTCTGCACACCGCTTCGTCTTCGTCAAGAGGGCGACCACAAGGGTCGCCCCTACCCAGCATTTTCCTCTACCCCTAATCTGTACTCTTACATACAGCAGGACTGATGCAAAGTAGGTGTCAAGGGTAGAACGAACCAAGCTGAAGTTGTCATTCTGAGCGAAGCGAAGAATCTCGTCCCTCGCGTAGATGCTGGATTTACGGTGATCCAAACATCCTGCCCCACGACGAGATTCTTCGCTTCGCTCAGAATGACAACTTCAGCTTGGTTCTTTTCCTACAAGCACTACGACTTTGCATCAGCCCTATTACCAAATACTGCCTCTGTCTAGCAAATGCCCTCGCCAAGTTGTATAATTCTGGCAGTCTTATTAACGTTCCAACGTTCCAACGTTCCAACGTTCCAACGAAATACAAGGAGCAACGCATGTATAGCACGCTTTCCGCTCAGAAGCAAGGAGCGGGTACGAACGAGGCCCCGGTGGACCGCCCGCTCAGTGAAGTTGACCCTGAGATTTGGGAGGCTATAAAGAACGAAGAGCGACGTCAGCGCGACAAAATCGAATTAATTGCTTCGGAAAACTATGTCAGCCGCGCGGTGCTGGAAGCCCAGGGTTCGGTGCTCACAAATAAGTACGCGGAAGGTTATCCTGGCAAGCGGTACTATGGCGGGTGCGAATACGTAGACGTGGCAGAGACTCTCGCCATAGCGCGTGCAAAGGAGATTTTCGGGGCCGACCACGCCAACGTCCAGCCGCACTCCGGCGCGCAGGCTAACATGGCGGTATATATGGCGGCGCTCCAGCCAGGTGACAAACTTCTGGGCATGGGGCTGGCCTTCGGCGGACATCTTACTCATGGCTATCCTATCAACTTCTCGGGTAAGCTGTACACTGCATCTTCGTATGCCGTTGACCGCGAGACCGAGCGGCTTGACTACGACGCGCTTGAACGACAGGCGTTGGAGGAGCGTCCCAAGATGCTCGTGGTGGGGGCGAGCGCCTATTCCCGCATATTCGATTTTGAGAGATGCCGCAAGATAGCCGACGCTGCGGGCGCGATGCTCATGGTGGACATGGCACACATCGCGGGCCTTGTGGCGGCGGGCGTACATCCCTCGCCCATCCCATACGCTGACTTTGTGACGACAACAACCCACAAGACGTTGCGCGGTCCCAGGGGCGGCATGGTGCTGTGCAAGGCCGAGTATGCCAAGGCAATTGACAAGACTGTTTTCCCAGGCATACAGGGCGGGCCGCTCATGCACGTAATAGCCGCCAAAGCGGTGGCCTTCAAAGAGGCGTTGGAACCCGGCTTCAAGGAATACCAGCAGCAGATAGTGGTCAACGCCAAACGCCTGGCGTCCGGTCTGGAAGCTGCGGGGCTGCGCCTGGTATCGGGCGGCACAGACAACCACTTGATGATGGTGGACGTAAGCCCGCTCAACCTGACAGGCAAGGAGGCCGAGTACGCGCTGGACGAGGTAGGCATTACCGTCAACAAAAACGCCATACCCTACGACCCACAGCCACCCGCCAAGGCAAGCGGCATCCGAGTAGGCACGCCCGCCGTCACTACCAGGGGCTTCAAAGAGCCTGAGATGGACGCCATCGCCCGCATGATAGGCGAGGTGCTCCACGCCCCGACCGACGAGGATGTGAAGGCGCGTGTGAGCCGAGAAGTGCTTGAGTTGTGCAGTAAGTTCCCGGTGCCTGGCATCCAGGGATAGCATTCCGACTGTAACCAGAGAATAAAGCATGGGACCAAACTACAATCACTCGCCTGAGCCTAACGAGCAGGTCATCAGGGAGTTTGCTAAACGGAGAAGAGTGGCCCTTCTGGCATGGGGTGCTTACATCGCTCTTATTCTGCTAAATCTGTTTTTGATCTCATCTGGTCAAGGTTTGCCCTTGTGGGCGTTGGTCGTCATAGGTATACCCTTTCTCATTTTCTGGCTGGTCGTTTACCGATGTCCGGTTTGCGGCACGGTGAGACAAAGGTATGACTACCCGCGCTTCTGTGAGAACTGTGGAGCGCGACTCCGCTATGACTAATACTGTTTCATATTGGTGACTAAATGAAAGAACTACACGTATCAACACATCCGCTAGTCCAGCATAAATTGGCACTGATGCGCGCCGTTACTACAGAGCCTAAGAAGTTCCGCGAGGTTGTGCGCGAGATAACCGGCTTGCTGCTCTATGAAGCTACTCTCGATATGTACACTACCGAAATAGAGGTGCAGACGCCGTTGGCACTCACTACGGGCTGCAAGCTCTCGGATCGCATCGGCTTCGTGCCTATCTTGCGGGCGGGCGTAGGCATGGTGGACGCCGCGCTCGACCTGATACCCACCGCGCAGGTATGGCACATCGGCCTCTACCGAGACCACCGCACTCTTTTGCCTGTCGAATATTACAATAAACTCCCCGTGCAGCCTACCGTAGACCTGTGCATGGTACTGGACCCTATGCTGGCAACCGCAGGCTCGGCCACCGCGACCGTAAAGATGCTGAAGGAATGGGGAGCCAAAAAGATAAAGTACGTTGGCCTGATAGCCGCTCCCGAAGGCGTGGAGCACTTCCATAGCGAGCACCCCGACGTACCCATCCACGTCGCCGCCGTAGACAGCCATCTGAACGAAGTGGGCTATATCGTGCCCGGCCTGGGTGATGCGGGGGATAGGCAGTTTGGCACTGGTTGAAAGTTGAAGGTTGAAGGTTATGAACTTTCAACCTTCAACTTTCAACTTTCAACACATTTCGGAGGAACATTGTCAACTGACCCAGCCAACCCCATCAACATGGCGTTGCTGTTTGGTGTAACGCTGATAGTATCGCTCTTGCTCACGCCTCTGGTGCGTAGGGCGGCGCTGCGGCGTGGGTTGGTTGATGTACCCGGTGAAGAACGGCGCGTACATAGGGTGGCGGTGCCCAGGCTTGGCGGGTTGGCGATGTTTGCGGCCTTTGCTGTGGGCATTATTATCTACCTTCTCTTGCCTATAACGAGATTGCAAAGTGGCAACAACATTTTCGAGGCGGGCCGCGTCCTCTTGATGCTATTTGGGGCTGGCATTATCACCGCAGTTATGGCGATAGACGACTTTCGAGGACTCAAGCCCATTTCCAAGTTGTTGTGGCAGATTAGCGCATCTCTCCTGGTGATCGTACCGAGCCTTATATGGCCTGGTGGTCCTAACATAATTGCCCCTAACTTCCCTGAGCCTGCGGGTACAGTCCACTACGACCAGGGTGCGGGGGTGCTCGCCACCTCCATCCAAAGCCCATTTGGAGGCACAATTCAGCTTCCTATCCTGGCGGCGATACTGTTTACATTGGTGTGGATCGTTGGGATGACCAATACGATCAACTGGATTGACGGCCTGGACGGCCTGGCGGGTGGCGTCAGTCTTCTTGCTTGCGCTGTGCTCTTTTTTGTCACTCTCTTCCCCAGAGGCTCAGATACCGGACAGTACACGCTGGCTTATCTACCCCTCATCTTAGGGGCGGCCATCCTCGGCTTCCTGCCCTATAACGTCCACCCAGCCCGCATCTTCATGGGCGATTCCGGCGCAATGTTCCTCGGTTTCACGTTAGCTATCTTATCCATCATCGGCGGCGCGAAGATAGCAGCAGCCCTGCTCGTGCTCGGCATACCGCTGCTCGACGGAGCTTATCTTATCATTTACAGGATATATCGTGGCCGTTCCCCTATGTCACCCGACCGGGCGCACTTGCACCACCGCTTGCTCGATATGGGGTTGAGCCAGCAGCAGGTGGTTATGATTTTCTACCTGCTGTCGGCCACTTTCGGCGTGCTCGCCTTCCTCTTGCCGAGCGGCCTGTTCAAGCTCTACGCCCTTATAGTGATGGTTATCGTCCTTATTGCGCTGTTGTTGTACATCGCACGCCGTCGCTTCGACCGAGCGAGAACAAAGTTTTGAGTTTTGAGTTTTGAGTTATCTATGTTACTAACTCAAAACTCAAAACTCAAAACTCAAAACTCCCATGCACAGGTTCTTCGTTTCGCCCGAAACTCTCCGAATAAAAGATGTGCAACTCTCCGGTGATATTGCGCACCAGATAAGCCGCGTGCTGCGTATGAAGTCCGGGGACGAGGTCATTCTGTTTGATGGGGGCGGCTACGAATATCGCGTGCGGCTTATCGAAGTCGGCAGGGAAATGATAACCGGCAGCGTCCTGAGCAAATCGAGCGGGGTGGCCGAACCTCTGCATAGTGTGGACCTTTACCTGTCGTTGCTGAACAAGCCCGACAAATACGAATGGGCGCTGCAAAAATGCACCGAACTGGGGGTTACGAACTTCGTCCCGATACTGTCGGAGCGCAGTGTGCCCGGTCCGCCGGAGAAGGGCAGGCGCGAGCGTTGGGAGCGCATCATCCGCGAGGCCGCCGAACAAAGCGGGCGCACGGTAATCCCTGGACTAACAAGCAAGCTAGACTTGAACGAAGCCCTCAACGCCGAGGGGCGCAGGATGGAGGAAGATAGCAACCACATTGCCCTCATGCCAGCGCCCAACGCCGACCTGTCCCTTAGAGACGCAATACTGGAAGCGCAAGACCTCAAAAGCGTAAGCCTGTTCATCGGCCCCGAAGGGGGGTTTTCCGAGGATGAGCTTTGGGAGGCCAACGAGCGGGGCGTGCTCCTGGTGAATATGGGTCCGCGTGTTCTGCGCGCCGAGACCGCCGCAGTCGCCGCGCTGACAATTGTGCTGTATGAGTTGGGGGAGATGGGAGGGAGGAGGATGGACGATAGTGAATCGTCATTGCTGTAAGTGTTCAGGTTAGAGGAGCAATCGTAGGGGCAGGTCTCTGTGCCTGCCCTGCTCGCGCACCCTAATGTTGGTGGTAAGGAGAGAGGGCAGGCACAGAGACCTGCCCCTACGGGTGTCCCGTGGTGTTGGGGTAGGGGCGCACGGCCGTGCGCCCCTACGGGACCACCCTACTCCCTCACCCTACCAGCTAATATCGTCTCTAAGCAGAGGCATGGTCATGCACCTGGGGCCGCCCCTGGCGCGTGAGAGTTCAAGGCCGCTGATTTTGATAGCGTATTTGCGTTCAGGGTGCGTCCTGATTTCTTCGAGCAGGGGTTCGTTAGTTACCCACCCGCGTTGGGTAGCGCCGACCCGCCAGCGCACTATGTCGCCTTCCGGTATAACCTTGTAGCCTGCGAGTTCGAGGGCTTTATAGGTCTGTTCGTTGCGCTCGTAGCCGACGATAAGGCCGGGGCGCAGGGCGAAGGCGTTAGCTCCGTCGGTCCACTGTTCGCGCTCTTGATAGAGGCGACTGGTCCCGCCACAGAAGATGGGGTTCAGTTTCGTCCCAAGTTCGTCCTCCAGGCAGGCCACTAGCGACTTTCTTACGGGTTGCAACCTGGTCGAGCCGTCTGCGCCTATGGAGATGCGCACGATACCCACTTGTTCGCCGCCGCCGGGCATGATGAGCGGCGGGTAAACGAGCAGGTCGTCCTGCGACAGCATTGTGAAGATCGTATCAAGGTGCATCGTAGAGCGTTGCTTAGGCATTATCACGGCGTAGATGGTCCTGACTGGGCTGCCTTGCTTTGCAAAGCCACACGCCAGGGCGTCTATCGCCTCGGATGATGTGCGCTCCGAGAGACCCACCAGCACGAGGTCCGGGCGTATCACCAACACGTCGCCGCCTTCGATAGTGGCGGCA
>JBBQIC010000275.1:0-5707 GCA_038324555.1 Chloroflexia bacterium
AAAGTGTCTCCACTGTTTCTCATTGAGCATCTGGCGCATTTGCTCATATTTCTCTGTTCGACTGGCTCGTATCCGTGTCATGTCGCTAACATGACATATCTCCCTTATAATGTCAACTTATTACCGCGCTCGCCCTAAGGATATCCCACGATGTAGCTCATGCTTAATTGATCAGTGCGTTTCGTTTTCTGACCTAGGAAGCAAGAATAGGCCCATTGGGCCTATTCTTGCTTTTGAGAAGGGAGGGGAGAGTTATTGGCGCGAAAATCCTACGTTGTCTGCTACTTACGTCCTTTGCCCCATTACAAATCTCGGGCTATTTGACGACTAATGTCGTTTGTTGGCCCCTCTGGGCGTGACCTGGCAGACTGCAAATTATGTTATATGTGCCGGGTTGGAGGTCCACTGCCAGGGTTTGGGCGCCCTCGGACGACGCAAAGGTCGAAGTCTGTCCAATTTTGCCCCCATTGCTGTCCATGACTGTCAGGTTATGGCGCATCACGCCTTCGTTTGTGACGCTAAACGTTATTTTGCCAGCAGACACTTCTTTCTGGCTCAGGTCAATAGCCCATTCTTTCAACGTGGCCTTGATCTGGGTACCAGTTGCGCTTCCGCTCGTGCCGCCCTGACCGGTCATCGCCTGAGTAGGAGTGACCTGATCACTCGCGCCCACCGGAGCTTGAGTAGGAGTGGACTGATCCATTAAGGCCTGGGTAGGAGTAATCTGGTCAGTAGAACCGGTCGAAGGCTGCGTAGGCGTCTCCATGCTGCCCGTTGCAATGGTATCGGTGGGGGCGGTAGAGACATCGGAAGCTGCTGCTGTGGTAGACGTAGGGTCTATAGTGGCGGTGGTTGTTCCTCCACAGCCTGCTAAACCCGTAACTATCATTGTTGCTACGGTTCCTGCGAGAGCTATTCGTCCGATGTTGCCCTGAAATTGCTTAATAATATTCATAAGATAGTTGTTCTTTCTCCTCTAGATCTGGTTGACTGATATTGGAAATCGTCCATAGGAAATCGCGGTCCTGTATTAGTTTAGTGGTGATAGGTTAAAGATAGCCTAGAGAAAAGTTAAGTTTGGATTAAGGGTCCGGCTGACCATCTTTGCAGTCGGGCGATTCTTTATTCTATAATTGTACGTGTTTAGCGAGGTTCCAATAGCGCTGCCGCAGCTCGTGTGCGGTACGCTCTAAGAAAGCAAATGGTCGAAGTTCAGGCCAGGGGAGTCTTACAGGGCACCCCCTTACCGGGAAACATCCCTCCCGATCCGGTCACTGAGCAAAGAGAACGTCCTGGACCGCGTGCATTCCTCGCCAGTCCGGTCTTATGGGGCTTCGTTGGGGCCTTAACTTTATCGTGTATTTATACACGCTCTGCTTTGCTTAATCTCACAACCGGGGCGCTCGGCGGAGCCAACGATGCTTACCAGAACATTTGGAATAACTACTGGCTGAAGACTGCCCTCTTCGACCTGCACCAGGACCCTTTTTACACCGCATATATTTACTACCCCACTGGTACGAGCCTACGCTTCCACACCTTCAACCCGCTCAACGGGTTGCTGACGATGCCGCTCAACCTTACAATTGGCTACGTCACGGCGTTCAACCTGCTTTTCATCTTCGCCTTTTGTTTGACGGGCTTTTTCAGCTTTCTACTCTTTCGTTACCTTGTCGGCGATCCCTGGGCCTCGTTTGCGGGCGCGGCTGTCGCCACTTACTGCAATTTTCGGGTGCTCGACTTCCTCTCACTCGGCCAGTCCAACATGGTATCTGAGGAGTGGCTGCCGCTCTACATACTTTTGGTCCTTCATGCCCTTAACGGCCCTCGGACCTGGATCAGAAAAGGGTGGCAATGGGAATGCCAACAGAATCAGAAACAAGCGGAAAATCGAAACTGGCCGGTCTACGCTGTGCTTGCCGTGGCAATGCTGGTGTTCATGTCATTCACCGACTGGCAATACCTGTTATACGCTGTCTGCGCCACTGCTCTCTATTTTGTTTTCCTGCTCTTTACGGCTCATAGCTGGCGGGAGAGGCGGTCAACATTCCTCAAGCTGGCGGCTCTTGGCGGCACATATGCGGTGATCATAACGCCGACTGTGCTTCTACCTATGCTCCAGGAGGCCGCACAATCGCCCTGGTTGAATATTGGCTATCAGAGCGTGCAGCACTCACTTGATTTCGCTGCTCTACTCGGACCTGGCCTGGAGAATCCTGGGTATCTAACTTTCGGGGTGGCGCTTTTTGGATTGTGGTCGGCCTGGCGTAGAGGCTATCGGGACCGAAACATGGCGCTCTTCTGGGCCATAACGGCGCTCATTTTTTATACAATCGCGCTCGGTCCTCAACTGATAATGAATGACAAGGTCACGGACGTTGCGCTGCCCTATGCCCTCATACAAAATGTGCCCGTCTTGAGCATAGGCCGCGATCCGGGCCGCTTCGCCATCATCTCGCTATTAGGGCTTGGCACTCTGGTCGCCTTTGGTTTGCGCTCAATTTTCGCCGCTGTGCTTGCCTGGTGGCAGGTTCGTGCCCGAAAGCCGGGAAAGTTCGTGCATCGGGTATTGCCCTTAGGCGTTACAGTTCTATTCCTGTTCGTGACACTAGGTGGGTTCATGGCCGCTGCCGGGCAGGCGACGACCGTGCCCCCCGACTGGCCTGACTTCTATAAGCAGATCGCGCAAGACCGCCAGCAGTATGCTATCCTGGAGTTGCCCCTGTTTAGCGACGAAGGCGCGGGAGCCGACCGCTACATGGCGTACCAGCTAATTCATCAAAAGCCGCGCTTTAGTGGAAAACTGGCGAGAGACCGTAAGTTGACCAATCCTAACAACTTTGTGAAACACGCAACCTTCTTCCGTAAACTCTGGATGCTCAACTCATCTGAACAACTACAACAGCAGGCGTATCCTGAGCACGATATTGTGCAGAGGACTGATGATAAGGTCCAGGGCATACCCATTCTGAACTATTACAACGTTCGCTACGTGATATTGTATAAAGATGCGATTAGCGAGACTAATTGGCCCAAATATGAGGGCGCTGTAAAGCGAATACTTGGGGAGAACAGCGCGCCTGTCTATGACGACAAGATTCTGCGGGCTTACGAAGTGCCTCGCGCGTCTGCCCCGGCTGATCCGCTTTCGCTTGACCTGGGGTACGGCTGGTATAGTAGTGAGACCAGAAGCGACGGTGTGGTCTATCGCTTCGCCGACCGCGTCAATCACGAACTGGCAGGTCAGCCAAACGACGTGCCCTGCCAGATACTTGCAATGAACGTGTCCAACCAGGCGGTGCGCGCCACGCTAACTTTCACGGCATACGCCTACAAGCAGTCACGCACGCTCATAGTAGCCATAAATGGGCAGCAACTCGCTAGCTTGCAGCTTTTGCCTTCCGACCCGAAGCAGTTTAGCATTTCAGTAACCGTTCCACCCGGCAACAATATAATCACATTAGCCAGCCCCGAAGCGCCTTTGCCTACGGACGATCCGAAGGCCGACGCGAGGTTATTGTCATTTGCGGTATACAGCCTGAGGCTGAATGGAGAACATTGATGGATAACACGCAGGAAGACTTGCGGCAATGGAGGCCACTTTGACTTTGACTGTAATGAAGTTCGGCGGTACTTCGATTGGAGACGCCGAGAGGATAAAGGGAGTTGTCCGCATTGTGAGCGATGGGGCGCATACCGGGCGCGTGGTGGTCGTGGTGTCTGCCGTATCGGGCGTGACTGATATGCTGATTATGGCCGCGCAGAGGGCTGCTGAAAAACAGACGTTCGAGGCGTTGCAGCTTGTGCTCAACGTGCAGAAGCGCCACGCGGAAATCGTGGAGGCTTTGCAACTGGGCGACGAGAAATCTACCATGCACAGCGAAGTGCAGGCCCTTGTCGGCGAGCTTCAGAACTTCATACAGAGCGTGTCTATATTAGGCGAAGTCACCCCGCGTACGCTGGACTATATTTCGGGCATCGGAGAGCGGCTTTCGTGCCGGTTAGTGTCCGCCGCGCTGCGAGGCGCCGGGTGCAGGTCGGAGGCGGTGGAGGCCACACGCTTCCTGGTAACGGACGACACTTTCGGCAATGCTTTTCCCCTGATGTTATGGACCGAAGAGCGCGCCAAAGCCGTGCTCGGCCCCATGTTGGAGAACGGCACAGTACCCGTAGTAACAGGCTTCATCGGCGCGACGGAGGATGGCTTCACCACTACCCTGGGACGCGGCGGCTCTGACTATTCGGCGTCTATCGTGGGTAGCGTGCTTGGCGCAAACCAGATAATCATCTGGACCGATGTTGACGGCGTGATGACCGCCAACCCGCGCGTGGTGGCCGAGGCCCGCACCCTGCCGCAAATCTCCTACCTGGAAGCCGCCGAACTCTCTTATTTCGGCGCGAAGGTACTCCACCCCAAGACAATTGCCCCAGCGGTCGAGCGCCGCATACCCGTTTACATACGCAACAGCTTTCACCCCGAAGGGCCGGGCACGCTTATTGGCCCTGACAGCCAGGAAGGGGCGGGTCCTGTGCGCGCCATTACATCTATCTCTAAGCTGGCGCTGCTGACGGTGCAAGGCAAAGGGATGATAGGTCTTCCGGGCGTGGCTGCGCGTCTATTCTCGACGGTGGCGCACGAAAATATCAATGTGCTGATGATCTCGCAGTCGTCGTCCGAGTACAACATCAGCCTGGTGATAGAGGACCGCTTTGCCCGCCGCGCCGAGACTGCCCTCGATCATGCTTTCGAGGGCGAGATAAGGCACGGGCTGATAGAGGGTATAGATGTGCATAGCGGGGTGTCCATAGTGGCCGTTATCGGCTCCGGCATGAGGGGCAAACCCGACGTGGCGGGCCGGGTGTTCACTTTGCTGGGCGCGGAAAGCATAGACGTGCTCGCAATCGCCCAGGGTTCGTCTGAGCTAAACCTATCGTTCGTGCTCCCCAGCGTAGATGAGGACAGGGCGGTGAGGAAGATACACAACGTGTTTGAGTTAGGGCGTGAAGCGTGAAAGACTTGATAGACAACCCTCCTAATCCCCTGTTCTCCGAACGGGTACGGGCGAGTTTCGCACGGCAGCAGATAATGGGCTTGTTCGGCGCAACGCTCACACGCTTGGAGCCGGGCCTCGTTGAGATAGAGATGCCCTTCCGTGAGGGCCTTACACAGCAGCATGGCTTCCTGCACGCAGGTGTGGTTACTACTATTGCCGACAGCGCCTGTGGTTACGCCGCACTGAGCGTGATGCCCCCAGAAACAGGGGTATTGAGTATAGAATACAAAGTGAACCTCCTTGCACCCGCGCGGGGTGCAAGGTTCATAGCGCGTGGGCGGGTGCTGCGGGCCGGGCGCACGATTATTGTTTGTGCGGGCGATGTAGTGGCGGTACAAGATGAAAAGGGAGAGAGTGCGCAAGAAACCGCAATTGCGATGATGCTAGCGACTATGATGGTCATTCGTGAGCGGCCAGGGGTGTTGGATTAGAATTTGTGTAGTTTGGCTTACGGTTCTCGCCGGGTGATACTGGGGACGCGGTCGTAGCCTTTGTCAAAACTCACAATCGTGGTAACTCACCTTACGCAGGCACTAGAAGAAGCAGGACCAACTGACCCGTGTCATTCTGAGCCGCAGCGAAGAATCACTACACGGTCGTAAGCGTTAGGGATAACGGTACCAATTCTCAGACAGGTTGGTAAGGTGAGTGAT
>JBBQIC010000276.1:0-5698 GCA_038324555.1 Chloroflexia bacterium
TACGGGTTCACCCTATTCCCTCACCCTATTGCACGGAGATAACGTGAGCCTATACTACCCCATACCCCAACCTACCATAGCAGCCAACATCCTTGTGCGACGCGAGAGACGCTTGCCTGTGCCGGGCCAGGTGAGGGTGCAGGCGGGACAGCGTGTAGAGCCTTCCGATGTGGTCGCGGAGACCACGTTGACTGCATCGCCGGTGAGCGTGGACATCGCTACCGACCTCGGCATGTCGCCTGCGGCTGTCCCCAGGCGATTGCTCGTAAACAGTGGCGCGCAGGTAGAGAGTGGTCAAATACTCGCGCGGAGGGGTGGCTTAGGCACTCGGGTGTCCAGATGCCCGGTGGCAGGCGTTTTCACAGGCTATGATCCCGCTACGGGTTTCGGCCTGATCACCATGCCCGCCGAGCCTGTGAGCCTGCAAGCTCACCTCAAAGGCATCGTAACCGACGTTATCCCCCATTATGGAGCGGTTGTCGAGACCCCGGCTACGCTCGTGCGAGGCATCTTTGGCGTAGGCGGCGAACAGCACGGCGTGCTCAAAGTTGTGACAGTAGGCAGCGAGGAGCCGATCACGCCCGACAGGATAGACGCCAGGGTGACTTACGCCGTCGTCCTGGGCGGCTCCGAGGTAACTGCTGACGCTCTGCGCCGTATGGTAGAACGTGGGGCGCGTGGGGTAATCGCGGGCAGCATAAGGGCCGGGGAACTGGCAGACTTCCTTGGTTACCCGCCAGGCGAGACCTCATGGCGGCTGGGGGCAAGCGTTATGAGCAGCAACGGCTGGGTCTTCCCTCCTCCCGCACCCGGCCCTATGGCAAGCGTGCCACCCGACTTCTCGATAATAATAATGGAGGGCTTCGGATCGGCTCCCATGTGCCAGCGCACCTTTGAGTTGCTCGCCGCCCACGACGGACAAGAAGTAGCCATAGACGCTACTACACGCCTGCGCGGTGGACTTGCGCGTCCTGAGATAATCATCCCACTGGCGCGCACCACAGCTGTCCAATGGCTCGAAGGGGGCGGACCTAAACTGGGAATAGACACGCAGGTGCGTTTGCTCTCTCCGGCCTACCTGGGACAGACAGGCCAGGTGGTCGGCCTGCCCGTCGGCCCAAGGTCAGCCCAATCAGGCGTGGTCGCACCTGTAGTGGACGTGACAATGGCGAACGGCCAACGCTTGCGAGTGCCGACGGTAGACGTAGAAGTGTTAGAATGACCGATCAACCAACCAACGCGGAAATCTCTTCCGAACCACCCACTCGCACATCCAAGGTTATGACTCCCGAAGAGGCAGTATCTACTCTAATCCCCGAACGTTCTGCGTCTCTATGGGTAGGCGGTATGCACATGCACAATGTGCCGATGGCCCTCGTGCGTGAATGTGTGCGCCAGGGCAAGCGCTTCGAGACCCTATACGCTGGGCCGTCTTATTCGCTGGCGGCAGAATTGCTCATAGGCGCGGGGCTGGTAGATCGGATCATATGCGCTTATATCGGCTTCGAGCATCTTGGCCTGGCTCCCACGTTTCGCCGCGTAGTTGAAAGCGGCGCTCAAAAACCGCAGATCGTGGACGTAGAGGCAGGCAGCCTTACGATGGCGCTACAGGCGGGCGCATGGGACCAGCCCTTCGTCGCGCTACCGCCGGGCGTAGAGAACACCAGCCTCCCCAAAGCCTCGCCCGACTACTATAAGCAGGTAAGCGACCCTTTCACCAGGCGCAAGTACCTCGCGGTGGAGGCTATCCGGCCCTCGGTCGCCCTCGTCCACTGCCAGCAGGCCGACGAATACGGCAACGGCCTCTTCAAAGGCAGCCCGTTCCACGATCAACTACTGGCTATGGCCGCAGATACTGTGCTCATGCAGGTCGAAGCCGTGATAGACAACAACCAGATATTGAAGTATCCCGCCCAAACCGCCATACCCGCCTTCAGGACCACAGCCGTAGTGCCAGTGACGTTCGGCTGCCACCCAACGTCGTCCCACCGTTACTACAACTACGACGACGTTCACTTACGCCTCTACCTGAAAGCCGCAGCCACGCAACAAGGCTTCGAAGACTACCTGCGCACCTACGTGCTCAGTATAGTGGACCAGGAGGAGTACATGCGGCGCGTGCAGAACCAGGAATGGATTGGGGAAATCTAGCGGACGATAGATGATAGACGATAGACGATAGACGATGGTTGCGGTTATCGTCTATCGTCTATCGTCTATCGTCAATAAAGACAGGGTGAACAAATGAGTGACGACTACAAACCCGTACTGCGCGCAGGGTCTGACCCTGTGGCCTTCTTCAGGTATCCGGGCGCGGGTGAGGGCGCTGCTTACTCTCGTGGGCATGTGATGGCGGCTGCCATGTCCCGCCATCTGCGGGACGGAGAATTGGTGTTCATGGGCGCGAACAGCCTTATTCCGATGGCGGCGACGCGCCTCGCCCAGCTTACCCACGCGCCGAACCTTACCCTCATGGCGGGAGCAAGCGGCGGAGTAAACACCCTCTTGGATCCACTCGCGCCTTCATCGGGCGACTACGCGAATCTCGTAGCCGAAGCCGTGCTGCCCTTCCCCGACGTGCTGATGCTCCTGACAGGCGGGCGCGCCGACGTGTTTTTCGCGGGCGGGCTGCAAATAGACAGGCGCGGCAACGTGAATCTGGCTTATATAGGCCCCGCCACTAAACCCAGGCTGAGGGGTCCAGGCTCCGCTGCGATCCCCTGGGCGCAGCGAGCAAAGCGCATCATACTCTATACCACATCGCACGACAGGCGCGTATTCGTCCCAAAGGTCAGCTTCGTCAGCCTGCCCGGTTGGCCCGAAGGAGGCAAAACGGAGGCAGGTGGGAAACCCGGCCTGGTTGTTACCCCACTGGCCGTTATGGACTTCACGTCTGGGGGTGAAATGCGCCTACAAAGCGTCCACCCAGGAGCAACCCTTGAAGAAGTGCGCGAGAACACCGGCTTCGATCTGGTGATGCCGCCCGGCGAAATACCCACCACCCCCGAACCAACTACCGAGGAGATGCAACTGATGCGCCAGTTCGACCTCGATGGCCTGCTGACGATAGTAGTTCAATAATCTTTCTTACGGATTATAAAAGCAAAAAACAGCCACCCTGTGGCTGTTTTTTGCTTTTATAATCTCTTTTTAGACGCGAGACGACCACAAGGTCTGGTAGCCCTCGCCGCGTATCAGGGCGAGAAAAGCTCGGTGCTCAATGTGCGCCAGTTGCGCGATAGCCCTGCGCACCTTCTCCTGAGCCTTTGAGCGGGGCATCGCAGAATTGGACAGGCGGTCCACGAGCCGCTCGATGATGCCTTGTTCGCGTAGACTGTTGATTGACTTGATCCAGGGAATACCGAGGATGCTATGCACCTTGCCAAACTCCGGGCGCATCCCTTCGATGACGGCTATCCGCTCTTCCATTGAGCCTACCTGTGATAGCACCTCCACCATGTGGCCCTCGCCATCTCTATTGCGCGTATCTACCACGATGGCGCGTCTGAGCAACGGGAAGAAGATTGTGATAATCTCCGCTTCCGCTATGCCTGAGAGCACCTGATTGAGAAAGTGATCCTCATCGTCCATGTTCTGGCACGCCTCTAATGAATTGAGGAGCGGACTTTACGGACCCGCTCCCCTATACGCTTTTCACGCGCTGCGCCATGACAATAGTTGTTAGAGTATCAAGTAGAAGTAAGACGCGAGCACGCACCCTGTGAGATCCCTCGCTGCTTCGTGTGTTACGATCCCACCCAGCCCGAAGACCAGGCGCTACTTCGAAGACCCGATGCGCGTGACTTTCGTCCCGCACTCCGGGCACGTGCCTTGCGTGGCCTTGCGGCCATTCTTCAATGTGATCTCCTGGGGGTCCTTAATGTCCACCATCTTGCGATCCTTGACGCAATATGCCTGTACCATTGCATACCTCCAAACAGAACCGATAATGTGTCTATACCGCCAGACGCATCAGAACATGGCGGGGCGTGTACATTCACGCTTGCGTGATTATACATCCTCGCGTGAGCAGAGTCAACGGCTAAACATGCCCAATTTGCCATTAATGTGGATAACTCCACGAATTCAGGCCCAAAAGCCCCGAAATTCGTCAGATGATGGGCGATAGACGATGGGCGATAGACGATGGACGATAGACGATGGACGATGGACGATGGACGATGGACGATGGCTTTCAATACTATCGTCCATCGTCCATCGTCTATCGTCCGTCTGACTACGCAGCCAAATGCAGCCTGGCGTCTCGCAAATAGCTGCGGTAGCAAGCTATACCACTCATAATCGTGAAGACGTAGTAGAGCACAAGTAGGAACGGCAAGGCGCTTGCTCCGCCTGCGACGGCCAGCACGACGTACATAAAAGTCAGAAAGCCAGCGATCCAGCCTCCAAGCAGCATTATGCCTATGAAAGGCCGCCCGCTATACATCCATCCGATACCCATCAGCCCAACAGCCTCGACCAGGCCAGACAGCAGGGCCTTGCGCTGCGCTTCTGGGTAGGCAGGCGGGAGAGCGCGGGGGTGAACGCGCAGGGCCTCGTGGCCCGCAGTGCCCATACGTCCACGAAAGGTCCTCCAATAGGCCCTGATTGTTTCGCGGCCTATCACGCTCGAAATGTGCCGGAAGAGCAATACGTAGCCAATACCAACGATTGCCTGCGCGCCAATAAATAGGGCGTAGCGGCCCCATGTGCCTACCACAGCCTGGCGAGCGTGAACAGCCGCGTCAGGGTCCGTCGCTATATGGTTATGGATATAAATGCTCTCTAGCAAGCCGACACCCAGGAAGACAGCATAGGAGCAGGCGATGCCAACTCCAATCACCGCCAGCGCGCGCCGCCCGGCAACGGGGTCCACCACCGTCCGCCCCAGTATCCTGGGCAGTACGAATATGCTCATGGTCATCAGTGCCATAATAGCAAAACCCACCATATTGAGTTGCGCGTGCGCCAGTGGCGTGACCAGATACCCCGCAGGGCTTGCGTCTTCCAGCCACTCTTCAACCGGATCGAGTATCTGTATGACGCCCTGGATAGTACCCAGCAGAATAGCTATCACGCTGAACACAATGAAAGCGACCAGTTTGCGGTCGGGAGGGGACGATTCGGACGATTCGGACGATGGACGATGGACGATGGACGATGGACGTTTCGAGGACCCTATCGTCTGTCGTCCATCGTCCATCGTCCGAATCGTCCGAATCGTCCGAATCGTCCGAATCGTCCGAATCGTCCGTCCCCTGACAGTGAGCAACACGTTGGCAATAAACGACCAGAAACCCAGCCCCATGACCGAGGCGGTCGTCGCCAGCAGCAACGGGTGCCAGAAGCCGACCGAAGCCTTGGCGGCGTCATACGTCATCCCGTCCAGCATCCTGCTGCCCTCTACGAAGCCCAGCGAGACAGCCGCCAGATAGAAGCCGAAGACGCCGACAACTATGCACCAGAAGCTGAATTTCGCCAACCTGAAGCTGAATACTGGCCTGCCAAGCAGCTTGGGCAGGAAGTAATAGAGGAGGCCCATAATCGCCACGCTGACGCCGCCCACGAGGTTCATATGCGCGTGCGCCATGGGGTCAATCATGTGGCCCGCGTTACCGGTCTTATGCAGCCAGTCAAGCGACCAGGGGAGCACCTGGTATACGCCCTGCACAGTGCCGAAGAGCAGACCTGTCGCGCC